>JANOSR010000053.1:0-3681 GCA_031415935.1 Steroidobacteraceae bacterium | reverse complement strand
CGGCTCTATGCCGAGGCGGGTTACTTGAAGGAGCGACCGCTCACAGTCGAGCTGCGCTACAGCAAGAGCCCGGTGCACGATCGCATCGCGCTCGCGGTCACCGCGATGTGGAAGGAGCAGCTGGGCGTCGAGGCAAGCCTGCGCTCCGAGGATTTCCGCGTGCTGAAGCAGGCGATCGATGCGCGCGAGACCGTTCTGTTTCGCGGCAGCTGGATCGGCGACTACAACGATGCCTACTCGTTCCTGCAGGTTCTGAAAGGCGGCTTCGGCATCAACCTGCCGCGCTACCGGAACGACTCCTACGACCAGGCGCTCGCGGCAGCGTCACGCGCAAGCGGCGACGAACGCACTCAGTTGCTCGCAGCCGCTGAGCGGCAACTTCTCGACGACGTTCCCCTGATCCCGCTCTACTTCTACGTGTCCAAGCACCTTGTCGCGCCGCGCGTCTCCGGCTGGTACGACAACGTCATGAACGTCACCTACAGCAAGGATCTCGCGCTTCAGTAGCGGGTTGCGGCGCTCCGGTCTGGCGGCCCACGGCTCGCTCAGAAGAACGGACATTCGCTCGCCCGCGGGCCCTCGCGGCTTGACCACACCGCGCGCTGTCGTCCGACTCGGTGTCCGGCCCCGTGTCCGCGGACACCGGGTGTGTGGCTGCCGCAGCAGGCAGCCGCGCAAGCTTGAGATGGGCGCAGCGCTATAGCTCCGCCAGTCGGCGCAGCTTGTCTTCCGTTTCGCGCAAGATGCTGCGGGGCAGCGGTTTGAGCATGCGAACGAGACGGCGGTTATCAATCGCCCGACTCTGATCGATCATGATCTCGCACTCCTCGCGGTTGCCAGCCATGCCCTTCGGGAGTGGAACCCGCAGCATGTTCTGTCCGGTGCGTCGCGTCGTGCACGGCAGGATCCAGGTTGAGGGATGTCCGGTTTCGTTGAGCAGGTCGCTCTGGATCACGAGCACTGGCCGTGTCTTGCCGGCTTCCGTTCCCAGACTCGGATTCAGCTCCGCCAGATACAGGATTCCCCTGCGAATTCTCAAGTCGTGCCCAGTCCTTCCGGGGCAAGGTGATCGAGCTCCGAGAGCTCCGCTTCGACCGAAGCGCGCGTCGCTGCCGAGGCCTGGCGATAAGCCTGCCGTAGAGACTCGCGATCCGTGGATTCCTTGAGCAGGCGCAGGCCGCGACGGACGACCTCGACCTTGCTCCTGGCCTTGAGCTTCGCCTGCAATGCGACGACCAGCTGCAGCTCCTCGGCCGGAAGGGTGATGCTCGATTTGGTATTGGATTTCATACCTGGATCATACCTCATGGCCTGGCGACCGGCAACGCTCCTGGTCGGCCAGCATGACGGTATGATTCGCGAGGCCGGTTGCCTGCCATCGAGCAGACGGTAACGGAGCACGTGGAGGTGCGTGATGCGCAATTTCTTCCAATTCGAGGTGAATTCCATTGGCGGTGGCGCCGATCTGCTCGGGAACCTGAAGGGCAAGGTCGTGTTGGCGGTGAATGTGGCGAGCCGCTGCGGCCTGACGCCCCAGTACACGGGGCTCGAGGAACTGCACGAAGAACTCGCGAAGGAAGACTTCGCGGTCGTCGGTTTTCCCTGCAATCAGTTCGGAGCGCAGGAGCCCGGAAGCGAGGAAGAGATCCAGACCTTCTGCTCGGCGACCTACGGCGTGACCTTCCCGATGAGCGCCAAGCTCGAGGTCAATGGCACCGGTCGTCATCCGCTATATGTCTGGCTGACCGATCCCGAGAACGGCCACCCGGGCGACATTCAGTGGAATTTCGAGAAATTCCTGATCGGCCGCGACGGCCGCCTGCTCAAGCGCTATGCGCCGACGACCAAGCCGCGCGACAACGGCCTGATGCAGGACATCGCGGACGCGTTGTAAGTGCAATTGCATTAATATTCCGGACCGCCCGCAGCGCCGGTTGGCGCCGCAACCCGGAGACAGACCCGATGCGATTCGACGCCGCCGGCAAGGCGCTATTCGCAGCCATCGCGCTGCTGCTCGCTGCGCCCGCGCTAGCGGACGATGGTGACGCGGAGCGTGGCCGCAAGCTTGCCTACAGCTGCATGGGTTGCCACGGTATCGAGAACTACAAGAACGCGTACCCGAAATACTCCGTGCCGAAGCTTTCCGGCCAGAGCGCGGCCTACATCGCCGCGGCGCTTGCGGAATATGAGACTGGTGCGCGTTGGCATCCGACCATGAGAGGCCTTGCGTCAACGCTGTCGGCCCAGGACCGCGCCGATCTGGCGGCCTGGTTCCAGGGCCCGCAACGCGCCCGCCCGGGTGCGAATCCGGTCGGTACGGCACCTGCGACCGTGGCGGCCTGCACGGCCTGCCATGGTCAAGATGGCGTCGGCAGCTTGCCCGAGAATCCCACGCTCGCCGGCCAGCACGCCGATTACCTGGCGCAGGCGCTGAACGACTACCGGCTTGGCAAGCGCCAGAACCCGATCATGGGAACCTTCGCGAGCCAGCTGACGAAGGACGACATTCGGGCGCTCGCTGCCTATTTCGCGCAGCAGCCCGGGCTCTCCACGCCGCAGCTCAACTGAGCCTGGCCGAAACGCCGGTTTATTTCAGCTTTTCGAGGAACAGCGCGACCGCCCATTGGTAGTAGTCGACATTGTCGCGCTTGGCGAAACCGTGGCCCTCGTTGAGCCCGACCAGGTACCAGACCTCGCCGCCGTTCGTGCGGATCTTCGCGACCATCTGTTCGGATTCCGTCACCGGGACGCGTGGATCATTCTGCCCTTGCACGACCAGCATCGGCTTCGTGATCTTCCCGACATTGCTGAGCGGCGAGATGCGCTGCAGGAATTCGCGCATTTTCGGGTCGCGCTCGTCGCCGTATTCCGGCCGGCGCAGGTCGCGGCGATATTCCGCCGTGCTTTCGAGAAAGGTGACGAAATTGCTGATGCCGACGATGTCGATGCCGCCACGCAGTCGGTCGTTGAAATGCGTCATCGAAGCGAGCGACATGTAGCCGCCGTAGGAGCCGCCGATCACCACGACGCGTGACGCGTCGAGATCCGGCTGCTTCGCGATCCAGTCTAGCAGTGCGCCGATGTCGCGCACCGAGTCCTCGCGCCTCATGCCGTTGTCGAGCGCGACGTAGGTCTTGCCGTAGCCGGTCGAGCCGCGCACGTTGGGTGCGATCACCGCGTAGCCGAGCTCGACGACCCATTGCTGGGTCGCGATGCTGAAGACGGGTTGCGACTGCGCCTCGGGTCCGCCGTGGATGTTGATCAGGACCGGATAAGGCCCTGGCCCGGCTGGCCGGTAGATCCAGGCTGGAATCTCGCGCGCCTTGCCGCCGACGCGGTCGAAGCTCGGGTAGCGCACGAGGGCTGGTGCGACGAGGCGCGACGAATCGAGCGGGCCGAGCTCGCTGCGCGTCCAGCGCACGAGTTCGCCGTCCGTCGGCGAATAGACCCAGACGTCGTACGGCGCGCTCGGCGTCTGCAGGCTGAAAGCGAGTCGGTGGCCGCTTGGCTCGAAGGCGATATCGCCGATCACGCCGAAGGGCAGCGCAGGCGGGACCAGCTCCCGACCGCGTTCGAGGTCGCGCAGCTTCAGGCGGCTCGCACCGTCCTCGTTGACGACATAGGCGAGATAACGCCCGTCCACCGACAGTGCGATATCGTCCACGTCCCAGTTCAGGTCGC
>JANOSR010000052.1:0-3455 GCA_031415935.1 Steroidobacteraceae bacterium | reverse complement strand
GCCTTGCGGATCGCGCGCGTGACCGCGTCGGCAGCGTGGCCGTCCACAGCACGGATCACCTGCCAGCCATAGGCTTCGAAGCGCTTCGGCGTGTCGTCGGTGAACCAGCCGGCAACCTCGCCGTCGATCGAGATGCCGTTGTCGTCATAGAAGCAGATCAGCTTGCCGAGACCCCAGGTGCCGGCCAGCGAGCAGGCCTCGTGCGAAACGCCCTCCATCAGGCAGCCGTCGCCGAGGAATACCCAGGTGTAGTGATCGACGATATCGTGGCCGGGACGGTCGAACTCGGCGGCCAGCAGCTTCTCGGCAAGCGCCATGCCGACCGCATTGGCGAGGCCCTGGCCCAGCGGGCCCGTGGTGGTCTCGATGCCGATCTCGATTTCGTGCTCCGGGTGTCCCGCGGTGCGCGACCCGAGCTGGCGAAAATTCCGCAGCTCATCCAGCGCCAGCGGGTAGCCGGTGAGATGCAGCACCGAATAGAGCAGCATCGAGCCGTGGCCGTTGGACAGCACGAAGCGGTCGCGGTCGGCCCAACGCGGATTGCCCGGGTTGTGCTTCAGGAAATCGCTCCACAGCACTTCCGCGATGTCCGCCATGCCCATTGGCATCCCCGGATGGCCGGAATTGGCGCGTTGGACCGCGTCCATGCTGAGGGCCCTTATGGCGTTGGCTAGCTCGCGGCGGCTGGGCATCAGGTACCCCTGGTGGGAAAGCCGTTCATTGTCTCCGATGCGGTATAATTTTTCGATGCCCAGCCGTTATCTATTCACCTCCGAGTCGGTCTCCGAAGGCCACCCGGACAAGGTCGCCGACCAGATTTCGGACGCGGTACTCGACGCCCTGCTGGCGCGCGATCCTCGCGCGCGCGTGGCCTGCGAAACCCTGGTCAAGACCGGTGTCGCGGTCGTGGCGGGCGAGATCACGACTCGCGCCTGGATCGAGCTCGAGGAACTGGTGCGCGATGTCATCTGCGACATCGGCTACACGTCGTCCACGGTTGGTTTCGACGGCCGCACCTGTGGCGTCATCAATGTCATCGGCAAGCAGTCGAGCGACATTTCCCGCGGCGTGGATCGCAAGAACCCGGAAGACCAGGGTGCCGGTGACCAGGGGCTGATGTTCGGCTATGCGACGAACGAGACGGCTGCGCTGATGCCGGCCCCGATTCACTACGCGCACAAGCTGGTCCAGCGCCAGGCGCAGGTCCGCAAGGGGCGGAATCCCAAGCTGCCGCTGTTGCGGCCCGACGCCAAGAGTCAGCTGACATTCCTGTACGAAGATCACAAGCCGGTTGGCATCGAGGCGGTCGTGCTATCGACCCAGCATGCGCCGGAACTCCGTCAGAAAGACCTGCATGAAGCGGTCATGGAGGAGATCATCAAGCCGGTGCTGCCGGCGAAGCTGCTCAGCCGGCGCACGCGGTATCACATCAATCCGACCGGCCGCTTCGTGATCGGCGGCCCGGTCGGCGATTGCGGCCTGACCGGTCGCAAGATCATCGTCGACACCTATGGCGGCATGGCGCGCCATGGCGGCGGCGCGTTCTCCGGAAAGGACCCGTCCAAGGTCGACCGGTCCGCGGCCTATGCGGCGCGATATGTCGCCAAAAACCTGGTCGCGGCCGGGCTCGCAAGCCGCTGCGAAATCCAGGTTTCCTACGCGATCGGCGTGGCGGAGCCCACGTCCATATCGGTGCAGACATTCGGGACCGGCCGCGTCAGCGACGAGCGCCTCGAAAAGCTGGTTCGCGCACATTTTGACCTGCGCCCCTGGGGCATCATGAAGATGCTGGACCTGATCCACCCGATGTACCGGGCCACTGCCGCCTACGGGCATTTCGGACGCGAGCCCCACGAGGCGAGCTACCATTGGCAGGAGGAGTCGAACGGCGCGATGGTGCAGCGCCGCTCGACCTTCACTGCTTTCAGCTGGGAACGCACCGACCGCGCTGAAGCATTGAGGAAGGCCGCGGGACTCTAGACGACCCCGCCCTGCGGGGCGCGATCCTCGAGGAGCGTTGCAACAGGCATCTGCCTGCCAGGCTCGGGGATTGCGATCGACAACGGCGCTCTCGCTCGCAAAGGAGAGGAATAACCATGAATGCCGTGATCAACCCGAAGTTCAAGGACTACAAGGTCAGTGATATCGCGCAGGCCGACTGGGGCCGTCGTGAAATCGCGATCGCCGAGACGGAAATGCCCGGGCTGATGGCCGTGCGCTCCGAGTTTGGATGCGCGCGGCCGCTCGCCGGCGCCCGCATCGCGGGCTCGCTGCACATGACCATCCAGACGGCCGTGCTGATCGAGACCTTGAAGGTCCTGGGTGCCGAATTGCGATGGGCCTCCTGCAACATCTTCTCGACCCAGGATCATGCCGCGGCTGCGATCGCGGCGGCGGGCATTCCGGTATTCGCACACAAGGGCGAAACCCTCGACGAGTACTGGGAATTCGCGCACCGGATTTTCGAATGGCCTGCCGGGCGCCACGCCAACATGATCCTCGACGACGGTGGCGACGCGACATTGCTCGTGATGCTGGGCGCCGAGGCCGAGCGTGATCCCGCCGTCATCGCCAAGCCCGCCAATGAAGAGGAGCAGTCGCTGTACGCCTCGATCAAGCGCCGCCTGGAATCGCAGCCGGGCTGGTACTCGACTCGGCTCAAGGAAATCCGCGGTGTCACCGAGGAGACGACGACCGGCGTTAAGCGCCTGTATCGCGTGGCTGCCGACGGCCGGCTGCCATTCCCGGCGATCAACGTCAATGACTCGGTCACGAAGTCCAAGTTCGACAACCTGTACGGCTGCCGCGAATCGCTGGTGGACGGCATCAAGCGCGCGACCGACGTCATGATCGCGGGCAAGATCGCCCTCGTCGCCGGTTACGGCGACGTCGGCAAGGGTTGTGCGCAGTCACTGCGCGGACTCGGCGCCAGGGTCTGGGTCACCGAGATCGATCCGATCTGCGCGCTGCAGGCGGCCATGGAGGGGTACCGGGTTGTCACGATGGACGAAGCCTGCGCGTCGGCGGACATCTTCGTGACCGCGACCGGCAACGTGAATGTGATTGCGCACGATCACATGCGGCGCATGAAGCACCAGGCCATCGTCTGCAACATCGGCCATTTCGACAGCGAGATCGACATCGCGTCGCTCAGGCAGTACCGCTGGGAGAACATCAAGCCGCAGGTTGACCACGTCATTTTCCCGGATGACAGGCGCATCATCGTGCTGGCCGAGGGACGTTTGGTGAATCTCGGCTGCGGCACCGGCCATCCCTCATTCGTGATGTCGAATTCCTTCACGAATCAGGTGCTGGCGCAGATCGAACTGTTCGCGCATGGTGACCGCTATCAGAACAAGGTCTACGTATTGCCGAAGGAGCTCGACGAAAAAGTGGCGCGCCTGCACCTCGATCGCATCGGTGCGCGGCTGACCGTCATGACGCCGGAGCAGGAA
>JANOSR010000051.1:0-9458 GCA_031415935.1 Steroidobacteraceae bacterium | reverse complement strand
GGGCCCGTGGCTGGCCAGAATCACCACTTCGTCACCTACGCCGAGCAGAAGATTCCGTACGCGATGGAGCGCTTCATCAACGAAACAAACCGCCTTTACGGCGTGCTCGACCGCAGACTCGAGAATCGCGCGTTCATCGCAGGCGACGAGTACACGATCGCGGACATGGCCTGTTACCCGTGGATCGTGCCGTGGAAACGCCAGGAGCAGACTCTGGACGATTTTCCCGCGCTGCGGCGCTGGTTCGACGCGATTCGCGCCCGGCCGGCGACCGTGCGTGCCTATGCCATAGCCGAGACCTACCAGACCAATCTGATGACCGAAGAGGCCCGTCGGATCCTGTTCGGCCAAACCGCCGCAAGCATCCGTCCGAAGTAAGGTGCTGGCTCGCGCCCTGAGCCACCCGCCCCCGCATGCTGTCCGCGCTGGTGCCGAGGCACCCTGGAGACGGACATGCGATCTTCCCTTGCAATGCGGATTTCCGCGCTGATGCAGCAGATGTTGAGCCAGTCCGGCTGGTTGCGGTCGGAGCTGCGCAGCCTGGATCAGGCGGGTCAGGGCCACCGCCGCATGCGTGAACTCTGCAACCAGCTCGATTCGCTGGACTCCAGCATCGTCTGGGACCTGCGCGATGAGTTGCAGGACCTGTCAGGCCGGTCGTCGCCGCAGGCGGCACGGATCATCGACTGGCTCCGCGCGGACGTCGACCCGCTGGTCGATCTGGTCTGCCGGCTCGATCGGGAATGCCCGAGTCACCCACTCGTGAGCGCTGCGATGATCGCCTGCGGCGACATCGTCGGGCGATTCAGGGAAATCGAGCGCGCGCTGATGCCTGCGCCGCATGCCACCCCCGCTGTACCTCGCCCGCCCACAGTCCGGGCTGCAGAACCGCCGCGTCTTTGCTAGGGTTCCCGGGTGCCGAATACCCGGATCGATCCCACGGAGTTCTCCGGTCGTGTGCTGATGATCGGCTGCGGCAGCATCGGGCAGACGGCATTGCCCCTTCTGCGCCGCCACCTGGCCCTGCCTGAGGACGGCCTGACGGTGCTCGAAGCGAGCGAACGCGGGCGCACTCTTGCGGCCGCGAACCAGGCGCGGTTCGTGCACTGTCACCTCAAGCCGGCAACCTATCAGCGCGAGCTCAAGCGCCGGCTGCGAACCGGAGACCTGCTGCTGAATCTCTCGGTGGACGTCTCGAGCGTCGATCTCGTCGAGTGGTGCTCGGATCACGGCGTGCTCTATGTGGACACGTCAATCGAGCCATGGCCTGGCGTTTTCGACAACCCGATGCTGACGATGCGGGAACGCACGAATTTCGTCACGCGCGAGAACATGCTGAAGCTGCGCAAGCGTATCGGCACCGGCATGCCGACTGCCGTCGTCGATCATGGCGCCAATCCCGGTCTCGTCTCGCACTTCGTCAAGCAGGCGCTACTGGACCTGGCGATCGGACTCAAGCGGACGGTGGCAGAGCCCACGGATGCCGCGGGCTGGGCCACGCTCTCGCGCGATCTGGGTGTCACGCTGATCCAGATTTCCGAGCGCGACACGCAGGCCACCGACCGGCCAAAGCGGCCGAACGAATTCGTCAATACCTGGTCGATCGACGGCTTCATCGACGAGTTGATGCAGCCGACCGAGCTGTCGCTCGGCACCGCGGAGTCGGACAAGCCGGCTGCTTCGCACTGGCATCGCCGCAATTCCGGCTCGGTATACCTGCACCGCCCCGGCGGCGCGACATTTGCGCGCAGTTGGCTGCCTTCATCCGGGGGCTTCCAGGGGCTGCTGATGACCCATGACGAGGTCTTCTCGATTGCCGATTACCTGTCCCTGCGCCAGGGATCGCGATATGAATATCGGCCGACGGTCATGTTCGTCTATCACCCTTGCGACGACGCGATGCTGTCGGCGCTCGAACTGGAGGGTCGTGGCTGGCAGCCGCAACCGGCGCGGCGAATCATCAGCTCGGAGATCGTCACGGGCATGGACGAACTCGGCGTGCTGCTCGCCGGTCACGCCAGAAATGCGTACTGGTATGGGTCGCAGCTCTCGATTGCCGAGGCGCGGCGACACGTGGCCTACACCAACGCGACCTGCCTGCAGGTGGCGGCAGGTGCACTGGCCGCGACAATCTGGGCGATACGTCACCCTCGCGAGGGATTGCGCGAGGCGGACGAGCTCGATTTCCGGGAATGCCTCGACGTCGCGCGACCCTATCTCGGGTCGCTGGTCGGCGCATTCACTGACTGGACACCGTTGCAGGGGCGCGGCGAGCTGTTCAAGGAGCAGCTCGATTCAGATCGGCCATGGATGCTGCGCAGTGTACGGGCGCGGCAATGGCCCGCGTGAGGTACGACATGAAGCACTGGTTCGCTCTGATGACCATGCTGCTGACGGCTGGCGCCGCTTGTGCGGCGGATGCCGCGGATCGCCACCCGATCACCCACGAAGACCTGTGGCTCATGAAGCGCGTCGGCACGCCGGTCCTGAGCCCGGACGGGCGCTGGGTCGTTGTGCCTGTGGCGGAGCCGGCCTATGTGGAAGATCAGAAAGCGAGCGATCTTTGGCTCGTGCCGGCGGATGGCAGCGCGGCTCCCCGCCGGCTGACTTCAAGCAAGGGATCCGAGTCCGGCACTGCCTGGAGTCCGGATTCGAAGCGGATTGCCTTCGCGGCCAGGCGCGACGGCGACGAAGAGTCCCAGATCTACGTGCTCGACGTCGTCGGCGGCGGCGAAGCGCAGCGCGTCACCACGCTGTCCACCGGCGCGGCGATGCCTCAATGGCGGCCGGACGGGCAGGCGCTCCTGTTCACCAGCATGATTTTCCCGGGCGCGATGACGGACGCCGATAACCGCACGCTTCTCGAAGATCGCAAGGCGCGCAAATACAACGCGCGCGCGTTCGACGGATTTCCGATCCGCCACTGGGATCGCTGGCTCGATGAGCGGCGTCCAACTCTGATGCTGCAATCGCTCGCCGGAGGCAGCGAGTCCCGCGATCTGCTGGCAGGCACGGATCTTTCGCGCGGCCGGGGTTTTGGCGGGGAGCTGGACAACGACGGAGAGCAGCTGGATGCCGCCTGGTCGCCCGATGGCAGCGCCATCGTCTTTACCGCGACGACTGCGCGCGACCAGGCCGCGCACGCGGATGTTTACCAGGCATTGTTCGTATTGCCGGCCGGCGGCGGGGAACCGCGGCGCCTGACGTCAGACGAGGCGAGCTATTCGGACCCGCAGTTTGCGCCGGATGGATCGGCCCTTTATGCGCTAAGCACGCCCAGCACGAAGTATGTCTACAACGACGCGCGGCTCGTGCGCTTCGACTGGGGCGGCACGGCGGCTCGGCCCGTAGCCTTCGGATTCAATCGATCGGTCGGCAGCTTCAGCGTCGCGCCCGACGGCGAGCGCATTTATCTGCTGGCGGAAGACGCGGGCCACGATCGTCTCTACACGGTGCCGGCAAGCGGCGGCGAAGTCCGCGAACTGGGCCGGCTCGAGGCGGGGTCGATCACTGGACTGCAGGTCGCCGGCAGTGAGGCGGATCCGGTCGTGGTCGCGAACTGGGAGAGCGCCGTCAGCCCGCCAGAGACTGCTCGCATCGATGCGGCGACGGGTGCGCGCCACGCCCTCACGTCATTCAATGTCGAGCGGGCAGCCGCAATCGACTGGCAGCCGGTGCAGGAATTCTGGTTCACGTCCAGGCGCGGCAGGCGCATCCACAACCTGGTCGCATTGCCTCCCAATTTCGATCCCGCGCGTAAGTATCCGCTATTCGTGCTGATCCACGGCGGGCCGCACGTGATGATCAAGGATCAGTTCTTCATCCGCTGGAACTATCACCTGCTCGCCCAGCCGGGCTACGTCATATTGATGACCAATTACTCCGGATCGACGGGTTTCGGTGAAGGCTTCGCGCAGGCCATCCAGGGCGATCCGCTCGCGGGACCGGCGGACGAAATCAACCAGGCTGCAGATGAGGCGTTACGCCGCTTTTCCTTCATCGATGCGAAGCGCCAGGCTGCGGGTGGCGCGAGCTACGGCGGGCATCTGACCAACTGGCTGGCCGTCACGACGACGCGTTACCGCGCGCTCGTGAGTCATGCAGGTTTATACGACCTCAAAACACAGTGGACCACGAGCGATACCGCCTACTTTCGCGAACGAAATCTCGGCGGCCCGCCCTGGGAGGACCGCGCAGTCTGGCGCGAACAGAGTCCGTTCTGGAAATCGGCCCGGCTGAAGACCCCGATCCTCGTGACTTTCGGCGAGAAGGATTTCCGGGTGCCATTCAACAATGGGCTGGAATTCTGGACCGTGCTGCAGCGCCAGCAGGTCCCGAGCCGGCTCGTGCTGTTCCCGGACGAGAATCACTGGATCCTGAAGGGCGAGAACCATCGCTACTTCTTCCAGGAAGTACAGGCGTGGCTCGCGCAATATCTCGCGCCGTGATGATCGACCCCACCACGCTGCTGCAATTTCCGGGCTGGCTGCGCAATGCCGTTGCGAGCGGCCAATCGACGTCACAACTGGCAGAACTGCTTGGAACGACACCAGCCACGGTCGCCAGGCTCGTCGGCTCGGTGCCGACACGTCCGGCCGATGTCCGCCGCCTGGCGCGCAAGATCGGCGTCGATCACGAGTCGCTGCGGACTTTTGCCGACGATGCTCTGCAACCGCTGACCGGCTTCGACGCGGAGACGCAGCTGATGCTGCGCCTGTGGCGAAAGCTGGATCCGAAGCGCCGCGCAGCGGTGCTCGTCGTGCTGAAAGACATGGCGGGGGCCGGTGGCAGGCGCCGGCGCGATGCGAAGAAGCGCAGATGAATCGGCGCGCGGCGGCCGCTCAGGGCATCTGGATGCTGCCGCCGCCCTTGCCGCCGATGCCCTTGATGGCGGCCGCACCCGCGTCGGGGATCACGATCGACGAAGCTGACTGACGGCGCATCTCCTGCAATTCGCGCGCCGCCTCCTCGATCGCCTGCTGTGCGGCCGGTCCGAACCGGGACACGGCCTCGGCCAGGCTCGCTGCATCCAGCTCGAACGACAGCGGTAGCGATCCCATCGGTGTCATGACCGTCGCCTGGCCGATGAACAGGACCGGCCGCGATGCGTCGTCGCCGCCGTCGGATTTCACCGGTGTCATGCGCCGGATCGTGCCGACTCGCTGGTCGGTGAAGATGTCTTCGCGGTACAGGGCCGCGGAATCCATCCCGGGATCGCCCGGTCGTTCGTTGCTCATGCGAGAATTTTATCCGAATCAGCGGGTAACAGCGAAGGCGCGGTTGGCCGCACTCCATTCCGGCGCCGTTTCGATCGCGTGCAGCACGGCCTGCGGCTCCGTCACGACGGACCACAGTGCGCCGTGGCGGACGTCCATGAAGCGGCCGTCGATCGCGGTTGCAAGCTGCGACAACAGTGGATCGTAGTAGCCGCGTGTATTGACGAGCACGATCGGTCCGAGGAACAGGCCCAGGCGCTTCAGGGTTATCGCCTCCAGCAATTCCTCCAGCGTCCCGGTGCCGCCCGCGAGCGCGATCACCGCGGAAGCGCGGGTCAGCATCTCGTGCTTGCGCGTGCGCATGTCCTCGACGACGTGCAGTTCGGACAATTCATCGTGACCCAATTCCAGGTCCTGCATGAATCTCGGAATGATGCCGACCACCCGTCCGCCCGCCGCGAGCGCGCCCTCGGCCAGCGCCCCCATGGAGCCCGAGCGGCCTCCCCCGTAAACGACCGTCCATCCCGCCTTCGCGAGCAGGCCGCCCAGGCGATGCGCCACTTCGTGATATAGCGCATCGCAGGCCTGGCTCGATGCGCAGTAAACGCAGACGTTGCGTCCCGGCGTCGTCAATGCCAGCAACTCTCCCATGCTCCCTCCGCAGGCGCCGTGATCCGCAAGGATAACCGCAGCGGCTGGACAGCATGAAATGCGAAGCCCCGGCTTGCACCGGGGCTTCGCCCCCTACATCCCCCAGCAGTTTCTAGTTCGGCGGTGGCGCGAATTGCGGCGAATTGCCCGAATCGTGCCCCCGTACTGATCAATGCATGAGTCATGCCGAATGGCATAACTAATTGAATTTATGGGGTCTGTTTGCCATGAATCGGGAGCTGCAAGGCCCCTGGGGCTGGAATCCCGAAGCTTCGTAAAGGTTCCCGACACCATTTCCTGGCGGATTACCCCGTCGCCTGCAGCCCGAGCGCAATACCGGTGACACTGGCGAGCAACGCGTCGAAGAGTTCGCGGTCCGCGCGCCCGCCTGCCCGCCAGCGGCGCAACAGGTCGACCTGCATCAGGTGCATTGGATCCAGATATGGCGCGCGCAGCAGCACGGATCGCTGCATCTGGGGCCGGCTGTCGAGCAGATCGACTTCGCCCTTGACCCAGGTGATCCAGCGCTTCGCGAGCGCATGCTCGCGCCGGATTGCCTCGACGATTCCGGCAGCCGGGCCGCTCGCCAGTGCATCGTAATGCGCGGCGATCTCAAGATCGGCGCGCACCAGCTCCATCTCGACGTCGTCGAGTAGATTCCCGAAAAAGGGCCAGCAGGACCAGGCTTTCGCGAGCCGTTCGGCTCCCAACTCGCGAGCGGCGGTGTCGAGACCGGTTCCCACGCCGAACCAGCCGGGCAGCGAATGGCGACTCTGGGTCCAGGCGTAGACCCAGGGAACCGCGCGCAGCGCCTCGATGCCGCTGCCGTCGCGATGCGCGACGCGCCCACCGATCTGCATCCGCTCGATCACGTCGATCGGAGTGACATCGCGGAAATAGCGCTGGAACTCCGGGTCGTCGTAGACGAGCGCACGGTAGCGCGCGCGACTGGCATCGGCGATGCGGCGCATCAGCGGCAACTGTTGCTCCGCGAGCGCAGTCACATTGTCCGGGGCGGTGCGATCCAGCATGACGGCGAATACGGCCTTCTCGAAAGTTCGTAGTGCAATCCGCCGCAGGCCATAGCTGTTGCTGATGCCCTCGCCCTGCTCCGTGGCGCGCAGCCGGCCGTGAGTCGCGCCGGCAGGTGTGCTCGCGACCAGCCGGTCAAGCGGCCCGCCACCGCGGCTTGCGGTGCCGCCGCGCCCATGGAACAGCGCGAGCTCGATGCCACCCTCCGCGGCCGCCTTCATCAATTCGGCCTGCGCGCAGTACACGAGGTGCCTCGACGCCGCGATGCCGCATTCCTTGTTGCTCTCGGAGTAGCCGACCAGCACCGTCTGCCGGTTGCCGCGGGCGGCAAGATGACGCCTGTACGTATCCTCGGTCAGCAGCCCGCGCAGGATTTCACCAGCCCCTTCGAGAGCGGCTGCCGTCTCGACGACAGGCGCTATGTCGAGCGGGACCTCGCCGACACTGCGATCCGTGATGTCGGCCCAGCGCGCCAGCAGCAGCACCGACAGGACGTCGTCCGGCCCCTCGGTTCCGCTGACCACATAGTCGCCGGTCGCGCGATCCCCATATTTGTAACGGCCCTGGATCAGCGCCTCGAACACGGCCAGCGTGCGCCGTCCGACCGCATCAAAGGCCCCGAGCGGGCCGCGGTCGCGCGCCAGAGCCTCGCGCAGCACCGCGCGGCGCGCATCCACCTTGCGTCTCTTCCAGTCTGCGAGGGCGAGTCCCTGACGAACCACCTCGCGATGCACCGAAGCATGCTGACGCACGTCCAGCGTCGCCAGGTGAAATCCGAATGTGCGCGCGCGGCACAGCAGGCGCTCGACCGGGAACTGGCCGGCATGCCGTCCATGATTTGCGCGCAGGCTCGCCGCGACGATCTCGATGTCGCGGATGAAGTGCTCCGCGGACTCGTAGTGATTCGGGCGGCCGTCATAGGTCGTCCGCAGCCGCTCCGCGACCTGCGACAGGAACACGCGGTAAGGCATGCGGTCATGCCGCGACGGGGTCGCCTGGCGTGCGGTCGGCAACAGGATGTCGTACTCCGCGATGCGTTGTTCCAGTTCGCGGCTGACGCCGACCCGGCTTGCGCTTTGCGAGAGCTTGCCGGACAACGCGCGGCATTCTTCGTAGTAGGCCGAGATGATGCGTTGCTGCTGGCGGTGCAGCGTTTCGCGGATCGTCTTTGCGTGGACCTCCGAGTTGCCGTCCATATCGCCGCCGACCCAGGTTCCGAAGCGCAGCAGGAGCGGCACGCGCTCGGTGTCCGGGGGCAAGCCAAATACGGTCTCGAGCCAGAATGCGAGTTCCTCATAGAGCGCCGGAACGACGCGATAGATCACCTCGGCTAGGTAGAACAGCACGTGCTCACGCTCGTCGGCGACCGTCAGCCGCTCGCGTGGATGCACCTCAGTCTGCCAGCCGGAGGTCAACTCCATGCGGATCCGCTCCCAGACCGAGCGGCGCTCGGCCGGCGTCAGGGTCGGATCGAGCCGTTCGATCATCAGGTCCGCGATCTGCTGCTGCTTGCGAAGCATCGTGCGGCGCGTCGTTTCGGTGGGATGCGCCGTGAACACCGGGTAGATCGTCACTTCGCGCAGCAGCCCCAGCACCTGCCCGCCATCGAGACCAGTCGCCTTGAGCCGGTACATGCAGTCGCCGATCCCGCCCGGCTGCGGCCGGTCGCTGCGATTCATGTATTCACGGCGGCGGCGCACGCGGTGCACGCGTTCTGCGAGATTGACGACCTCGAACCACTTGCTGAATGCGCGGATCAGGTCGCTGGCCTGTTGCGCGGGCCGGTCCGAGGCGCGCGCGATCAGCTCGACTGCGCCGGCCGGTTCGCCTTCGCGGCGGCGGATCGCCGCGACGCGGTCATCCTCGACGAGCTTCAGCAGGGCTTCACCGCCCTGATCGCGCAGCACCTCGCCGACCAGCGAGCCCAGCGCGTGCACGTCCTCGCGCAGCGCGGTTTCCTTGGTCGGGAACTGCAGATTCTGGCGGTGCTTCACGATGGGTTCGCAAGCAGCGCGCAAGGGCGCGCTACATCACGATTCGGCCAGCGGTCAGTGCTTGTGTCCGCCCGGCCCATGTACGTGGCCATGCGTGACTTCCTCGCGCGTCGCTTTGCGCACTTCCGTGACCTCGACGCTGAAATGCAGCGATTTCCCGGCCAGCGGATGATTCGCATCGACGGTGACGAGATCTTTCTCGACCCGCGTCAGGGTCAGGAGCCGTCCACCATGCGGCCCATCGGCATGAAACTGCTGGCCCGCTGCGAGGGCACCGGAGTCGGGGAAGCGGTCACGGGGAATCATCTGGACCAGGCGCTCGTCACGCAGCCCGTAGCCCTTTTCTGGGACAACAACAACGTCGATGCGGTCGCCAGCAGTCTTGCCGGTCAATACTTCTTCGAGACCCGGAACGATGCCGCCATTGCCGTGCAGGTACGCGATCGGGTCACCACCATCGGAGGAACCGAGCATCGCTCCCTGCGCGTCGCGCAGCGTGTAATGAATCAAGACGACCTTGCCATCGCCGACATTCATGTGGAGTCCTGAGACCGGTCCCAAGGCT
>JANOSR010000050.1:0-3296 GCA_031415935.1 Steroidobacteraceae bacterium | reverse complement strand
CAGATCCAGCGGCTCGAGGAGCCAGGCAGGCCGGACATCCGCCAGTCGAATCGCGGACCGGGCACCGGCGCGCGCATCGCGGTGCCTGTGCTCAATATCCACAAGACGCGCCTCAACGACCCGTTGGCCTGGTTCCTCGGCACCAACGACCAGCCGGGCGATTACCGCTCCTCAGGTTGCAGCGCCTGTCACGTGGTCTATGCCAATGACCGCGACCCGCGGCATTCCGGGCCCTACGCGCAATTCGGGCACGGCGGTACGACGCAGACTCTGGATCCGACCATTCCACGCGACCAGCCCGGGCACCCGCTCGCGCATGCGTTCTCGCGCGCGATACCGACGAGCCAGTGCATGGTCTGCCATATGCACCAGCCCAACATGTTCATGAATACTTTCCTCGGCTACACGATGTGGGATTACGAATCCGACGCCCCCGCGATGTGGCCGCAGGATCAGCGCCGCCCCAGCGACACGGAAATGCGTGCGGCACACGACCGCAATCCCGAGGGCGCCGTGGTACGCGGCCTGTGGGCCGACCCGAAATTCCTGGCCCGCGTGTCGGAACTGAACCCGACACTGAAGGACACACAATTCGCCGACTATCATGGCCATGGCTGGAATTTCCGCGCCGTGTTCAAGCGCGACCGCAAAGGCAATCTGCTGGACGCGGAAGGACGCATCGTGCCGGACGACGATCCGGCGAAATTCCAGAAGGCCGTGCACCTGTCGTCGATACACGTGGACGCCGGCATGAACTGCGTGGACTGCCACTTCGCCCAGGACGCGCACGGCAACGGTCATCTCTATGGCGAGGTCGCGCAGGCCGTGGAAATAGACTGCAAGGATTGCCACGGCACGGCGACCGCCTATCCGACACTGCGCAGCTCGGGTCCCGCGGCCGGCCCGAATGGCGGCGACCTGTCGGTGCTGCGCAACCCCGACGGTCGGCGGCGCTTTGAATGGCTGGACGGCAAGCTGTACCAGCGCTCGGTGCTCGACCCGAAGCGCGAGTGGGAAGTGTCGCTGGTGAAGGACAGCGTGACGCCCGGTCATCCGCAGTACAGCGCGAAGGCCGCGCGCGCGAAGCTGATGTCGCGCGACCCGCGCGGTCAGGCCTGGGGACCGGACATTCCCGCGAGCGACCTGGCGCATGCCGACGAGAAGATGGAATGCTATTCCTGCCACACCTCATGGACGACCGCCTGCGGCGGCTGTCACCTGCCGATCGAGGCCAACTGGAAAACAGAATCACACCGCTATGAAGGCGGCGTCGCTCGCAACTGGGCGAGCTACAACCCGCAGGTCGCACGCGACGATTTCTTCATGCTCGGGCTGCGCGGCCCGACCGAAGGAGGCAAGATCGCACCGGTGCGCTCCTCTTCCGCGCTGGTGCTGTCATCGACGAACTCGAATCGCGAGCGCATCTATCTGCAGCAGCCGCCGATTTCTGCGTCCGGCTTCAGTTCACAGGCTATGAATCCGCACTACCCGCACACGGAGCGCAAGACCGAGACCCGGGTCTGCTCCGATTGCCACCTGGCAACAAGCGGCGACAACAATGCCGTTCTCGCGCAGACACTGGGTTACGGCACGCAGTTCATGAACCTGCTGGGTTTTAATGCCTGGGTCGGAACGACGGCCGAGGTCGTCGCCGTGCAGGTCACCGAATGGGACGAGCCGCAGGCGGTGATCGGCAGCTACCTGCATCGCTACGCCTATCCTGACTGGAGTGCGCAGCATCGCGATCGCGGACTGGTTCTGCCGACCGCGCATTCACATCGCTCCGATGCCGCGCGCTGCCTGCAGTTGCGCGGCGAGTATCTCTACGTCGCTGAGGGCGTGCGCGGTCTCGTCGTGTACGACGCGGCCAGCATCGCAAACAAGGGCCTGAGCCAGCGGCTGATCACGGCGCCGTTCTCTCCGCTCGGCCAGGACACGCGGGTCCGGTCGAAGAATGCGACCTGCCTGGCATTACCGACGACCCAACCCGTGCATCCGGCACGCAACACCGGGCAGTTGATGCGCGTTGAGAACCTGGAACAGGAATTCGCGCCGATTTACAACTACGCACTCGTGACCGACGCGGAGGAAGGATTGATCCTCGTTGACGTCAACACGCTTGCTGACGGGGATTTTCGTAACAACCGGTTGCGGCGCGCATTGACCTGGAATCCCGGAGGAATCCTCGCCGGCGCACGCCATGTGACGATCGGCGGCAACTATGCTTACGTGATTGCGGACAGCGGGCTGGTCGTCGTGGACCTGACGAGTCCACTGCAGCCAGTTGTGGTAGCCAGCCTGCCCCTGAATGATGGCCGCGCGTCCGCGCTGCAATTCCGCTATCTCTTCGTGACCGACGCCGATGGTCTCAAGGTCATCGACGTGACACATCCGGAGAAAGCGCGGCTACTGCCGGAATCCGCCCTGCAGCTCGCCGCAGCACGGGGGCTCTTCCTCGCGCGGACCTATGCCTATGTTGCGAACGGGCCGCAGGGTCTGGCGATCGTGGACATCGAGCGGCCCGAGCGCCCGAGGCTGCTGCAACACTACGACGCCGGCGGTGAGATCGTGGATGCGCGCGACGTGGTCGTGGCATCCACGAATGCGTCATTGTTTGCGTATGTCGCAGACGGCGTCGGTGGACTCAAGGTGCTGCAGCTGACCGCACCCGACACGCAGCCGAATTTCTACGGCTTCAGCCCCGAGCCGCGCCCGCAGCTCATCGCGCGCTACGCGACGCGGCATCCCGCGCTTGGCCTGTCGCGGCCGCTGGAGCGCGACCGGGCCGTGGACGAGAGCGGCGGACAGGTCGCCGTATTCGGCCGGCGCGGCGCGCGGCCTTTCAACGGCGCGGAAATGCGCCGCCTATATCTCGACGAGAATGGCGAGCCCTGGCATGTGCAGGACTGAGAAATCGCACACTCACGCCTGGCTCCTGGCAGTCGCACTGACTATTGCGACCGGGCCGGCGGCGGCAGAGGCGCCGGCGGATCACCTGGGTGTCGCATCCTGTGCCTCCAGTGTCTGCCATGGCTCGGCAAAGCCGTTGCAGGCCACGGCCGTGCTGCAGAACGAGTACGTCACCTGGTCGCACTTCGATCCGCATTCGGAGGCCTACCGGACCTTGCGAAGCGAAAAGTCAGCGGTCATGGCCAGGCGTCTCGGGATCGGCGCAGCCGAGCGCGAACCGCTGTGCCTCTCCTGTCATGCGGAAAACGTGAAGCCGGCATCGCGCGGACCACGCTTCCAGCTCGATGATGGTGTCGGTTGCGAAGCCTGCCACGGCGCTGCACGCG
>JANOSR010000049.1:0-2063 GCA_031415935.1 Steroidobacteraceae bacterium | reverse complement strand
GCGCGTGCCAACCTCGAACAGCCGCACCCGCTCCTGCTGCCTGCGCAGGTTGCTACGCAGCACCTCGATCAGGCCGGGCCAGAGCGATACGCGCATCTCGCCGAGCTCCGCTGAAATCGGATTGGCCAGCGCGAGCGTCTCCCTGCCCGGGAACAGCAGCCGCTGGGTGCGCGCATCCACGAAGCTGTAGGTGATGGCTTCCTGGTAGCCGCGATCCGCCAGCAGCAACATCAAGCGCTCGCGCGACACAAACTGCTCGGTCGCGGGCTGCGGACGCTGCGGCAGCTTCGCATCCTGGCGCGGGATCTCGTCGTAGCCGTAGATGCGTCCGATCTCCTCGATCAGATCCTGTTCGATCGCGATGTCGAAACGGTGACTCGGCGGAATGACGCCGAGCACGTCGCCGGCCCCTGCCACCTGCATGCCGAGGCGCCGCAGGATGCCTTCGATGTCCGAGCGTGGGATCTGCACGCCGAGCAGGCTCGCCACGCGCTCCGGCCGCAAAGTGACGCTTGGGCGTTTCGGCTGTTGCGCTTCGACTTGCGTCAGCACTGCCGGGCCTGGCTGACCGCCGGCGATGTCCATCAGGTGCCGCGTCGCGCGCTCCAGCGCCCGCTCCTGCTGGCGCGGATCCACGCCGCGCTCGAAGCGCTGCGAGGCATCGGTCACTAAGCCGTACCGCCGTGCGCGGCCGACAACAGCGTCCGGCGCGAAGAATGCGACCTCGAGAAATACGTCGCTGGTATCGGGGGCAATGCCGCTCTTCTCGCCGCCCATGACGCCGGCGAGGCCGACCGGGCCCGCGGCGTCCGCGATGACGAGCGTGTCCGTATCGATCGCGAGCTCGCGGCCGTCCAGCAAAGTCAGGCGCTCGCCCTTCCGTGCCAGGCGCACTTCGATGTGGGAGCTGAGCCGCCGCAGATCGTAAGCGTGCATAGGCTGGCCGAGTTCCAGCATCACGTAGTTCGTGACATCCACGATCGGGCTGATGGGGCGCAGCCCGGCGCGACGCAGCCGCTCGCTCATCCGCAATGGCGTGCACGCCTTGGGATCGACGCCCTTGATGATGCGCCCTGCGAAGCGCGGGCAGCCTGCGGGCGCTTCGAGACGCACTTCGAAGCGCGCGCGATTCGCCGCGGCGACCGGCTCGATGTAGGGCGGCGTGAGCTTGCGATCCGCAATCGCCGCAACTTCCCGCGCGACACCGATCATGGACAGCACATCGCCTCGATTCGGCATCACATTGAGGGTCAGGATGGAATCGTCGAGCTTCAGCGCCTCGCGAAATGCTGCGCCCGTTGTGAGCTGGGCCGGTAATTCGAGGATGCCGTCCTGATCCTCGGACAGGCCGAGTTCACGGCCCGAGCACAGCATGCCGGCGGACTCGACCCCGCGCAGCTTGGCGCGCCGGATGACGAGGCCACCAGGTAGTGTTGCACCTTCGAGCGCAAGCGGCGCCTTCATCCCGGCGCGTACGTTGGGCGCGCCGCAGACAATCTGCAGTGGCTCGCCGCCACCGCCCGCAACCTGGCAGACGGTGAGTTTGTCCGCACCCGGATGGCGCTCCATGCACAGCACTTCGCCAACCACGACACCCGTGAATTCAGCAGCAGCCGGCTCGATGGACTCGACTTCGATGCCGCCCATGGTCAGGCGCTTGCTGAGCATCGCCGCATCCCAGCCGGTCTCCACCCATTCGTTGAGCCATTCGAGACTGACGCGCATGTTCAGCCCCGGTTGAACTGCGCCAGGAAGCGCAGGTCGTTCTCGAAGAAGAGGCGCAGGTCATTGACCGAGTAGCGCAGCATCGCGAGCCGCTCGATGCCCATGCCGAAGGCGTAGCCCTGCCAGCGCTCGGGATCGGCGCCGCAGGCGCTCAACACATTCGGATGCACCATGCCGCAGCCCAGGATTTCGAGCCAGCCGGTCTGCTTGCAAAGCCGACAGCCCACGCCATCGCAGAACACGCACTGGATGTCCACCTCCGCCGAGGGCTCGGTGAACGGGAAATAGGAAGGCCGGAAGCGCATCCCGCGCGGCTTCTCGAAGAACTGCTCGGCGAA
>JANOSR010000048.1:0-2475 GCA_031415935.1 Steroidobacteraceae bacterium | reverse complement strand
GCGCGCCGAAAGTACGGCAGCACGGCGGCATAACCCCAGCCGGTGGCGCCTTCTTCCTCCCAACGATCAAAATCGTGCGGGTTACCGCGCGCGTACACGAGGCCATTGATCGAGGAAGAACCGCCCAGACCCTTGCCGCGCGGCGTGTGAATTCGGCGCCCACCGAGGTGTGGCTCGGGCTCCGTGTAATAGAACCAGTTGAACCTTTTCATGCCCATCGGAATCGCGAGCGCGGAAGGCATCTGCACGAATATCGAGCGGTCCGAGCCGCCGTACTCGAGCAGGAGGACACTGTGCTTGCCATCCTCGGTGAGCCGGTCGGCCAGTACGCATCCGGCGGAACCGGCGCCCACGATCACGAAATCGAAGATCTCGTCGGTCATCGCTGCGATTCCTCAATAGGGCGCATCGACGTCCCCTTTCGCGACGTAGACGCTCTTCAACTGCGTGTAATGCTCCATCGCGGCACGACCGTTTTCCCGTCCGAGTCCCGACATCTTGACGCCGCCGAAGGGCAGCTCGATCGGAGTCACGTTGTAGTGATTGATCCAGCAAGTCCCCGCCTGCAGTCCGGCTATCACGCGATGCGCCCGGGTCAGGTCATTGGTGAAAACCCCGGCCGCCAGGCCGAACTCGGTGGCATTTGCGCGCTCGATGACTTCCTGTTCATCGTCAAATTCAAGCACCGACATCACCGGGCCAAATATTTCCTCGCGCACGATACTCATCTGGTCCTGACATTCGTCGAATACCGTGGGCGCGACGAAGAATCCCTTGCGAAGCTCGCCGCTCACTTGACGTGCGCCACCGACCAATACGCGCGCGCCTTCCGCGCGCCCGCGAGCGATGTAGGCGAGCACCTTCTGCATATGCTGTTCGGAAATGAGCGAACCCACCTGGGTCGCGGGATCCATCGGATCGCCGATGCGCATGACGCTGACACGCGCGACCAGGCGACGCAGGAATTCCACCTTGATCGAGCGGTGCACGAACACACGTGTCGCGTTGGAGCAGACCTCGCCGGCGGAATAGAAATTGGCGAGCAGCGCGCCCGAAACGGCCTGATCGAGCCTGGCATCCGCGAAAATGATCAGCGGCGATTTGCCGCCGAGTTCCAGGGTCACGGCCTTGAGCGATGTCGATGCATCGCGCATCACCGCCTTGCCGGTTCCCACTTCGCCGGTGAGCGAGACCTTGCGTATTTCGGGGTGGCGCGTCAGCAATCGTCCGGTTTCGGCGTAGCCCTGCACTACCTGGAAGATGCCCGCCGGCAGTCCGGCTTCAGAAAATACTAGCTGCAACTGGACCGCACTGAGTGGCGTGAGTTCGGCCGGCTTGAATATCATCGCGTTGCCAAAGGCGAGCGCGGGAGCCGCCTTCCAGCAGGCGATCTGCAGGGGATAATTCCACGCACCGATGCCCGCGACTACTCCCAGGGGTTCGCGGCGCGTATAGCCGAATGCCTGCGGACCGAGGTCGATGTGTTCGCCGGCGGCGCTCTGCGCGAGAGCCGCAAAATATTCAAGGCATTCGGCGCCCGAGACGATATCGACGACACGTGTTTCCTGGATCGGCTTGCCGGTATCGCGGGTTTCGAGCGCCGCCAATTCATCGTTGCGTCGGCGCAAGATCTCGGCGGCGCGGCGCAGGATGCGCGCTCGCTCGGCCCCGCTCATCGCCGCCCATCGAGGTTGTGCTGCGCGCGCGGCCTGCACGGCTGCGTCGACTTCCGCGGCGCCAGCCACGGGGACGTAGCCGAGCAGCTCCCCGGTCGCAGGATTCAGAGACGCCAGACGCTCGCCCGCGACCGGTGCAACACGAAGCTTGGCCCGTGAAGGCCGCGGCGCGATCAGATCGTCGGCAGGCGTCGTGCTCTTCAGTTGACGATCCACAAACGCACTCACCAGTGCGCGTGCGCTGAGGCTGTCCGCTTCGCGCCAATCCGATAACGCTGCCCGTAACCACACGCCGTCGATCATTGCGGCGATGATCGCGGCAAGACCGCGCACTTCCTGCGCCGGCACGAGCCGTTTGAGAGAGCTCAGAAGATTGGACAACAGGCGGCGCTGGTACACGGTTTGTACGCGCTTGAGGCTTTCGACCTGCGGCACCTGACTCCAGAAGGCAAGCCACGCTCTGCCACTACGCTGATCGAACTCCTCGGGAGCCAGATGCGCGTCGATGAGCGCGTGGATCCGGTCGCGCGGCGTGCCCGCCCCCGCCAGGCGCATGCGGACTTGTTTGCCGACTCGACGCACCAGCGTGCGAAACGCGGCTGCGAGCAGGCCGTCCTTGTCGGCGAAATAATGCGCGACCAGGCCCGGCGTCACGCCTGCTCTGCCGGCAATCTGCACGAGGGTCGTGCCGAGATAACCCCGTTCTGCGAGACTATCGATGGTTACTTCGATGAGCTGGCACCGCCGACTCTCTTCGTTCGAGCGCACCGGGGACGCATCTCTCCTGGTTGTTGAATCG
>JANOSR010000047.1:0-2957 GCA_031415935.1 Steroidobacteraceae bacterium | reverse complement strand
GGAACTGGAGCCACGCCTGTTCTCGTTCAACAACCCGGCCGGCGCCTGCCCCGGTTGCGACGGCCTCGGCGTGAAACAGTTCTTCGACCCCGAGCGGGTCGTGACGCATCCGCAACTGTCGCTGGCCGGCGGCGCGGTGCGCGGCTGGGACCGCCGCAATGCCTATTACTACCAAATGGTCCAGGCACTCGCCGACCACTACCGCTTCGACCCGGAGGCGCCCTACAGCGGGCTGCCGATGCGTGTGCAGGATGTGCTGATGCAGGGCAGCGGCGGCGAGGAAATCGAGTTCCGCTATTTCGATTCCCGCGGCCGCACCATCAAGCGCCAGCACAAGTTCGAAGGCATCCTGCCGAATCTCGACCGCCGCTACCGCGAAACCGAGTCGATCACGGTGCGCGAGGAAATCGCCCGCTACCTTGGCACGCGCCAATGCCCCGACTGCGAGGGCGCGCGCCTTGCGCGACCGGCGCGGCATGTATTCGTCGGCGGTGTGGCATTGCCCGCGATCGCCGCCCTGCCGGTGCGCCGCGCACTCGAGTTTTTCGCAGAGCTGCGTCTCGAAGGCTGGCGCGCGGACATCGCCGCGAAGGTGGTCAAGGAGATCGCCGACCGGCTCGGATTTCTGGTTGACGTCGGGCTCGACTACCTGACACTCGATCGCAGCGCGGAGACGCTGTCGGGCGGCGAGTCACAGCGCATCCGGCTGGCGAGCCAGATCGGCTCCGGTCTGGTCGGCGTCATGTACATCCTGGACGAGCCGTCGATCGGGCTGCACCAGCGCGACAACCAGCGCCTGCTCGATACGCTGCATCGGCTGCGCGACCTCGGCAATACCGTCATTGTGGTCGAGCACGATGAGGAAGCGATCCGGCAGGCCGATCATGTGGTGGACCTCGGCCTGGGCGCCGGCGTGCACGGCGGGCGCGTCGTCGCCGAGGGCACGCCCGCCGATATCGAGGCAAGCCCGACCTCGTTGACCGGCCAATACCTTTCCGGGCGGCTGCGCATCGAAATTCCCGCGACCCGCAGACCGCGCAATCCGAAACGCGCACTTCGCGTGCGCGAGGCGACCGGCAACAATCTGAAGTCCATCGACGCGGCATTCCCGATCGGGCTGATGACCTGCGTGACGGGCGTGTCGGGCTCCGGCAAATCGACACTCGTCAACGACACGCTGTACCGGCACACGGCCCGCGAGCTGGATCTCTCCTCGGAACAGCCGGCGCCCTGCGCGGGCGTGGACGGCATCGGCGAAATCGACCGCATCATCGACATCGACCAGAGCCCGATCGGACGCACGCCGCGCTCAAACCCGGCCACCTACACCGGGCTATTCACGCCAATTCGCGAACTGTTCGCAGGCACAGCCGAATCCCGCTCGCGCGGTTATCAGCCCGGCCGTTTCAGCTTCAACGTCAAGGGCGGCCGCTGCGAGGCCTGCCAGGGCGACGGGGTCATCAAGGTCGAGATGCATTTCCTGCCGGACATCTATGTGTCATGTGACGTCTGCAAGGGCCGCCGCTACAACCGCGAGACCCTCGACGTGCGCTACAAGGGCAAGAACATCCAGGAGGTCCTCGAGATGACCGTCGAGGACGCCTGGCCTTTCTTCCAGGCCGTGCCCACCATCGCCAGCAAGCTGCAGACGCTGCTCGACGTCGGTCTCTCGTACGTCCGGCTCGGGCAGAACGCGACCACGCTCTCCGGTGGCGAGGCGCAGCGCGTCAAGCTCGCCAAGGAACTTTCCAAGCGCTCAACTGGCCGGACGCTCTATATTCTCGACGAACCGACCACCGGACTGCACTTCGAGGATGTGAAACACCTGCTCGCAGTGCTGCACCGGCTGCGCGACGAGGGCAACACCGTGATCGTCATCGAGCACAATCTGGATGTCATCAAGACCGCCGACTGGGTCATCGACCTCGGCCCCGAGGGCGGTGATGGCGGTGGCCGGATCGTCGCCGAAGGCACGCCCGAGCAACTCGCGCGCGCCGGCGCATCATTCACGGGCCGCTATCTGAAGCGCGTGCTGGCACGCGCAAAGAGCGCGGCATGAACGCGCGGCGCCTGGCGTTGCTTGCACTGCCTCTGGCCCTGCTGCTCGCGGCCCGCGGCGCGTTTGCCGGCGAACTGACGGTTACATCCGCCTGGTCGCGTGCGACGCCGCCCGGCGCCGGCATGGGCGCCATTTATCTGCACATTGAAAATGGCAGCACGAAGTCGGATCGCCTGCTCAAGCTGAAGACAGCGGTGGCCGCGAGCGCCGGAGTGCACCGGACAGTCATCGAGGAAGGCATCGCACGCATGCGCGAGGTCGCGGTGCTGCACGTCGCGCCGGGCGAGAAAGTCGAGTTCGCACCGGGCGGCCTGCACGTGATGCTGATGGGTCTCAAGAAGCCGCTGGTCGAAGGGCAGGTCTTTGACCTGGAGCTTCTGTTCGAGGTCGGCGGACCGCGGCGCGTAAAGGTCACCGTGCGGAAGACTTAGCCGCTCTGCAACGTTCCCGCGGCAACGTTTCTTGCACGCTGCGCGCGCTGCAACAACCCATCGACCGCCAGCCCATAATCGAGCCCCTCGCCGGTCCAGCCGGTGATCGCGGTGTGTGGAGTGACCGCGATACCCTTGGCTTGCGGTGGGCAAGAGCGCGTCACGAGTGCCGCCACAAGACGTGACCAACGCTCTCGTTTCAAAACGATTCCTGCTCAATTACACCATTACGGCGCCAACGAGCCATGGCCGCTTCCGCGTGATCAACAATGAAGGACTCGAACGAAATCACATTGGGAGATCCCGCGTAGTTTTCGAGCCGGATGCTCTCTGGCACCACCAGCTTGATTCGGTTCTCATTCATCTCCTGAAGGTCCGGCGCGCGTACGCCTTCATCTAACGTGGCGAGGAAGAAATTTGCGCCTTTCGCGCCCTCCGAGATGATCTGTCTCCATCGCTCGCGCAGT
>JANOSR010000046.1:0-2851 GCA_031415935.1 Steroidobacteraceae bacterium | reverse complement strand
CCGCGGCCGACATTCCCGGCGAGAACAATCATGGTCCCGTGCTGCACGACGATCCGATTTTCGCCGAGGAAATCGCCGAGTACGCGGGCCAGTCGCTATTCGCAGTCGTTGCAACGTCGGTGGAAGCGGCGCGCAAGGCCCCGCGTCTCGCCCCGACCGAAAACGAGGTTCTCGAGCCGATCGCCGATGTAAGAACGGCGCTCGAGCGTCAGTCGTTCGTAATGCCGACGCGGACCCTCACCCGCGGCGAGCCGGCGGCGAAAATCCACGCGGCCCCGCACCGGCTGAACGGCTTTCTTGCTGTCGGTGGCCAGGAGCATTTCTATCTCGAGGGTCAGATCGGCGTTGCCCTGCCCGGCGAGGATCGCACGATGCTGGTGTATAGCTCGACCCAGCACACGAGTGAGGTGCAGCGCCTGGTCGCGCACTGTCTCGGGCTCCGCGCGTCGGACGTCGTCGTCCAGTGCCGGCGCATGGGTGGCGGTTTTGGCGGCAAGGAAACGCAGCCTGCGCTGGTCGCCTGCATCGCCGCGCTCGGCGCGTGGAAAACCGGCAAACCCGTCAAGTTGCGGCTGGATCGCGATGCCGACTTCCTCATCACCGGCAAGCGCCATCCTTTCAATCTGAGCTACGAGGTCGGCTTCGACGACGAGGGCATGATCCGCGGCATCCGCCTCACGATGGCGTCGAACTGCGGGCGCTCCGCGGATCTGTCGGAAGCCGTCAACGGGCGCGCGATGTTCCATGGCGACAACTGTTACTACCTGTCCGACGTGGAGATCGTGTCGCATCGCTGCAAGACCAACCAGCCCTCGCATACTGCCTTCCGCGGGTTCGGCGGTCCGCAAGGCATGATGCTGATCGAGTGCGTCATCGACGACATCGCGAGGTACCTGGGAAAAGAGCCGCTCGACGTCCGCCGGATCAACTTCTACGGCCAGACAAGTCGCAACGTCACTCCTTACGGTATGGTCGTCGAGGACAACATCATCGAGCAGATCGTGGACGAGCTCGCAATGCGCGCGGACTATCATGGGCGCCGCGCAGCAATCACGGCCTTCAATGCCTCGAACACAGTGCTCAAGCGGGGCATCGCGCTGACGCCGGTGAAGTTCGGGATTGCGTTCACCACCACACACCTCAACCAGGCTGGCGCGCTGCTTCACATTTACCTCGACGGGTCGATTCTGCTGAATCATGGCGGCACGGAGATGGGTCAGGGGCTGCACACCAAGGTGGCTCAGGTCGTTGCCCAGGAATTGCAGGTGGATCTTGGCCGGATCCGCTGCAGCGCCACGGACACGAGCAAGGTGCCGAATACATCGGCGACGGCGGCTTCCTCGAGCAGCGATCTGAATGGCAAGGCCGCCCAGGCCGCCGCACAGGCCATCAAGCAGCGGCTGATCGAATTCGCCGCGGCAAAATATGCCGTGCCCGCCGGTGAAGTGACATTCAGCGCCGGCCGGGTGACTGTCGGCAGCCAGTTGACGCTCGGTTTCGACGAATTAATCGGGCAGGCATACCATGAACGCATTCCGCTATCGGCGACCGGCTTCTACGCGACGCCAAAAATCGGTTATGACGTGAAAACGCTGACCGGCCGGCCGTTCTTCTATTTCTGCTATGGGGCGGCGGTGTCGGAAGTCGTCATCGATACCCTGACCGGCGAATCCAGACTGCTGCGCGTCGACATCCTTCACGACGTCGGCGAGTCGCTCAATCCGGCCATCGACATGGGCCAGGTGGAGGGCGGTTTCGTTCAAGGTGTCGGCTGGCTGACCAGCGAGGAACTCTGGTGGGACGACAAGGGGCGGCTGATGACGCACGCGCCCTCCACCTACAAGATTCCCACCGCTTACGACTGGCCGTACACGTTCAACGTGGACCTTGTTCCCTGGAGCCGGAACCGGGAAGACAGCATCTATCGTTCGAAGGCTGTCGGTGAACCGCCGCTGAT
Source organism: Steroidobacteraceae bacterium (assembly GCA_031415935.1). Lineage (GTDB taxonomy): Bacteria > Pseudomonadota > Gammaproteobacteria > Steroidobacterales > Steroidobacteraceae > SCUD01. The sequence continues at coordinate 894 of JANOSR010000046.1, read as the reverse complement.
GCTGGCGATGTCGGTTTTCTACGCGATCCGGGACGCCATCGCGGCCTCTGCCGGCGGCGGCCTGCCGCAACTCGATGCGCCCGCCACGCCCGAGCGGGTGCTTGGCGCGATCGAGGAACTTCGCACACGGCAATCTTCCGGCGCCGCGCTGCGCCAAGCGCCTTGAATCTGATGCCATTCGACGCTTACATCCTCGACTGGCTCAATCTGACTTTGCGCTGGGCACACATCATCACCGGCATCGCCTGGATCGGCTCGTCGTTCTATTTCATCTGGCTTGACGCGCGGCTCAACGTCCCGCCGCGCGATCCCGAGAGCCCGGAGGTGGCCGGCGATCTGTGGGCAGTCCACGGCGGCGGTTTCTATCATTCGCAGAAGTACAAGGTCGCGCCGGCCGAGTTGCCTGAACCCTTGCATTGGTTCAAGTGGGAAGCTTATTGGACGTGGATCACCGGCTTCCTGCTGCTCGCCATCGTCTACTACACGAACGCCGATGCCCTCCTCGTCGATCCGGCTGTCGCGGACATCAATGCGGCCACGGCGATCGTCTCGAGCCTGCTGCTGCTGCCCGCCGGCTGGTTCCTCTATGACGGTCTCTGCAGACTCGGTCTGAGGGACGGTCGATTCGCGCTGCTCGGTGCTGTGCTCGTGCTCGCACTGTGCTTTGGCGTGAGCCAGCTGTACGGCGGGCGCGGCGCTTACATGCAGGTCGGCGTCATGCTCGGCACGATCATGGTCGCGAATGTCTGGCGCGTGATCATTCCGTCACAGAAACAGCTCGTTGCAGCGAAACTGAAGGGCGAGGAGCCGGATGCGCGGCTCGGCGCGCGCGCCAAGCAGCGGTCGGTGCACAACAACTATCTGACGTTGCCGGTCGTGTTCGTGATGATCAGT
>JANOSR010000045.1:0-7022 GCA_031415935.1 Steroidobacteraceae bacterium | reverse complement strand
TTCGGCGGGCTGCTGGCGTGGCTGCGTGAGAGGGTGCATTCAATGGGCGCGAAGATGGGAGTGCCGCAACTCGTGGAACATGCAACGGGTCGGACCCTGTCGGCGGCGCCATTCCTGCGCTATCTCGAGCGCAAGTACGTCTCCGAATTCTAGAATGTCGTCGTGATTCCGCTGCCCAAGGAAACCTCGGCCAACTTCCGGCGACTCGCCGCGCGTCTGCGCGGCCTGGTCGGCAAGGCGATCGCTGATTTCAACATGATCGGCGAGGGCGACCGCGTCATGGTCTGCCTGTCCGGCGGCAAGGATTCGTACACGCTGCTCGACATGCTGCTGTCGCTGCAACGCGCGGCGCCGGTCAGCTTCGAACTCTGTGCAGTCAACCTGGACCAGAAGCAGCCCGGGTTCCCGGTGCGCGTGCTGCCCGAATACCTGGAGAGCCTCGGCGTTCCCTACCACGTGATCGAGCAGGACACCTACAGCGTCGTGCGCCGCGTCATACCGGAAGGCCGCACGCAATGCGGTCTCTGCAGCCGCCTGCGGCGCGGGGCCCTGTACCGGTTTGCGCGCGAAAACGGCTACACGCGGATCGCATTGGGGCATCACCGCGAAGACATCGTCGAGACGCTGTTCCTGAACCTGTTCCATAGCGGGCGCCTGAAGGCCATGCCGCCAAAGCTCCTGTCCGATGACGGCAGCAATGTGTTGATCCGGCCGCTGTGCTACGTGCCCGAGCGCGAGATCGCGCGTTATGCGCGGGCGCGCGCCTTTCCGATCATTCCCTGCACTCTATGCGGCTCGCAGCCGAATCTGCAGCGCGAGGCCATCGGCCGCATGCTCGCGGCCTGGGACCGCGACCATCCCGGGCGCGTGGACGCGATCTTCACGGCGCTGTGCAATGTCGAGCCCTCGCATCTCGCCGATCCGCGCGTGTTTAATTTCGCGGGACTCGAGCGGGCACTGGCCGGCTCCGGCTCCTGAAGTGGCGCCATTGCCGCCGCCGCTGCCCAACAGCTACTGGGTCGTGCCGGAGCGCCTGCTCGCGGGCGAGTACCCGGCGGGGACCACCGGGTTAGCGACGCTCGATCGGTTGCAGCGCCTGCTCGATGCGAGGATCGACTGCTTCATCGACCTGACCGAGCCGGGCGAGATGGACGCCTATGACAAGCTGCTGCCAGGGGCATACGCAGGTGACGCGGTCGTCTACCTTCGCAAGCCCATCCGCGATCATGGCCTGCCAGAATCCCGGGAGCAGATGGAAGAAATCCTGGACGAGCTGGATTCGGCCCTGGCCGAGGGCAGGCGAATATATCTTCATTGCCGCGCCGGCATCGGCCGCACCAATCTCGTGGCCGGTTGCTGGCTCGCACGCGGTGGACTCGCGGGCGAGGCAGCGCTCGCACGCCTCAATGAGCTCTGGCGCGAAAGCACGCGATCGCAATCCTGGCCCAGCGTTCCGGAAACGGAAGCGCAGTGCGATTACGTGCGCGACTGGCGATCTCAGAGGCCACGCGCGGCGCTCGTAGCGCCGACGGCAGCGATGGCGACATCGATGCCGATGGCGGCACCCGCGAGTGGCGATCCACGCAATCGCTGCCGCGGCCTGCTGCTGGGTCTCGCAATGGGCGATGCGATCGGCCAGGCTGCGCGCGGCCAGCGACCGGGTACCGTCGCTACGAGCGCTGAACTCGTGGGTGGCGGCCCATTCGGATTGCCCGCCGGCGCCTGGACCGACAAGACGGCGATGGCCTTGTGCCTGGCGGAAAGTCTCGTCGCGCGCAATGGAGTGGATGCGGCCGACCAGTTGCGGCGCTATCAGCAGTGGCAGAAGGAAGGGCGCTGGACCAGCACCGGACGCTGCGTCGGAATCAGCCCTGCCACGACGCGGGCACTCGCGACGGCGCAATGGACCGGCAATCCATTCGCGGGTTCCCATGACCCGGCGCGCGCGGATGCCGAACCGCTGGCGAGAATCGGGCCCGCGGTTGCCTTCGGCCTCGCGAATCCACGTGAGGCCGTCGAGTCGGCGGTCAGTTGCGCGCGCATCACCCATCAGGCGCCGCTGACACTGGATGCCGTGCGCTACTTCGCCGGGCTGCTCGCCGGCGCGCTGGCGGGTGCCAGCAAGGAAGTGTTGCTCGCCCCGCACTTCAGCCCGGTCCCCGGCCTATGGGATTCAACGACGCTGAAGAAGCGCGTGCAGGACGTTGCCGCGGGGTCGTGGCGCCGCAGCAAGCCGCGGGCCATTGTCATCGGCGAACACGCGGCGGCCGGCGCCCTCGAAGCCGCGTTGTGGGCATTTGAGCGTGGCAACAGTCCGGGGGAATGCCTCGGCGTTGCGGCGAGCCTGGGTGGTGACGCGGACATCACGGCTGCGATCGTCGGCCAGCTCGCCGGCGCACATTACGGCGCAACGGCGCTTCCGAAGGCCTGGCGCGCCATGCTCGCGCGCGGCGACGAGATCGAGGCCATGGCAGACGCGCTCTTCCAGGCGGGCCAGCGCAGATGAAGAAATTGCGCATCCTCGTGCTGGTCCACGAGACCCTGGTTCCGCCCGAGACCCTCGATGGCTGTACCGAGCAGCAGGCCGACGAGTTCCGGACCGAGTACGACGTCGTCACGCGGCTGCGCCAGTGCGGGCATGAAGTGCGGCCACTCGGCATCGGCGACAGCCTCGGCGAGCTGCGCACCATGATCCAGGACTGGAAGCCGCAGGTCTGCTTCAACCTGCTGGAGGAATTCGGCGGCATCGTGACCTATGACCAGCACGTGGTCGCTTACCTGGAGCTGCTGCGTCAGCCTTACACGGGTTGCAATCCGCGCGGCCTGATGCTGTCGCGGAACAAGGTGCTGACCAAGCAGATCCTCAGCTACCACCGCATACCGACGCCGCAGTTTGCCGTGTTCAGGCGCGGCCGTGCGATCCGCATTCCGGCGCGGCTGCACTATCCGCTGTTCGTCAAGTCGGCGACCGAAGACGCGTCACTCGGCATTTCGCAGGCATCGCTGGTGGAAGATCCGGCGCGCTTGCGCGAGCGCATCGAGTTCATCCACGAACACACGTCGTCAGACGCGCTGGTCGAGGAATTTATCGAGGGCCGCGAACTCTATGTCGCGATGCTCGGCAACGAGCGCGTCCGTACGCTCGCACCCTGGGAGTTCATATTCGGGGAACTCAAGGATGGCAGGGCCGCGATCGCGACGCGCAAAGCCAAGTGGGACCGCGCCTACCAGGAGCGACACAGGATCACGAGCTGCAAGGCGCTGGACCTGCCGGAGGGGCTGGCCGAAAGACTCGACCGACAGGCGCGGCGGATCTTCCGCGCGCTGCACATGTCGGGTTATGCGCGCATGGACTTCCGCCTGCGCGCCGATGGCACGGCATTTGCTCTGGAGGCCAATGCCAACCCGAATCTCGCCGCCGAGGAAGACTTCTGCGACGCCGCATTGAACGAAGGCATGGACTATGCGGCACTCCTCGAGCGCATCATCGCGCTCGGCTGCGCGTACCGCGCCGAGTGGCGAGAGGTTTAGCCCGGGCGCCGGGGGCGACTATCTGTAACCCTTGGCCTGCAAGGAAAACAGGTGCGCGTAATGCCCGTTCATGCGCATCAAATCATCATGGCTGCCGCGCTCGATGATGCGGCCGTCCTGCAGGACCACGATCTGGTCGGCCATGCGTACCGTGGAGAAGCGATGCGAGATGAGGATCGCAATGCGGTCTTTCGTCAGTGTGCGGAAGTGCTCGAATATGGTTGCCTCCGCGCCTGCGTCCATCGCCGCGGTCGGTTCGTCGAGCACCAGAATGTCTGCGCGCGAGCGCATGAAGGCGCGTGACAGCGCGATCTTCTGCCATTGACCACCTGACAATTCGCGACCGTCGTTGAACCATTTACCCAGCGGGGTTCGGTAGCCCTGCGGAAGCGTGTCGACGATCGGTGCCGCCAAGCCTTTTTCACCAGCCTCACGCCAGCGTTCTTCGTCCTCGAAGTGCCGCACATCGCCGGCGCCGATGTTCTCGCCGAGCATGAGCTGATAGCGCGTGAAGTCCTGGAAGATCACCCCGATGCGATCGCGCAACGCGGCTTCGGCCCATTCACGCAGATCCCGTCCATCCAGGGTGATGCGTCCGGAGTTCGGTACATACAGCCGGGTCAGCAGTTTGATCAGGGTCGTCTTGCCGGAACCGTTTTCCCCGACCAGGGCGAGCGACTCGCCTGGCTTGATATGCAGGCTCACATCGACAAGTGTCGGTTGCTCGGCGTCCGGATAACTGAAGCTGACATTCTCGAAGCGGATTCCGTCGTCGGGCTTGGGACCGCGGATGGCCGCGCCCATGCGGTCATCCACCGGCGTTTCGAGATACTCGTACAGTGTCGACAGATAGAGGTTGTCTTCGTACATGCCGCCGACGGCGGACAGAATTGCGGACACAGCCGATTGCCCTTGCCGGAACAGCATCAGGTACATCGTCATCTGACCGAGCGTGATGCGGCTCGCGATCGCGGAGAGGGCGATCCATGCGTAGGCTCCGTACAGTGTCGCAGTCGCGATCAGTCCGAGGAAGAAGCCCAAGGTGTCGCGGCGGATCGTGAGATCGCGATCCTCTTTGTACAGCTTGCGGAAGATGTTTCGGTATCGCTCCAGGAACAGCGGCCCAAGCCCGAACAGCTTTACCTCCTTCACGTGGTCTTCGCGTGCAAGCACGGTTTCGAGATACAGCTGCATGCGCGTTTCGGGGGAGCGCCACAGGAACAGGCGGAACGCCTGGCCCGAGAATCTCGCCTCCGCCAGGAATGCCGGCAGTCCCGCGAGCAACAGCAAGAGCACTGCCCACGGCGAGAAGCTGAACAGCAACGTGCCGAAGCTCAGCAGCGATACCGCGTTCTGCCCCAGACCGAAGGTGCGCATGACCAATGAGAGCGGCCGGCTCGAAGCTTCGCGGCGCGCGCGTGTCAGCTTGTCGTAGAAATCCGAGTTTTCGAACTGCGCCAGCTGCAGCGTCAGCGCCTTTTCGAGAATCATGACGTTGACGCGTTGGCTGAGTTGAGCACGCAGCAGCGACTGGCACAGGGAAATACCGCGCTGAGCACCGGCGATCGTCGCGACCAGCAGAGCTTCGGCGACGACCAGAATGAGTGCGTTCCTGGTAAGCACGGCGCGGGCTACTTCGTCCGCCTGAATCGCCGCAACGACCGCATCGACGATCAGCGCCCCGACGTATGCAACCGCAGCGGGAAGCGCGCCGGCGACGAGCGTCAGCAGTGCGAAGGCAACGGTCAGTGGCCGGCTGGTGGTCCAGACCAACTCCAGCGCACGGCGGCTATAAGCGAAGACGCCGAGAAATCCACGCGTGAGCTCGGGCTTTGACAGCGTGGGTTTGCGTGGTGGATTCAAGGAAGGATGTCAGCGACCCAGCATCGACTCACTGCAAGTGTCCGTCGAGCCAGCCCAGCACTTCCTGGTGCCACTGCTGGCTGTTGGCCGGCTTCAGGATCCAGTGATTCTCGTCCGGGAAAAACAGGAACCGGCTTTCGATGCCGCGCCGCTGCAGCGCAGTGAATGTTGAAAGACCCTGCGTATAGGGCACGCGGTAATCGAGCGCGCCGTGGATCACGAGCATCGGCGTCTTCCAGGCCAGTACGTGATTCGCCGGGTTGGACTTCTCGTGCAAGGTCGGATTGTCGTGGTAGGGGCCGCCGTGATCCCACTCGGGGAACCACAACTCCTCGGTCGAGTAGTACATCGACCGGTTGTCGAACAGGCCGGCGTGATTCACGAGGCATCGGAATCCATCCGGCCAGTTGCCGGCGATCCAGTTCATCATGTAGCCGCCATAGGAGCCTCCCAGCGCGCAGGCTCGATCCCCGGCCAGCCACGAGTAATTCTGTAGCGCTGCGGCGAGTCCCTTCTTCAGATCCTCGAGCGGCTTGCCGCCCCAATCGTGGCTGATCGAGTCCGTGAATGCCTGGCCGTAGCCCATTGAACCGTGGAAGTCGATGAACACGGCCGCATAGCCCGCGCCTGCGTAGATCTGCGGGTTCCAGCGATAGCTCCAGGTGTTGGCGTAGCTCGACTGCGGACCGCCGTGCACGATGAAGGCGATCGGATAAGTCTTCCCCGATTCCCAGTTCCACGGCTTGACCGCATAGCCAAAGACTTTCTCGCCGCCCGCGCCGGCGAAGCTGAACTGTTCCGGCTCGCCGAAGCGGACATCGGCCAGGCGCGCGGCATTGACCTCTGTCAGCCGCCGTGGCGCGGCGCGGCCGTTGACAACGAATAAATCAGCCGGTGCGGTCAGGCTCTGCAGGGCGTATACGATGCGATCACCCGCCAGGTCGAATTCGGTGACATTACCCGGCCCGGTCAACATCTTTCGCGAACCGTCTTTCAGGCTGATCGACCACAGCGGATGCTGACCCAGGTGGTCGGTCAACGCGTAAACATGCGTGCCATCCGCGGAGAACCGGAATGCGCCGATCGAGCGGTCCCAATCGCCGGTCGTGAATCGCAGCTCGCCGGTTGAAGCATCGCGCACGACCAGCCGAAAGCGATCGGCCTCGAAGCCGGGCCGCTCCATCGCGAGATACGCGATATGCCTGCCATCCGGCGAATACGCAGGCTGCGCGTCCCAGGCCGGATTGTCGGCCGTCAGGTTGATGGGCGCGGCACCGCCGTTGGAAGGCACGCGATAGATATCGAAGTTCGTGGACTGGGGTTCCGTGCGGCCGCGAATTCGCGCCGCGAACAGCACCTGGCTGCCGTCCGGACTGAAGTCAAAGTCCTGGCGGCCGCCGAAGGGCCGGGACGGTACGTCGGCATCGAGCGTCGCGGTGAGCGCGACCGGCGCCCCCGATGCCTGGTGCTCCCCATCCAGCGCGAGCGCGAACAGCTGCGACACGCGGTCGTCCTTCCACTTGTCCCAGTGCCGGACGAACAGCTGCTCATAGCGCTGGCCATGCTGCTTCGCGTTCTTCTGCTCATCGAGCCGCTTGCGCGTGCAGTCGAGGTCGGTGCAATCAGGG
>JANOSR010000044.1:0-5807 GCA_031415935.1 Steroidobacteraceae bacterium | reverse complement strand
ATGGCAAGGCCCTGCGCCAGGCAATACGCGCCGCGCGCGAAGCGACTGTGCGTTTCGTCGGATGGCTGGAGCAGCAGGCGTCGTCGAAAAACGGGCCCTCCGGCATCGGCAAGGAGAACTACAACTGGAGCCTGCGCAACGTCCACTTGATACCGTTGACCTGGGACGAGGAAGTCGATCTCCTGAAGCGCGAGCTGGCGCGGGCGCATGCCTCGCTGAAGCTCGAAGAAGAGCGCAATCGCGCCCTGCCGGCGCTGCCGATTATCGCGACCCCGGAGGAATACCAACTGCGCGCCAACGAGGCGGTGACGAAATTCATCGCATTCCTGAAGGACAGGGATATGTTCCCGATGCGCGACTACATGGATCCGGCCCTGCGCGCACAGATGGGCGCGTACGTGCCGATCGAGACGCGAAACTTCTTTGCCATCGCGACACATTACGAGCCGCTGACGCTCTACACGCATTTCTACCACTGGTGGGATCTGGCGCAAATGCGGGATGACCCGCATGCGAGCCCGATCCGGCGCGGGGCGCTCCTCTACAACATCTGGGACAGCCGCGCCGAGGGCATGGCGACCGCGATGGAGGAGTTCATGCTGCACGCGGGCCTCTATGACGATTCCCCGCGCACGCGCGAAATTGTCTGGATCATGCTCGCGCAACGCGCGGCCCGCGGGCTCGCATCGCTCTATGCGCATGCCAACCTGTTCGACATCCAGCAAGCGAAGGCTTTCCAGGTGAAGTGGACGCCGCGCGGCTGGATGCGGTCGGATCTCGACCTGCTGGGCTTCGAGCAGCAGCTCTACCTGCGCCAGCCGGGTTACGGCACGAGCTACGTGACCGGCAAATACCTGCTGGAAAACCTCATGAAGGATCATGCGGCAAAGCTTGGCGCGCAATTCACGCTGCGTCGTTACTTCGAAGAGGTGAACCGTGCGGGGATGATCCCCGTCTCGCTGATACGCTGGCAGCTCACCGGCCAGGACGACGAGATCCGCGCGCTGAACCAGGCGCCCTGACAGGAAATACCCCATGAGAAAGCTCGCGCTGCTCGCCGCGGCCGGGACCGTCGAGCGCGGCAAGCGCGCCGACCTGATCCTCGTCGACGGCGACCCGACGCGGGACATTTCCGATATCCGCCGCGTCAGCCTCGTCATCACCGGCGGCGCCGCCTACGCGCCGGCGGAAATTTACGAGGCCTTCGGCGTGAAGCATTTCGTCGACCCGCCCCGCATCGAGTATCCGGCGCCCTAGCCGCGCGGTCAGGCCGCAGGCGCCAGCGGCCTCGGCCGGCCGACGGCATGACCCTGCACGAAGTCGATGCCCATCGCGCGTGCCGCCTCGAGCGACGGCTGGTCCTCGACCTGCTCGGCGATCAGCCGGAAATTCAGCGTGCGCGCCATGCCGATCACCGCGGTGACCATCGCCTGGTTGACCGAGTCGCGCGCAAGATCGCGCATGAATGAGCCGTCGATCTTCAGGTAATCCATCGGCAGCTGCTTGAGGTTGGCGAAGCCGCCGAGATCCGTGCCGAAATCGTCCAGCGCGAACCGGCAACCCATGCCGTGCAGCACGTCGATGAAGCGCCGCGATTGTTCCAGGTTGCCGATCACCGAGGTTTCCGCCACCTCAAAGCAGATCTGCTGCGGCGCCACGCCGCTGCGGTCCAGTTCCTCGACGACGAATTCCAGGAATGTCAGGTCGGCCAGTGTCTGCCCGGACACATTGATGGACAGGCTGCGCCCGGGGGGCAGCCGGATCGCGCCCGCCGCAAGCGCCGCGAGCGCTGCGCCGAGTACCCAGCGGTCGATCAACGACATCAGGCGATAGCGTTCCGCAGCCGGAAAGAACTCTGCCGGCAGGACGGGCTGGCCGTCGTCGTGCAGCCGCACGAATACTTCCATCGCCGGCCCGCCGATCGAGCCCGGGCGAGTCGGCTCGATTGGCTGCAAATAAAGCTCGAAGAACCCGTCGCGCAGTGCCGCCTGCAGCCGCTGCAGCCAGTGGATCTCGCCGCGGCTGCGCGCGACGGCTTCGTCGTGGGAGGAGTAGACGTGGACGTGGCTGCCGGTCTGCCGCTTGGAGACGTAGCAGGCCGAATCCGCCGCATTCATGATCTCTTCCAGCGAATTGATTTCGCCGGTCACTTCGACGAGGCCGAGACTGACTCCGACGCTGAAGATCCGGTCCTTCCAAACGAAGCGGTATTCGCCGATCGCGCGCCAGATGTCGTCGGCGATCTGGCGTGCCTTTTCGAGCGGGCAGCCGACCAGCAGCACGCCGAACTCGTCGCCGCCGAGGCGCGCCACGGTATCCGAATCGCGCACCGCCTCGCGGATCAGCGCCGCGACCTCGCGCAGCATGTTGTCGCCCGCGAGGTGACCGCTGGTGTCGTTGACCGCCTTGAAGCGGTCGAGGTCCAGATAGCACATCACGTGGCTCTGCCGGCCCGCGCGCGCGATCTCGAGGGCCTCGCCGAGTCGGCGTTCAAATTCGCGGCGATTGACCAGCCCGGTCAGCGCGTCGTGACTCGCCTGATACGACATCTGCTGCGTCAGGCCACGCAGCTCGCTGACATCGTGCAGCATGACGGCAGCGCCGACGATCTCCCCTTCCCCGCCGCGGATCGGCGATGCCGACGCTTCGATTCCGATTTCATTGCCGGTCGCGCGCGCGATCATCAGCGCCCGCCGGCCGAGCGTGGCGCGGCTTCCGGAACCCAGGCATTGCTGTACGGGATCCGCCAGCGGCCGGCGATCGTGCTCGTCGACGAAACCGACCAGCGCGCTGAACAGCTGGCCGAGCGCCTCCTCGCGCCGGATGCCCGTCAGCGTCTCGGCGGATCTGTTCATGTAATCGACCCGGGCCTGCGCATCGGTCGTCATCAGGCCTTCGCCGAGCGAATCGAGCGCGAGCTGCGCGCGGCCCGGCAGCAATGACTGCCCCGGCGCTTCATGGTGCGGCAGCATTTCCACCGCGCTCAGCAGCACGACCTTGCGACCGCCGGAATCGAGCGCCGTGCCGGCAAGCTCCAGGCGCGTGACCTGACCGTGGCTGTCGGACATTTCGACCTCGGTCATCGCCGGCGCGGACTCGCCGGACAGGGCGCGCGCGACGGCGAGGGTCACAAGCTCCGCGTACTCCGGCGCGACGAGATCCGCCAGATTGCGCCCCAGCATGTCCGCTACCGGAATGCCGGCGAGTGTCGCGAAGGCCTCGTTGACCGCCTCGATTCGATCACCGTGCAGGAGTGCGGGCTCGCGCATGCCGGCGAGCATCGCGCGCGCGACATCGGCACCCGTGACCCCGCGTCCGCGGGCGGTCTGATGCTCTGTTTCGGCCTCGTCCACGAGCCGGCGCAGCGCGCGCCGTTGCAGCAGGATGACGACGGCGAGCACGGCGGCGACAATCGCGAATCCGGCACCAGCGATCACCGGGACCGTCATGCGGCCTGTCATCCCCTTCGGTTTCGTCGCAGGCTGGGTCGCCGCGGAACCGTCGAATATGTTGTCTTACGCGGTCTTCGGCAGCATATCTCACGCTTGTACTAACGCCCCGCGCGATTCACCATAATGGTTCGTGGTTTCACGCTTGCGCCCCATGCCCGGAGCAGAATGATCGAGAAGTTCGATGCCGCGCGCCGGCAGATGATCGACCAGCAGGTCCGCACCTGGGAGGTGCTCGATCCGCGCGTGCTGGAAACACTCGCGGCGGTTCCGCGCGAGCATTTCGTGCCCGAGGCCTATCGCGGCGTCGCCTTCGCCGACACCGCCATACCGATAGGGCACGGCGAATTCATGCTGCAGCCCAAGATCGAGGGCCGCATTCTGCAGGCGCTCGGACTGGCACGCGGCGAGCGCGTGCTCGAGATCGGCACCGGCACCGGTTTTTTCGCGGCCTGCATTGAATACCTCACCGGCGACGTCGAAAGCATCGAGATTCATGCCGAGCTTGCCGACGGCGCGGCGCGCGCGCTCGAGCGATTAGGCGTCACGCGCGTCCGGGTCGCATGCGCTGATGCGATGCAGCGCGGTTTTGATCCCCATTACCAAGCGATCGCCGTGACCGCCTCATTGCCGGTTTACGATCCGCGATTCGAACGCGCCCTTGCAGTCGGCGGACGCCTGTTTGTCGTGGTCGGCTCGCCGCCGGTCATGGAAGCGCGGCTCATTACGCGCACGGCCGTCGACGCCTGGCTCAGCGAAACCCTGTTCGAGACCTGCATGGCGCCGCTCCGCAACGCGACGCCGGCGGCGCGTTTTCACTTTTAGCTGCCGATGGACCGCCGCGTGACCACCCCCGGGGGGGGCTCATTGCGGTGGGTCATGTGGTGATATACACTAGTAGAACAGTAGTTGTCCTCGCCCACCCTGCGCCAAGGAAAGTCCTCGCATGAACACCAGGCTTTGCATCCGTTCCATCCTGCTGGCCGCCAGCCTCGCAGCCGCGCCGCTGGGCGTCGCGCCGCTAGCAGGCGCCGCCGATCTCGGCTCGATTTACCAGCAGGCACTGAAGAACGATCCGCTGATCCGTGAAGCGGAAGCGAATCGCCTCGCGGCGCGGGAATCGAAGCCGCAGGCGCTTTCCGCCCTGTTGCCGCAGGTCAGCGCCGGCGGCCGCTATGACGACCGTTCATCGGATGGCACGAGTACGTTCATCGATCCAGGCTCTCCGCCTGTGCCGTTCGACCGGAGCAGCGTGGGAACGAACCAGAGCTGGAACGTGACGCTGCGCCAGAGCGTGTTCCGCTGGCAGAACTGGGCCGCCCTGAAACGCGCCGACGCCGAGAGCGCGCAGGCCGAGGCGGACTATCACGCAGCGCAGCAGGACCTGGTCCTGCGGACGTCGGAAGCCTACTTCAATGTCCTGGCCGCGCAGGACACGCTCGAAGCGGCACAGGCCGCGCATGACGCTATCGCCCGCCAGCTCGAGCAGTCGGAGAAACGCTTCGAAGTTGGCCTGATCGCCGTGACCGACGTGCAGGAAGCCAAAGCTGCATTTGATTCGGCGACTGCTTCGCTGATCCAGGCCAAGCGCAATCTCGCGACCGCACAGGAACAGTTGCGCGAGCTGACCGGCAATACTTTCGATGAGCTCTCGAGACCCGGTGCCGACATGCCGCTCGCCGGCCCGGATCCCGCCAATGCCGACGACTGGGTGCAACTCGCGATGAACCAGAATGCGCGGCTGACTTCCAGCCGGCTCGCTGCGGATATCACGCGTCAGGACATCAGTTCCGAGCGCGGTGGTCATTTCCCGAGCCTCGATCTCATCGTCTCGCGCTCGGGCTTCGAGTCCCAGTCGGACATCACGGGCACGACCGTGGGCCAGGATGACTCGGATTCGCGCGACACGACCGCTTCACTGCAAGTCACGGTGCCTATCTACTTGGGTGGCGCGACTTCCTCGCGCGTGCGGCAGGCCCAGTACCGGCACCAGGCCGCGCGTGAACGGCTGGAGCGCACCGCGCGCCAGACCGAACGCGAGACGCGCGATGCCTATCTCGGCGTCAGCTCCGAGGTCGCGCGCGTGCAGTCGCTGCGCCAGGCGGTCGAATCGGCAAAGACCGCGCTGCAGGCGACCGAAGCGGGTTACGAAGTCGGCACGCGCACGTCGGTGGACGTACTGGATGCGCGTCGACGTCTGTTCGAGGCGCAGACCAACTATGCGCGCAGCCGCTATGATTACCTGCTGAATGTGCTGCGGCTGCGCCTTGCAGCCGGGACGCTCGACGACCAGGGCATCGCCGACATCAATGCGATCCTGACCGAGAACGTCCGGATCAAGTAGCGTCGGTCACCGCG
>JANOSR010000043.1:0-21547 GCA_031415935.1 Steroidobacteraceae bacterium | reverse complement strand
GACGCCTGCGGAAATCGATAACGGTATTCCGCGCAGGGCGAGCGCGGCGATACCGCCGGTCAGCGCCAGCGGCACGCCGGAGAACACCAGCGCGGCATCGCGTGCCGAGCCGAAAGTCGCGAGCAACAGCAGGAAGATGAGAACGAGCGTCAGCGGCACGAGCAGCTGCAGACGCGCAGCGGCGGATTCCAGCTGCTCGAACGTCCCGCCATAGTCGAGCCAGTAGCCTTCGGGCAGCGTCACCTCGGCGGCGATGCGCTCCTGCACTTCCGCGACGAAGGAACCGAGATCGCGCCCGCGCACATTGGCGGAGATCACCGCGCGGCGCTTGCCGTTCTCCCGGCTGATCTGATTGGGACCGAGGCTTAGATCGATGTGTGCGACCTCACCCAGCGGAATGTGCTCGGGCGGTTCGCGGCTCGCGCCGAGCCCGTCGGCGTCGTCAGGCGTCTCCAACGCCGACTGTGGCAGCGGAATCGGCAGGCGCTTGATTGCCTCGAGATCGGTGCGCAGTGTTTCCGGCAGGCGCACGACGATGTCGAAACGGCGATCGCCTTCGAAAACCTGACCCTGCGTCTTGCCGCCGAGTGCGATCTGGATCACTTCCTGCACGTCGGCGACGTTGAGGCCGTAGTGCCGCAGCGCATCGCGATCCGGCGTGATGGTAAGCAGGGGCAGGCCGGTGATCTGCTCGAGCGTGACGTCCGCCGCCCCGGGCACCTGCATCACCAGGCTTTCGATCTTGCCGCCGACTTCCAGCAGCGTGTCGAGATTGTCGCCGACGAGTTTCACCGCCAGATCCGAGCGTACGCCCGCGATCAGCTCGTTGAATCGCATCTGGATCGGCTGCAGGAACTCGTAGTTGTTGCCCGGCACCTGCAGAACCACCTTTTCCATCTCGGCAACCAGCTCGGCCTTGGTCCTGGATGGATCCGGCCACTCGCTGCGCGGTTTCATGATGACGAACGTATCGGCAACCGAAGGCGGCATTGGGTCGGTAGCGATGTCGGCGGTTCCGATCTTCGCGAAGACGTGTGACACTTCCGGCAAGGTCTTGATCTTCTCCTCCAGCTGATTCTGCATAGAGAGCGCCTGCGTCAGGCTCGTTCCGGGAATTCGCATCGCGTGCAACGCGATGTCGCCCTCATCCAGGTTCGGCAGAAACTCGCTGCCCATGCGGCTCGCGACGATGCCGCTCAGCACGACCAGCAGCGCCGCCGCAACAACCACCGGAACACGGCGCGCCAGCGCGAACCGCAATGCCGGTTCGTAGCTGCGCTTGGCTGCGCGGATCAGCGCATTCTCGGTTTCCGCTACGCGTCCGCGCACGAACAGCGCCACCGCCGCCGGCACGAAGGTCAGCGACAGCGCGAGCGCCGCCAGCAGCGCAACGACGACCGTGAAGGCCATCGGGTGGAACATCTTTCCTTCCACGCCGGTCAGCGTGAAGATCGGCAGGTTCACCAGCACCACGACGACGACGCTGACGAAGCTCGACTTGAACACCTCGCGTGTCGCCTTGAACACCGTGTCCAGCCGTTCCTGCAAATTCAGCACGCGGTTCAGCCTGCGTTGCTCCTGGCCGAGCCGCAGCAGACAGTTCTCGACGATGATGACCGCGCCGTCCACGATCAGGCCAAAGTCGAGCGCACCCAGGCTCATCAGGTTCGCGCTCACACCCTGTTCGACCATCCCGGTGATGGTCAGCAACATGGACAGTGGGATCACCGCCGCGGTGATCAGTGCCGCGCGCAGATTGCCGAGCAGCGCCATCAACACGGCGATCACCAGCAGCGCGCCGACGGCGAGATTCTCCTGCACCGTTGCAATGGTCTTGTCCACCAGCGTGCTGCGGTCATAGATCGCGTTCGCGCGCACCCCCGGCGGCAGCGAGGCCTGGATTTCCCGGAGTTTTTCACCGGCCGCTGCGGAGACCGTGCGACTGTTCTCGCCAATGAGCATGAAGACTGTGCCCAGCACGACTTCCTGGCCGTCCTGCGTGGCCGCGCCGGTGCGCAGGTCCGACCCGAGACCGATGTCGGCGAGCTGTTTCAGCGGGATGGGCATGCCATCGCGGGTCGCCACGACGATGGCCTCGATGTCCGCGATGCTCGCAACCTGCCCCGGCGAGCGGATCAGGTACTGCTCGCCGGATCTTTCAATGTAGCCGGCGCCGACATTGCTGTTGTTCTTCGCGAGCGCCGCCATCACGTCGTGCAGCGTCAGGTCATGCGCCAGCAGCTTCGCGGGATCCGGCATGACGTGAAACTGCTTCTCGTAGCCACCCACCGTGTTGACCTCGATCACACCCGGCGTCTGGCGCAATTGCGGCCGGATCACCCAGTCGTGGATCGTTCGCAGGTCCATGGGCGTATGCGCGGAGCCGGGTGCGGCGGTCACCGCGTACATGAAGATTTCGCCGAGGCCGGTCGCGATGGGGCCCATGGTCGGCTCCACGCCCTCCGGCAACTGGCTGCGTGCTTCGGCCAGCCGTTCATTGACCAGCTGGCGGGCAAAGTAGATGTCCGTGCCGTCGCTGAACACCGCGGTGATCTGCGACAGCCCATAGCGCGAAACCGAACGCGTGTATTCCAGGCGCGGCAGCCCGGCGAGTGCGGTCTCGATCGGAAAGGTCACCCGCTGCTCGGCCTCCAGCGGCGAATAGCCGGGTGCTTCGGCGTTGATCTGCACCTGCACATTGGTGATGTCGGGAACCGCGTCAATCGGCAGGCGCTGGTAGTTGAACACACCGAGCACCGCCAGGCCGGCGACGACGGCGAGCACCATCCAGCGATGGCGCAGGCAACTTTCCAGAATTCGATCGAACATGATCTTTCCTCGCGCTCAGTGGTCGTGGCTGGCACCGGACTTGTCGATATCGGCCTTGATCAGGAAACTGTTCCCGGTGACGTATCGCTCGCCGGGCTCGAGTCCGCCCAGCACTTCGGTCCAGGTGCCGTCGGTCCTGCCCAGTTCCAGCATGCGGACTTCGTAGGTGTCGCCCACCTGCGCGAAAACCACGGTGAAGTCACGGAAGCGCTGCAATGCCGAGTTCTTCACGGCCAGTGGCGCCTTTGTCTCCGCAACGGTCACCTCGCCGTGCACGAACTGACCGGGCCGCCACAATCCCTGCGTGTTGTCGAGCACCACACGGGCGCGGACGCTCTGGCTCGCATGCGTGGTCACCGGCGACAGGGCGGCAATCACGCTCTCGGCCACCTGCTGCTCATCCAGGCTCGCGACACGCACCGGCTGGCCGGGCCTGATGCGGGCCAGGTCACGCCCGAATACATCCAGCTCGGCCCACAGTCTTGACAGGTCTCCGACCACGAACAGCGGCTCCTCGCTCGTGGCCTCGCCGGCGACAGCGCTGCGCAGCAGCACGACACCGCCGACCGGTGCAGTGACCGGGTACGTCTGGAGACTTTCATTACTCTGCACGGTCGCGAGCACGTCGCCGGCGGCAACGGCTTCGCCGAGCCCCTTGCGTACCTCGCGTATCACGCCGGGAAAGCGCGCCCGAACCCGAGCCAGGCGCGCGGGATTGGCCTGGATGGTGCCGGTCAGGATCAATTGCTCGCGAATCGCCGCGGGGCCGGCGACCTCGACCAACATTTGCGCCGCTTCCGCTGCCTCGGCTGCGATCTGCACACGCCCTTCGTATGACGCGTAAGTCCAGCTCGAGATCTTGCCGCTGTGAGTCGCGGTGACCTTGACGTCGAAAGAATGCGGTTCCTTCACGACCCCATCGCCTTTCAGGAAATCGGCCTCTGGCCGGAATGCAAAGCGATCGGTCTTGCCGCCCAGCCGGCCCAGCTCGACCGTGAGCTGCACCTGATCGGGCGCCAGCGGCTCGTCATCCTTGTAGGTGTACACGTGAAACTCCGGCGGTACGCCTTCCTCGAAGATGGTCAATTCGACCGCGAAGTTACCGTCACGGAGCATGCGGCCTCGATGCGGACCGCGCTCGAACTCACTGGCTGCCTGCCCGGCTTCGTGCCCGCCGTCCGCGCTCTCGCGTGTACCACAACCGGTGACGATCACCAGCAAAGCGGCGCTGGCTACGACTGCCCAATACTTCCGCTGCATCGCACTCATTGGTCTTCTCCTCGATTCGCGTCGTCCGCGCTGAGAGACGCGCCCGTCAGGCGCTCGATCTCGATCAGCAAGGCGTGGTATCTAGCCGCGGCCGCAACGGCATCGCGGCGCACTTCGAGCAGTTGCTGCTGTGCATTCGCGTACTCGAGGAAGCTCGTCCGCCCTTGCCGGAATGCCTGCTCGGTCGATTGCAGCACGCTCTCGGACTGCGGTTGCACCTGATCGCGCAACGTCTGCGCTTCCAGTCGTGCGTGTGCGAGTTCCTGATACAGTTCGAACAGCGCCGCGTTGGTTTCTATGCGGGCGGCCTGTAGTTCGAGCGGAGCCATCGCGCGCAGGGCCCGCGCCTCCTCCATGCCGGGCTCCGCGCGGCGGCGTGCACCGAGCGGCACCGTGACGGAGGCCACCAGCGCCGTATCGTCGATCGACCTCAGATGGCGCACGCCGGCGGACCATGCGATCTCGAACCCGCGTGCGCTGCGCGCCAGGTTTACCCGTGCGTCGGCCAGGCGCTCGCGCGACAGCATGAGACGGATCGCCGGGCTGGAGTCGATTTCAGCCATGATTTGCGCAAAAGTCTTTGCCTTGGGAAGCTCGAAAAGACTCGCCGAGACCCGCTCGAAGTCCGCCGTCGTCGCGCCCCAGGTGGCGGCCAGGCGCACGCGGGCGGACGCCAGCTCATTCTCGGCGTTGCCCTCGTCAATGCGCGCGCGTGCCAGGCGGATTTCCGCGCGGCCCAGTTCGTATTGCGGGGCCGCACCGATGCGAATGCGCTCGGCCACGCGTTCGACCGTGACCGCGGCGAGCCGCGTGGATTCGCGCGTGACGAGCAGTTGCTCCTGCCTCGCAGCCACCTCGGCGAAGCGCGCTGCGACCTGCGCGAGCAGGTCCAGGCGCCGGGTCTGCTGCTCGATCGCGGCAAGGTCGGTCTCGCGTTCCGCAACGGCGACGCGCGCGAGACGCTTGCCGCCGAGTTCCAGCACACCGCTGAGTCGCAGCGTGGTCTGCAGGGAATCGACACCGCTCAGCGTATCGGTGCCCGCAAAGTCTTCGAGATCCGCACCCACGGCAAGCGGCGGCGCCTGAGCGGCGCGCGCCGCGCGCGCCCGGGACGCCTGCAACAGGTATTCGCTGCCGCGCAGGGCGGGATTTTCCGCCACGGCGCGCGTCATTGCCTCGTTGAGCGTGAGCGGCCCGGATTGCGCAAACGCCGCTGGCGCATGAGCGCCAACCACAAATACCAGCGCGCCGAGCGCGCAATGGCTGATGAGCAAACGTATCGACATGAATCCTCCGCTCGCAACGACTGCAGAAGAACAACCGGCATGGCCGATCGCTCCGCGTCAAATTTGCTGAGTGCACGCCCTACGGACGGGCTGGAGGTCGGAGTAGCGGGGAGGTATGGGACTGGAGACGAAGGATCGAGGGATCCGGAAACACAGCGGCTGTGGCGCCGCGTATCGAGACAGCGGTTTCCGAAACTGATGCGCCCGGGCAATGGCCGAACAGACCATTCTCGTGAACGTGCTGATCGCCACCCTGCGACCCATCATTGTGATGATATTCGACATGCGCCGGAAGTGCGTCGTCGTAATGCGCGGCTGGATCATGCTCGTGAGCATGGATCTCGGACCAGGGAATGCCGGTCGTAACGATCAATGTCGCAAGCAATACTGAGAACCAACGACGGGCGGGAAGACTGCGGCGCTGCATGGCTCGAGTGTGCCACAAAACGGCCTGTCAGCGTCAGACGAATCGGGTTTACGGTCCAACTCGGCTTGCTGTTCTGTAATCAAATTATCGCGATCCTCGGCACGGACAAGCTGTCCGAGGAAGATAAGTTGACCGTGAAACGCGCGCGCAAGATCCAGCGCTTCCTGTCGCAGCCGTTCCACGTCGCCGAAGTGTTCACGGAAAGCCCCGGCAATTACGTCGCGCTCAAGGACACGATCGGCGGCTTCAAGGCCATCGTCGCGGGCGAATACGATCCATATCGACATTATCAGCGCCGAAGGCGAAGTCCACTCGGGACTCGCGACAATGGTATTCGCGCCCGCATCGGGCGGTGAGATCGGCATCGCACCGCGTCACGCGCCGCTGCTCAGCTGCGCGCGATCGAAAAGCTTCGCAAGCTCAGGATGGGCGGCTGAGCGGCAGGTCGAAAGCCGGCATATGCAAGAAGCCCGCTCCGAGGCGGCCTAGGTCCATGTTTACTTCCGCCACGGCAGAATCATCGACACGCGTTTCTTGTAGTCCTCGTACACCTTGCCATGGAACTGCACCAAGTCGCGCTCTTCGAACTGCAGTGCGATCAGGATGTACCCGGTCGTCGCCAGCGCGAAGACGAGATGGCCCACGGTCATATCTGGTGTCGCCCAGAAGGCGATCAGGAAGCCCAGCATGATCGGATGGCGCACGATCTTGTATAGAAATGGCGTTCGGAAGCCCGACTCCGTGTAAGGCTGTCCACGCAGGTGCAGATACACCTGACGCAAGCCGAAAAGGTCGAAGTGGTTGATCAGGAAGGTGCCGACCAGTACGGTCAGCCAACCGAGAGCGAAGAGTGCCCACAGCAGGTTGCGCCCCGCGGCATTCTCCACGCTCCACAGCACATCCGTCATCGGACGCCACTGGCAGAACAGCAGGATCAGCGCGAGACTGGAGAGCAGCACATAGGTGCTGCGCTCGACGGGCTTCGGCACGATTTTGGTCCACCAGTTTTTGAAGCCCGGGCGCGCCATCACGCTGTGCTGAACGGCGAAAACGCCCAACAGCAGCGCGTTGATCAGCAGTGCCTGACCGAAGGCGGCCGGTTCGCCGGAGTCGATGGCCTTGGGAACGATGAAGTTGCCAACGAAGCCGATTGCGTAAAGGAACGTGACGAAGAAGAGCAGGTAACAGGCGATTCCGTATAGGAAGCCAAGTATGCGACCCATGACAACCTCCCTTTGCGTGGTCAGGAGCAAGGGGGCACATTAAACCTTTGGTCGTCCAAGGCAAGGCGGTGCCGGCCGTACACTACTAAATCAATGCGATAGGACGTTACCTGCCGCCCAATCGGGTAGCCATGGAGCTGAATCGGAAGTAGTTGAACCGTTGCTCCGCCATCCATGGGGTGACATGCGTCTCCCGGCGAACCTCGCGAAGCTGAAACTCATCGCCCAGTTCAGCGGCGATCGAATGTTCATCGTAGCGCACGACATCGAGGCCGCTGCACTTCGGCGGCCCGTCTGGCGCGAACGTCGCAACGATGACTGCGCCATTCGGCTGCAAGGCTTTGCGGAGCGTCGCGACATACTGGGTCCGGTCGTCGGCATCCGTTAGAAAATGAAAAACCGCACGGTCGTGCCACAGCGCGTAGCGATGCGGCGGCTCGAAGGAGGTCACGTCGGCTTCGAACCACTCAACCGCAGCGGCCCTTGCGCCGAGTCGCGAACGGCTGGCGCTCAAAGCTGCACCGGACAGATCCAGCACGGCCAGGTTCGTATAATCGAGGTCGAGGAGATGATCGACGAGGACGGACGCCCCGCCGCCGACATCGATGATGCCGGCGTCCTTGCCGACGCCGGAAGCGGCGACCAACGCGAGCGAAACCTCCGGACGCTGCTGATACCAGCTGACGTTGTCGGGCGTCTTGGTCTGATAGACGCGATTCCAGTGATCCCGACGGTCCATCGCTTCAGAAGTCAGTCACGATTGTCTAGCCATCATACGCGCGCCGCCTCGGTGATGGCCGGCCGCCCGACGGACGGGGCGTCGTCATTGATCTTGAGCGAGCCGTTGTCGGCGAAGAAGGCCGCGACGCTCGCGGGATCCTGGCTGCACCAGGCGGCCGTGTAGCGGATAGCAAATGACTTCATGTCCTGCGTCGGGTTCAGTCGCATGGCTAAAGGCCTCTGACTATCGTCTAGCCTTTCGTTCGTCCGCGTAGTACGGCCTGCGCGAGCAACGCTTCACGCCACAGGGCGACCAGGCCTTGCGGATCGAGGTAACGGGGATGCATGGTCCAGACACGCAAGCTCAGGCGCTACGCTTCGCCATGGAACTGAAGCTCAAAGTACATGTGTGTTGCGGGGTCGAATTTGACGTTGAAGAAACACGTACCACCATCAAGAACGATGACGAACCGTTTCTCCGCGTATTCCGGCGGAGCGATGCAGTAGGCATTGATATAGACGAACTTCCGGCCATCTTTCTCCTGGCCTTGAAACTGAAACGTGTACTTCGACCATTCCGCCAATATTTTATTCTGGTCCGCCGCGCTCTTCTGAACGAATGGCTTCAGTCCGGAGTGAATTGCCTCAAGTGTTTGCTCGGCCGGCTTCCATGCTCCCCCGGGGACAGCAGTCCATGAACCGGCTGCCAAGGCGGCGACGAGCAGTGACGTCATTAACTTCATAACACTCAACGCCAGGATTCAGCGGCGGACCGAGCGCGAAGTGCGAGGACCGTTCGCTGGAATCCTTTGTTGGGGCACATGCGCAGCCCACGGCCTGATTCCGACTAGCTTGGGACCAAGCGCATGCTCGGCAATCTCAGTGTCATGAGCGGCCTGCGCGCGCAGCCAATAACCGTTGGACAGGCCAAAGAAACGACAGAGCCGCAAATCGGTGTCGGCCGTGACCGAACGCTTTCCAGCGACGATGTCTCCAATGCGCTGCGCCGGAACCCCGATTTCCTTGGCTAAACGGTACTGACTAATGCCCATGGGCTTAAGGAACTCCTCCAACAGGAGCTCGCCAGGGGTCACAGGCTTGAACTTGCTCATATATGTCTTCTCGTCAGTGGTAATCCACTATCTCTATATCTTCAGCATCCGCTCCCGTCCAGCGAAAGCAGATGCGCCATTGATCATTGATGCGAATGGGTCCGTATAAGACCATTCGCCAATCTTGGGAATGTGCTCCACGACCCCCGTGTCCCGACCGCCCTCCGGTACAATCCCCTCCGATGCCCCTGTCCGTCGTCATCCTGGCCGCCGGCCAGGGAAAGCGCATGGCGAGCGACCTGCCCAAGGTCCTGCAACCGCTTGCGGGCCGGCCATTGCTGGCCCATGTCATCGACACCGCACGCTCGCTCAAACCCGCGGCGATACACGTCGTCTACGGCTATGGCGGCGAGCGCGTGCGCGAAGCGTTCCCGGATGCCGGAATTCACTGGACTCTGCAGGCGGAACAACTCGGTACGGGACATGCGGTACTGCAGGCCATGCCGGCGATTCCCGACGACCACATCGTGCTCGTGCTCTACGGCGACGTGCCGCTCGTGCGCACTGCGACGCTTTTGGAACTGACCGGCCGTGCGGGCGCGTCGTCGATAGCGCTGCTTACCGCGGTGTTGCCGGATCCGGCCGGTTACGGCCGCGTGATCCGCGACACGACCGGACGCGTGGCGCGCATCGTCGAGCACAAGGACGCGAACCGGAAGGACCTCGCCGTTGCGGAGGTCAATACCGGGCTGCTGGCCGCGCCGGCCGGGAGATTCCGCCGCTGGCTGTCGGCGCTCGGGCGCGACAATGCCCAGGGCGAGTACTATCTGCCCGATTGCATCGTCGCCGCGTTGCGGGACGGCGTTGCGGTCGAAGCCGTCATCGCGGCGTCGGCCACGGAGGTAATGGGCGTGAACGACAAGCTGCAGCTCGCGGAGGTCGAGGCCGCGCATCGCCGCGAGCGTGCGACGGAACTCATGCGCGCGGGCGTGACGATCGTGGATCCCGCGCGCGTGGATATCCGCGGCGAGGTCGTGTGCGGTCGCGACGTGCTGCTCGACGTCAACGTGATCCTCGAGGGCAAGGTGCGTCTCGGCGACGGCGTGCGGATCGGGCCGAACTGCTTGCTGCGCGATTGCGAAGTTGGCGCCCGCACGGTCATCAATGCGAACTGCGTGCTGGAGGCGAGCGCCATGGGGGCGGATTGTGTGATCGGGCCATTCGCGAGAATGCGGCCAGGCAATCGACTGGCGGACGGTGTACACATCGGCAATTTCGTCGAGCTCAAGAACAGCGCAATCGGCGCCGGCAGTAAGGCAAACCACCTGAGTTACCTCGGCGACACCGACATGGGCGCAAAGGTCAATGTCGGTGCCGGTACGGTCACCTGCAATTACGACGGCGCAAACAAGTACCGCACCACGATTGGCGACGGCGCCTTCATCGGCTCGGGCACGATGTTGGTGGCACCGGTCGCGGTCGGCGAAGATGCAACGATCGGCGCCGGCTCGACGATCACCAAACCGGCGCCTCCGGGCAAGTTGACTCTGGAGCGCAGTCGGCAGCAGACTCTGAGTAGCTGGAAACGCCCGGCGAAGAAGCCCGGTTAGCCACTGCTGGATGACACCCGAAGCAGATCAGGCACCGCTGGATTCCGAAGTCACGCTGGAATCGCGCGAGGGCTATCTCTATGCCCGGCTCGTGCCGGGCTTCGAGATCACGCCGGAACGCATGAACCGCCTTTGGCAAGCGGTCGGCGAGGCCTGTTTGCGCAGCGGCATGCGGCGTGTTCTTACCGAGGGCAC
This sequence comes from Steroidobacteraceae bacterium, assembly GCA_031415935.1. Taxonomy (GTDB): domain Bacteria; phylum Pseudomonadota; class Gammaproteobacteria; order Steroidobacterales; family Steroidobacteraceae; genus SCUD01. The sequence goes on along the minus strand of JANOSR010000043.1, from coordinate 10,936 downwards.
GGTCGTCGGGCGGCGCATGACGACGATGGACTCATTCGAAAACGCCGCTGCGGCCGCGCGTCTCGCGCCCGGGCTCGCGATGGCCTGTTTCGTGCAGGGTCATATTCCCGACGAGCAAACCGAGTTCTTTAAGATCGCGGCGATGAATCGCGGCGTGCGTGTCGAATTCTTCCGCTCCCAGGACGAGGCGCTGCGCTGGCTCGGCATACGGCCGACAAAGGCCTGAACCGGCCCGGTACCGGTGCCGCCCGCCGGATTCTGTGAAATGGGCCCCCGCTACGGCGGAACCCCTTTGGATTAGAATGTCGCCACGGTACCGCCGGGTCGCTCCCCGCGGCAGCCACCCAGCACTACCGGGTACACCCGAGGATCTGTGGAGCATGTGCGGAATCGTCGGAGCGGTCGCCGGACGTGACGTCGTCCCGATCCTGATCGAGGGCCTGAGGCGCCTCGAATACCGCGGCTACGACTCGGCCGGTGTCGCCGTGCTGAATGGCGGCAGCGAGGTCGCGCGACTGCGCGCCGTCGGCAAAGTCGCAAAGCTTGCCGAGGCGCTGCTCGCGACGCCAACCTCCGGCCATCTCGGTATCGCCCATACGCGTTGGGCGACCCATGGCGTGCCGAACGAGCGCAATGCGCATCCGCATATTTCGCGCGATGGCATCGCGATCGTCCACAACGGGATCATCGAGAATCACGAGCAGCTGCGCGAGGATCTCGCTCGGCTGGGTTATGAGTTCGCCTCGGAGACCGATACCGAAGTCATCGCGCATCGCATTCATCATCATCTTTCAGGACACAAGGACCTGTTCGCCGCCGTACGCAAGACCGTCGCCGAACTGCGCGGAGCCTATTCGCTCGCGGTCATGTGGGGCAAGGATTCGGATTGCATCGTGCTGGCGCGCGCAGGTTGCCCTGCGGTCATCGGCATCGGCAAGGACGAGAACTTCGTCGCCTCCGATGTGGCGGCGCTCCTGCCGGTCACGCGCCGTTTCGTAATCCTTGAGGAAGGCGACGTTGCCTGCATCCGCCGGCGCAGCATCCGCATCGTGGATTCCGCCGGCCGCGCCGTCGAGCGGCCGTCGTATGAGTCGGAACTGTCGGCCGATGCTGCCGAACGTGGCGACTACGCCCATTACATGCTGAAGGAAATCCACGAGCAGCCGCGCGCCGTGGCGCAGACGCTCGCGGAGCGTGTCGCGGGCGGGCGGCTGCTGGCGCAGGCTTTCGGGCCGGCCGCGATGGAAGTATTCAAGCGCACCGCCTCGGTCCACATCGTCGCCTGCGGCACGAGTTACCACGCAGGCGTGGTCGCAGGCTATTTCATCGAGCAGATCTGCCGCGTGCCCTGCCGCGTGGAGATCGCCAGCGAATTCCGCTATCGCGAACCGGTCGTTCCGCAGAATTCGCTGTTCGTCTCGATCTCACAGTCCGGCGAGACGGCCGATACGCTTGCAGCGCTGCGTTTGGCGCGCAAGGCGGGATTCCTGTCGACGCTTGCGATCTGCAACGTGCCCGAGAGTTCGCTGGTGCGCGAATCGGAGCTCGTGTTGCTGACACGCGCGGGTCCCGAGATCGGCGTGGCCTCGACCAAGGCATTCACGACCCAGCTCGCGGCGCTCGGCATGCTGGTCGTCGCGATCGGTAAGCACAACAACATCCCGCCTGAGCGCGAGAAGGGCCTGGTTCAGCGCTTGCTGGAACTGCCGCACATGATCGAGCAGACTCTCGCGCTCGAACCCGTGATCGCCGAACTCGCGAAGCAGATCGCCGGCAAGCACCATGCCTTGTTCCTGGGCCGCGGTGCCATGTTCCCGATTGCGATGGAAGGTGCGCTCAAGCTGAAGGAGATCTCGTACATCCACGCGGAAGCCTACGCAGCCGGCGAGCTGAAGCACGGTCCGCTCGCGCTCGTGGATGCCGACATGCCGGTGATCGCGGTCGCGCCGAACAACGACCTGCTCGAAAAGGTGAAGTCGAACCTGCAGGAAGTCCGCGCGCGTGGCGGCATGCTGTATGTGTTCGCAGATCCGGAATCGGGCATCGAGCCCTCGGACGGCGTGCAGGTGTTCACGATGCCGCGGCACGTCAGCTACTTCCAGGCGCCGGCGGTCTATACGATCCCGCTGCAGCTGCTCGCGTATCACACCGCGGTTTTGAAAGGCACCGATGTCGATCAGCCGCGCAATCTCGCCAAGAGCGTCACCGTCGAATAGCAGCCGGTGAAGTTCGACGCCGGGTTCTACCAACGCTACTACCGCGACCCCGAGACGCGTGTCGCCTCGCGCGAGGATGCGCTCCGCCTCGGCCGGTTCATCTGCGCATTCACGTCCTACCTGGGATTCAGCGTCCGGCGCGTGCTGGATGCCGGCTGCGGACTCGGCCACATGCAGAAAGCGGTACGTGAATATTTTCCACGCGCCCGGTACGTCGGCCTGGACCCCTCCGAGTACCTGGGCAAGCGCCTGGGCTGGGTCCGGACCAGCATCGCCGAATTTGCGCCGCGGGCGCCGTTTGACCTGGTCATCTGCCATGACGTGCTGCAATACCTTCCTGATCGGGAGGCTGCGCGGGCGCTCAAGAATCTCTCCCGGCTCTGCCACGGAGCCATGTATTTCAGTGTGTTGACCACCGAGGACTGGCGGCGCAATGCGGACCGCGGGCGCACCGATTCCGGCGTCTGGCTGCGGCTGGCCGCTTGGTATCGCAGCCGCTTGGCACGCAACTTCCGCCCCCTGGGTGCCGGTCTCCTGGCGCGGCGCGGGTTTGTCCCGCTTTTATGGGAGCTGGAAAGGCCTTGGCCTGGGCAGGCCCCGCGCCGCGGCGAATTGTTCTAGAATTATCGGCCGCAACGAAAGTCCGGCCGCGGACAACAACCCCTGGGGAGTGATCGACGATGTCGTTTCTGAAGCATTCGGGCTACAAAGCCCTCGGTTTCGCCGCGGTCGCGGCAATCGCGCTAGCAGCCTGCTCAGGCGGCAGCGCCAATGACGATCTGCCGTTGATCCGCGCAACGCTGTCAATCAAGACCGTGTCGCAGGGTGGGGTCTGCGAAAGCGTGCGCGTGCGCCTGACGCCGAAGGAATTCATCGGCCAGGCCAACAAGTACGCCAACAACAAGATGATGGTCGCCGAAGTGACCATGACCGGCCCCACCGACGAGAGCGGAGCGCCGATGTGCAATGGCACCGGCGAGACGTTGCCGATGGCGCCTGGCAACTGGGAGTTCAGCGCACCGCTGGCCTCCGGTTCGACCACCTGCATGCGCAACATCCAGGGCGATGGCGACCTGTCGATCATGATGATCGATGGCGTCGATGGCTGCGGCGGCCCGAATGGCGCGAGCGACACGGCGGCCGAGGGCGAGACGCCTGCTGAAGGCGAGGCACCGGCGGAGGGCGAGGCGCCTGCGGAGTCTGCAGACGCCGCGGCGCCCGCTACTGGCTGAAGCACCGCATCCGGCATGACACAGAGCCGGCACGGGTAACCGTGCCGGCTTTTTTGACCCTTGGCAGATCCCGTACCTTTTTATCTTCCACTGCTGTTCGGTCTCGCCGGCCGCATTGCGCCGCGCCGTACTGCGCGCGCGATGGCGGAACTGGTAGCGCGTCCGCGCGGCCGCAATCCGACCCAGCCCTGGGAACTCGCGCCCGGTCTCGATTCACGCGAGACCGAGTTGCGTCCGGGGCTTTTCGCGCGGACCTGGGGCGCGAGTGGGCCGCTGGTGCTCGCCTTGCATGGCTGGCGCGGCCGGACCACGCAGTTCGGCCCGCTCGCAGCGGCGCTTGCCACGCGGGGCTTCCGCACGATCGCGCTTGATCTGCCGGGTCATGGGCGTTCGGCAGGCGCGCGCGCGACACCCCGCCTGCTGGCTGAATTGCTCTTCGAGGTTACGAAGAGCACCGGGCCGGCACACGCGGTGGTCGGTCACTCCTTCGGTGGCGCGGTGATCGGGGCAGCGCTGGCGTTCGGATTCCAGACATCGCGGGTTGTGATCGTCTCGAGCCCGACGCGCGTGAGCCGCATGCCGTTCAAGTACGCGAAGGCGCTCCATCTGCCGCCGCACGCGATGGCGCATTTTGGGCGACTGCTCGATGAACACGCCGGAAGGCCTGTGGCGGAACTCGACCTGGTCGCGGTCGGGCCGCATTGCCGCATTCCGGCGCTGCTCGTGCACGATCGCGGCGACGCGGTGATTCCCTGGCGCGAAGCCGAAATCCTTGCCGCCGCCTGGCCTGCGCTACAGGTAATCTCGACCGAGGGCCTGGGGCATCGCGATATCCTCGCGGATGCGGCCGTCGTGCAAGCGGTCGCGGGATTCATCGCGGGTGACGCAGAGTGAAGTCACGTCTCGGGAAGCTGCTACCGGCACTCGTCTCGTTCGCGATCATCGCGATCGCGGCTATCGTGCTATGGAGCAAGCTCGCCGAGGTGAATCCGGCGGGCGTTGCGGCCAGTTTTGCGGCGATACCGGGCAGCGCGCTCGTGCTCGCGGGTCTCTTCGCTGCTGGCGCATTCTTTGCGATGGCCCTCTATGAAGTGCAGATGTTGCGCTATCTGCGCCCCACGGCGGGCTGGCAACGGCCATTCGTGACAGCGCTGATCGCCTATCCGATCGGCCACGCCGTGGGTCTCGGCGCCTTTTCGGGTGGCGCAATCCGCTACCGGATCTACAGCGCGGCGGGATTCGGCGCTGCCGATATCGGCAAGCTGATCCTGCTGTCGGTGATGCCCTTCGCGTCGGGGCTCGGCCTGCTGGCCGGCGTTTCGATGCTCGCGGCGACGGAAGGCGCCGCTGCGGCGCTGCACCTTCAACACCAGGTTGTGGCCATGATTGGCGCAGGACTTCTCCTGACGCACATCATCTATGTTGCGTTGGTGATCGCTCGCGTGCGGCCGCTCGGCAGCTGGGTGCCCGCCTTCGAGTTGCCGAGCCCCAGACTGACCACGATCCAGTACCTGCTCGGGATCACCGAGGTGCTCTGCGCCATCGCCGTGCTTTATGTCCTGCTGCCGCTGGAAGCGGGCATCGCCTTTCCTGCATTCGTCGCCGTGTACGTCGCGGCGATCACCGCGGGCGCGCTGTCCGGCGTGCCCGCGGGCCTCGGTGTGTTCGAATCCATCCTGCTGGTGACGCTGACCGGCGTGCCGACCGAAGCACTTCTGGGCGCGGTGCTTGCCTACCGCCTGGTCTTCGAACTGCTGCCATTCGTGAGCGGCCTTCTGCTGCTGCTCGCCTACGAGGCCTGGGCGCCGCGGCGTTGAGCGTACGATGAGCGTAGTCAAAATGACTTCCGAGTCTGCATCGTGACCCACCCGCCGGCCGGAAGCGCAGCGCCGGAGCCACTGAGCGTTCCGCTGCTTGTCGGCGTCGTCGGTCACCGCGATCTGGTGCCGGATGAGGTGCCGGTGGTTCGCGATGCGGCCGAACGGGTGCTGCGCGCGCTCCGGGATGCGCAACCCGACGTGCCCGTCAAATTGCTGTCGGGGCAGGCGGAAGGAGCGGATCTTGTGGTCGCCGATGTCGCGCACGGGCTCGGCATCGATGTCATCGCGCTGCTGCCCTTTACCGCGGCGCAGTGCCGCGCCGATCTCACCAGCGACACGGCACGCGATCGGCAGTTCGAACGCACCGGGGACCTGATCGCCCAGCAGTGTTCGCTCCTGATCGCCATCTGGGACGGCCTCGATACGGAACATCGCGCCGGCACGGCCCGGTCCATCGAACAGCGACGCGGCCGGACCGATGCCGCCGCTGACGGGTCACCCGTTCAGCCGGATGGAATGTTCTTCGCAGCGGACAACGATCTGATGTACGAGATTCGCTGTTCGCGCCTCGATCCTGGCGGCGCGGGGTCGGGTGCCGCCGGCGTCCGGGTCATCGGCTTCGTGACGGGCGATACGACATTCGGCGGCGTCGAGAACGGCATCCCGCCCATGCTGGCGACGCTGCTTGCGCGCACCGCGGAATTCAATCGCGACGCAAGCGAATATGGCGCACGGATCGCCGAGCGGGATCGCCCCCTGTCGTCGGCCGCGCCTCAGCCCGTTTCAGGCGCGTTGTTGTACCTCGACCAGCTGTTCGGCGCAGCGGACTGGCTTGCCGTGCATTTTCGTCGCTGCTTCACGCGCGCGCTGGCCGCCCGCTTCAGCCTGTTGGCGCTGATGGCCTTCCTGCTGCTCACGTTCAAGAAATCGCCGGATGATTTGTACGGCTTCCTGAGCATCGTGGTCGTACTGCTGGTCTTCGTGCTGGGCTGGCAGCTCGCCTTCTGGGCGCGGCGCCGCAGCTGGGATCGGCGCTACCTCGATTACCGCGCGCTCGCGGAAAGCCTGCGCGTCGACTTCTACTGGGAGCTATCCGGCGTGCGGGCGCGATTCGACGACGCCTTCGCGCACGAGAGCTTCCTGCAAAAGCAGGACGCCCAGATCGAGTGGATGCGCGCGGCCATGTGGGCCGTGAACCTGCGTTGCGCCCTGTACCCGCCTGCCGCCACCCCGAACGGATTCGAGCACGCGCTCTCGGCCTGGGTCGGCGATCCGGGTCGCGAGAGCGGCTCGGGCCAGCGGCCTTTACTATCGACGGCGCACCGCGGCGCTCGAACGTCGCCTTGCGATCGCGGAGCGCATTTCGCACGGCATGCTGATCGGCGGGTTGGCAATCGCCCTGATCCTGGGCGTGGACATGGCACTGCGCTTGTTTGAGCAACAGCCGGTCCTGGGACTGGCGCTGCGCGGCCTGATGCTCATGGCGCTCGCGCTGCTGACCGCCTACACGGCCATCTTCGAGATCTATCTTGCCGAGAAAGCGGATCGCTCTCTGATCCGGCAATATCGTCACATGCTGTCGCTGTTTGGTTTTGCAGCGCAGCAACTGCGCTCGGCGCGCAGCACTGCCGACAAGCTTGGTATCCTTCGCGCCCTAAGCCATGCCTGCCTGACCGAGCATGCCCACTGGATCCTGGCGCACCGCGACAAGCGCATCGACGGCTTGCGCTGGTAGCAAGGCCTCCCTTCGAGGAGCCGTACGCTGGAAACCGGGCTTGAATGGGGTATATGGTCAGGCGCTAATCTATCCAATAACGATAAGGGGGATCATTCCTATGGGCTACGCAAATTGCACGGTGACCGTCAACAACGGCAGCGCATCCTGCAATCCGGATCCGGTGCCCGTGAGTCGTGCGACGCAGGACGGCGTCTCGTGGACTTTCGCGAATTCCGGATTCACGTTTACGGGCGTCCAGATCAACGGCGTCTCGGCGCCGACGGGGGATTTCGGCACGCCGTCGATCAGCACCAATAACGCCGGCCGATCGGTCATGAACGTCAGCGACTCGGTGGCGGACCTGGATACTTACTCGTACACGCTGCAATATGTCGACGCCCAGGGCCGATCTGGGCAGTACGATCCGACGATCAGGAATAACCCTTAACATCGTTGGATCGGGTAGCGCTGCCGCGGGTGCGATCCGTTCCGCCAGGAACGGTTCAGCTCGTCGGATTTACCGTTTTCGTCTGCTGAACGAAAGCTGGCTCGGCATAGCCCTGGGCTGACAGCCGGGAGTGCATCTCCTGCGCTTCCGGGCTGCGGCCCAGGGCGTGAAGCAACAACACCTCGGCCGCGCGGTAGTTCGGGTGGGAGTGACGCGGCTTCAACAGGGCCAGCCCCGATTCCCAATGCTGGCGGGCGAAATCCGGTTTCCCACTCGTTGCCGCGGCGCGTCCTGCGAGATAGCGGCTCATCGCCAGCGCACTGGCGTACGCCACGAAGTCGACACGCTTCTGGTCTGCAGTCGCCGTCTGCGCCAGCAGCTCATCCAGCATCTTGCGTGATTCCTGCACCTGCCCGGATGCCAGCAGGCAGGCCGCCTTCTCATTCCGCAAGGCGAGACGGGTCAATTCGGCGACACTCATGTCCGCCGCCTTTTCGGCGAGCCGGGCGCTGATTTCGAGCCCTTCTTCGATCATCGGCATTGCCGCAGTACAGCGCCCGCCCGCCCGCAGCACATGCGCCTCGTGTTCCAGAAGACTGGCCAGTTGCCGTTGCCACATCGCGTTCGCGGGATCGAGCCCGATCAGCGTCCGCATGCGGGCCACGGCGTCTCCCGTGACTTGCTGTGCTTCATCCAGCTGTCCCATCAGCAACAGCACGTTGCCATATAACTTACGTCGCAGGACCTCTTCCTCCCACAGGCGTCGATCGTCCGGCTGAAGAGTCAACAGGTCGCGCGTCAACTCCAGCGTTCTGCCATGCAAATCACGCGCACTCTGAAGTTCGCCACGGCTCTCGCGAATGGATGCCAGCCAGGAGTAAAACTCGATCTGGCTGCGCAATAGTTCGACATCGGCCGGCGCGTTTTCGAGCAGCCTCTCGGTCACACTTCTGGCGGCTTCGTAGCGCCGGATCGCCTCTTCGCTATCTCCCCGGGCGAAGGCCAGGCCGCCGAGGTTGCCGTGCGCATAGGCGCGCTCCAGCTGCCATTTCCGGTTTCGGGCGTCTAGCTGAACCAGCCTCTCGGCCGAATTCAGATACTCAGTCATCGGCGCGACCGCGGCGTCCAGGTCGCCTTTCTGCCAATGGGTGTAGCCGACCCAGAACCATGCGTTGCCGAGGGCGAAGAGCCAGTCCTGATTGTCGGGCGATCGGCTGCTCAGTTCCTGACTGAGGGCCAGCGACTCCTGAAAGGCGGCCAGAGCCGGTCCGAACTCACCGAGTGAGAGACGCACATCTCCGATCTGCCGCAGCGCCTCCGCGCGGCGTAGCAGCGATTCGTTGGTGATATCCTGCTCGGGCAGCGACGAAAAATAGGCCATCGCCTTATCGCCGACGTTCTTCAGCAATTCCAGCTTGCCGAGCGGTTCGAGTTGCTGGCGAAAGTCACCGAGCATGAATCCGATGAGATCCTCGGCGCGGTCCCGGTTGCGCATGGCGTCCTGACGCGCGAGCCACGCGGTGACGGCCAGCGCGCCGGTGATCAGCATGCCCGTGAGGGACGCCGCGGTGATCAGCAACAGCCGTGTCTGCTGGCGCCGCTGTTCGCGTTGCTTGAGCTCGTCAAATCCGGTCCCCAGCAGGCCGGCGATGAGTTTCAGCTTGGCGTTGGTTTTGCCGTCCTTGCCCGGTCGCAGGTCTGCCGCGATAGGTTCCGCCGGTCGGGTGGAAAGACTACCGTCCTGCTCGAGTTCGAAGCGCAGCGACGCGGCGAAGCATTCCTGTAGTTCCTCGCCCGGCCTCGCGCTCGCATTCGGTTCGCCATCGACGACCAGCGTGAGGATGCGGTTCCCGCGACCCATGCGCTTGAAGGTGCGCACTTCCTCGTCGACCCATCGGGAACGGGCCGCCGAGGGCGAACAGATGACTATGAGATGACGCGACGCTTCGAGCGCCGCTGTGACCGTGCTGCTCAGATCCGCGGCACCCGTCAATTCATCGCGGTCACGAAAGATCGGCGTCAGCCGGCCTGGGATGGGCCCATGAACGGCCGCTCGTCCGATCAGGCGTTTGGGAACCCGGTAGGTTTCCAGCGCATGGTGAAGCCAGCGGCTCCAGCGTTCGTCAACGTGGCTGTAGCTGATGAACGCGAAGTACTGGTAGTCGACGGCCATGCCTGGTGACCTAGAGTTTCACCATGATATGCCGCACCGTGGTGTAGTCCTCGAGCGCGTACATCGAAAGGTCCTTGCCGTAGCCCGAGCGCTTGACGCCGCCGTGCGGCATTTCGCTGACCAGCATGAAATGCGTGTTGATCCAGGTGCAGCCGTATTGCAGCCGCGCCGCGACCTGCATCGCCCGGCCGATGTCCTGGGTCCAGACCGATGAGGCGAGTCCGTAGTCGGAATCATTCGCCCAGGCGATCGCCTGCTCGGCGTCCTTGAAGCGCGTGACGGAAACGACCGGCCCGAACACTTCCTTGCGCACGATCTCGTCGGTCTGGTGCGCGCCGGCAACCACTGTCGGCTCGTAGAAGAATCCGCCACCGCTGCCGCTGCGTCCGCCCGTCGTCACCTCGATGTGCTTCACCGCCTTTGCGCGGTCCACGAAGCCGGCCACGCGTTCGCGTTGCTGCCTGCTGATCAGCGGGCCCATTTCAACGCCATCGTCCTGCTGCTTTCCGACCTTGATGGAAGCAACCGCGAGACTCAGGTCGGCGACCAGCCGGTCGTAGATGCGTGGCGCCGCGTAGAGCCGGCAGGCCGCCGTGCAATCCTGGCCAGCGTTGTAATAACCGAAGGTCCGTACGCCGGCGACGACTTCTTCCAGATTGGCGTCGTCGAAGACGATGACTGGTGCCTTGCCGCCGAGTTCAAGGTGTGTGCGCTTGATGCCCTTCGACGCGGCCCTCAGGATCTTCTCACCGGTTGCGACATCGCCGGTCAGCGAAACCATGCGTACGCCGGGGTGGCTGACGAGCGGCGCCCCGACGCTTTCGCCGCGTCCCGCGATGATGTTGACGACGCCGGCCGGAAAGAGCTCAGCGAGGATTTTGGCGAGCTTCAGGGCCGTCAGCGGCGTCTGCTCGGACGGTTTCAGGATAGCCGTGTTGCCGGCAGCGAGCGCGGGACCGAGCTTCCAGGCGGCCATCATCAGCGGATAATTCCAGGGCGCGATGGATGCGACCACGCCGACCGGGTCGCGGCGGATCATGCTCGTGAAGCCGGCCGCGTACTCGCCGGCGATGGCGCCCGTCATCGTCCGCGCTGCGCCAGCGAAGAAGCGGAACACGTCGGCGACGGCCGGGATCTCGTCATTGAGCGCCGCAGGGAGCGGCTTGCCGCAATTCTGCGACTCGAGACTTGCGAATTCCGCGCCCCCAGCCTCTATGCGATCCGCGAGCTTCAGCAGCAACGCCGCGCGATCCTTGGGCGGTGTGCGCGACCAGCCTTCGAATGCGGCCTCCGCCGCCTTGACCGCGGCATTCACCTGTTCGGTCGAGGC
>JANOSR010000042.1:0-2298 GCA_031415935.1 Steroidobacteraceae bacterium | reverse complement strand
TCCGGATGAGGAACGGCCCGCCGCAAGACCGCTGAAGACCAGCCCGGTGTATGACAAGCTCAAGCGCATGGGCGCCGTATTCGGCCAACGCTACGGCTGGGAGCGCGCCAACTGGTTCGCGCCGCCCGGCGTCGAAGCAAGAGATCAGTGGAGCTTCCGGCGCTCGAATTATTTTGAACATGTCGGAAACGAATGCCGCAGTCTGCGCGATGGCGTGGGCGTCATCGACCTGACGCCGTTCACCAAACATGAAGTATCGGGTCCAGACGCCGAAGCCTGGCTCGACAAGCTGGTCGCCAACAAGGTCCCGGGCAAGGTCGGGCGCATGGCCCTGTGTCACGCGCTGACCCGCCGCGGCGGCATCCGCTCCGAATTCACGATCACGAAACTCGCCGATCAGCATTTCTATGTGGTCAGCGCTGGTGCCGCCGAGCGCTATGACACCGATTACCTGCAAAAGATGCTGCCGCAGGACGGTTCGGTCGAGCTCCGCAATGTCACGACGAGTCGCGGCTGCTTCGTGCTTGCCGGGCCGCGGTCACGCAAGGTGCTGGCGAAAATCACCGATCTGCCGCTCGACAACACCGCATTCCCCTGGCTGACGGCGCAGACGGGCGAGGTCGCGCTTGCCTCGGACGTGTACCTGCTGCGCGTGAACTTTGTCGGCGCTCTCGGCTGGGAGCTGCATTTCCCGATCGAGTACGCGCATCATCTGTTCGACGCGCTGTTCGCGGCGGGCGAGGAATTCCAGATCGGCATGGTCGGCATGCGAGCGATGGAGTCGTTGCGCCTGGAAAAGTCCTATCGCATGTGGGGCAGCGACATGACCCCCGATTACACGCCGTTCGAGACCGGGCTCGATCGTTTCGTGCGTATCGGCAAGGGCGAGTTCATCGGCAGGGAAGCCTTGCAGAAGCAACTCGCCGCCGGAGTGCCCAACCGTTTCGTGACGGTCGAAATCCACGGCATCAGCGACGCCGACCCGCTCGGCAACGAACCGCTGTTCGATCAGAAAGGCACGATGGTCGGCCGTGCGACTTCCGGCTATTACGGTCATGTGCTGAAGAAGAGCCTCGCCATCGGCTACGTCAAGGCACCATTTGCAGCCGTCGGCGCCAGGCTGCAGATTGAAATTCTCGGCGAGAGAAAAGCGGCGACGGTGCTGGTCGACTCGCCATACGATCCCGAGAACAGGGATCTGAAGGCATAAGGGCCCCGTTCGACGTGAAGCGGCAATCCTGGTCCGGCCTGTCGCTGCTGTGGCGCAGCATTTCACGGCACCGCGGGTGGCGCGAGCAATGGCGGCGGGCGGAGCCCAAGCCGGCCTACGACGCCGTCATCATTGGCGGCGGCGGGCATGGCCTGGGCACCGCGTATTACCTTGCCGCCGAGCACGGACTTGCGAATATCGCGGTAGTCGAAAAAGGCTGGATCGGCGGCGGCAACACCGGCCGCAACACGACGATCATCCGATCCAACTATCTCTTTGGCGAAAGTGCCAGGCTCTACGATCACGCCGTAAAGATGTGGGAGCACCTGTCGCAACAGCTGAACTACAACGTGATGTTCTCGCCGCGCGGCGTGATGATGCTCGCCCACACGGTGCACGACGTGCAGGTGCTGAAGCGCCACGTGCATGCCAACCGTTGCAACGGCGTCGACAACGAATGGATCACGCCCGCGGAAGCGAAGGCGTTCTGTCCGCCGCTCAATGTCGAAGCGAAGATCCGTTATCCGGTACTGGGCGCCGCCCTGCAGCGACGCGGCGGCACGGCCCGGCACGACGCCGTGGCCTGGGGCTATGCCCGCGCTGCCGACGCGCTGGGCGTCGACATCATCGAAAATTGCGAAGTCACCGGCATTCGCCGCGACGTGAATGGTGCCATCGAGGCGCTCGATACCTCGCGCGGCCTGATTCGCACCGGCACGATCGGCGTGGCGGCGGCGGGCAATACGAGCGTCGTGATGCGGATGGTGGATGTGCACTTGCCGCTGGAAAGTTACCCTCTGCAGGCGCTGGTGTCAGAGCCGGTCAAAGCCGTCTTCCCCTGCGTGGTGATGTCAAACAGCATTCACGCGTATATCAGCCAGTCGGACAAGGGCGAGCTGGTGATCGGGGCGGGCACCGACGCCTACACCTCTTATACGCAGCGCGGCGCACTGCATGTCAACATTCACACGCTGGAAGCGATCTGCGAATTGTTTCCCAGCTTCCGCCGCTTGCGCATGCTGCGCAACTGGGGCGGCATCGTCGACCTGACGCCCGATCGATCGCCGATCATCGGCAAGACACCCGTG
>JANOSR010000041.1:0-3997 GCA_031415935.1 Steroidobacteraceae bacterium | reverse complement strand
CTTCGAATTCGCGCTGTGCGGCGAGCGGCGCATCCTGCGTCGCACCGCCCTGCTGGAAGCGATTCGATGCCGCGGTTTCGGGATTCGCGCCGAAGCGCGCCGGCCGGATCATCAGCACGGCGCCGGCGCACTGCCGGTCGGATTCCGGCACGGGTTTCATCGGCTCAGTCTAGCAAGCCGCGGGCGCAGGGCCGCCTGCCAATAAGAAGGGCGCGGCAGTTGCCCGCCGCGCCCTGATCGCAGGATCGCCGGTCAGAACTCGAAGCGCAGACCCAGCTGGATGCGCCACACGGAGTTCAGCGCCGTCAGCGAAGTCACCGGCGGCGTCGGGCCCGTCTGGCCTGCGCGCGGCCGGTAGACGTAGCAGGAGGCTGCACCACCGGGGCACCCGGTTGTCGCGATGCGGTTCACGTCGAGAACCGGCGCCACATAGATGAAGCTGACCTGGCGGATCTGGCCCCAGTCGTTGTTGACCAGATTGGCGAGGTTCTCGATGTCGAGGCTCACGACACCGCGTGCCTTGCGCCAGATCGGAATTTCCTGGGCCAGGCGCAGATCGACTGTCGTCACCCAGGGGCTGCGGCCTGAATTGCGCGGAACGATCCTGCCGCGGTAACGCTCGAGACCCTCGGACTGGATGAACGCCTGCACGTCCGATGCGAATTGCGCCGACCTTACGGGGTTCACCGCTACGCCAACGCTCGCCGGGAGTGGGCATTGGGGCACAACGCCAACGTCTGCTGCCTGGCATGTCGCCTCGTAAATCGCGGCGCCGGCGCCGGAAATCTCCGGCACATAGAACAGGTGACGCTGACGGGTAGCCTGGCGCGGATCGCCGAACACCGATGTTCCGGCACCGAAGGTGTAGCTGTACGGCCGGCCGGAGCGCCGTTCGGCCACCAACGCCATGCTGGTCTCGTTGTCGCCGAATAATGCCTTGCGCCAGCTGAACAGGCCCTTGAACTGGTGCTCGATCTCGTAGATGGAAGTCTCGAGTTCCGGATTGTTGGGGTCCGCGACCGCATAGCTGTCCCAATTCGACCGGGCCGTCGAACTGGTGCCCGAATTCACGTCCTTGATGTCCTGGTAGCCGTAACCCAGGTAGGTATCGAAGCGCCCGGCACGCGTGCGCCAGGTCTTCGAAACGTCCGTCGCGAAGACCGTGCCGCTGCCCTGGTGCGTGTTGGTCAGCAGCAGGTCCTGGCCCGACGGCCGGTTGCACGGCGGCGTCTGGCCCGGATTGCAGGGCGATACGTCGGCCCGTGTTCGATAGCGTGGCCGTCCGTCAGGCGCCGTAGGGGTAGCGGGTATCGGCTCCAGCCGCAGGTCCTTCCAAAGCACTTCGTCCTTGACACGCGACAGCACCACATCCGCGGTCCACTCGATATCCCAGGGCAGAGTGTGCTTCATGCCCAGGTTCCAGCGGTACTGGGAGGGAATCTCGAAATCCGGATCGACGGCATTGACCTCGCCGTCGCCACGCAGCAGCGTGTGATTCGCCTGGACCGCCGCATTGATATTGAAGCCGTCGACATTCTGCACCCCAACCCGTAGCGGCACCGGTGTGGGCGCCGCGTTGGTGATGGTCTGCTGAACGACGGTGACGCCGTCCGACGAGAAACTGTTCGAGATCCAGACATTCGGCGAGCCGCCGCCGAACAGGCCCCAGCCGCCGTAGATCGTCGTTTCAGGGCGCCACTGCCAATTGAAGCCGATGCGCGGCATGACCAGGTCGCGGCCGTCCAGCGTGTCCGTGTTCGCATAACCGTAGCGGCCCGCGAAATTCGAATTAAGCAATGGCTGGTCGCTGCCTGAATACTTGTCGAGCCGCATGCCCGCCTCCAGCTTCAGGTCCGGCGTGACCTGCCACTCGTCCTGGACATAGAACGAATCGACGTCGTAGCCGAATGAGGCGCCACCGTCATTCTTCACATTCGTGTACGCATTGGTGTAGCTCAGCGACGTCGCCGTGCGAGCCTGGTAATTCGCGATGCTCGAGAAGATGTATTGGCCGCTGCTGCGCGGCACAAAGATATTGAAGATCTCGAGCATCTCCCGCTCGTAACCCACCATAACCGTGTGGTCGCCGAGGAAAAAACTGCCCTTGAGCTTTATTGCATCGAGGTCGTTGGTCAGAAAGTTCGCGTGACGAAATTCGTCTGACCCGACGAATACCGTCCCGGGCGGCTTGAACTCATTGATCGTCGGTGTCGCCAGATTGTCCGCCACCGCAGGCGTCGCGATTTGCATCTCGGCGAAGTCGGTGCCGAACAGGGAATCCTGGCGAGACTCAACTTCCTTGCGTGCCACCTTCACTTCTGTGGAAAACCACTCGTTCCAGTCGGAGAACAGCTGCAGGGACATCGCATCCATCGTGATCGCGCGGTTGTACCAGTTCGACGGCGTCGATAGGAAGTTCCGCGACGAACTGTTGTTGCTGGTGACGATCTCGTTGCCCTCGGTGTGCTGGTACGAGAGCGAGGCGCGCTGGGTGTCGCTGAGGTTCCAGTCCAGCTTTCCGAGAATCTTCTCATCATCTTCCGACAGCACGTCGAAGCGCACGCCGGGGTTGAATCCGTAGACGGTGTTCGTGATGCCGACAATCTGGTCATATTCGGCCTGGGTCACGCCGGCCACCTCGACCGCGGCACCCGAACCGGCGGGCCCGAATTCCTGCGGCACGGTGCGGTCGAGCTTTTCGTAACTCAGGAAGAAGAACAGCTTGTCCTTCATGATCGGACCGCCGAAGGTGCCGCCCACCGTTTCCTCATCGAAGGTGAAGGTCAGGTCGCGGCCCTTGCTGCGGTCACCCGCCAGGTCGTCCTTGCCCTGGTAGTAATACGCCGAACCGCTGAACTCATTGTTGCCGGACTTGGTCACGACATTGATCGTGGAGCCGCGGAACATGCCGTATTCGACCGAGAATGGCGCGGTCAGGATGGAGACGTCCTGGATCGCCTCGACCGACAGCGGGCTGCGCTGGGTCGGATAGCCATTGTTGTTCAACCCGAAGTCGTCGCTCTGACGCACGCCGTCGATCGTGATGCTGTTGTAGCGGTTGTTGACGCCCGCGATTTCCAGCGCGTCCTGGTTGGTCGGGTCGATCCAGGCTTTCGGATCGATGCGCACGATGTCCTTGATGTCGCGGCTGATGGACGGCAGTGTGCGGACGTCCTGCGAGCTGAAGCGGCTGCCGGCGCCGATCGTCACGTCGCGTTCCGACGCGCCGGTGACCTGGACACCCGCCAGTTGCGCGATCGGCTGGGCCACCAGTGTCACGGAGCTGCGCTGCGCGAGCTGCGTATACAGATCCTCGACACTCGACTCCTGCATGCCCTCGGCCTGCGCCGCGACGCGGTAGGGGCCGCCGACCCTGAGGCCGGTCGCCGAGAATTGACCGGATGCATTCGTCGTCACATTCGACGTGGTGCCCGATGGCACGTGCACGATGGTGACCGCAGCGCCGGCGAGGGGCTTGCCCTCGGCATCGACGACAAAGCCGGATAGCTGCGAGGCGGTTTCCTGCGCCTGCGCGTATGGCGCAGCGGCCAGTGCCATGGCGAGACCCGCGCCCACCGCGACGGCGGGTGCGGACAGGATCGACGAGACAGCGGCGGCGAGATGGACCGAGCGGCGACGATCAGACATGGAGGTGGCTCCCTTGTTATTGCGCCCGTGGCAGCATAGTGCGGGAATGTTACAGCCAGTCGGCTGCAATTTGCGACCGTCAAGTATGATTGTTGCGCCTGGTCCACACCCGGTCGCGGCCCTTGGCGTGCGATTCCAGCAATGACAACAGCTTGGCGCGATTTTCTCAGCGCCGATTCACGACGGACGCCGCGGACGGCGTCAGGCCGCGAGTCTTTCCGCCGCCTTTTCCGCGATCATGATGGTCGGCGCGTTGGTATTTCCACCCACGAGCGCGGGCATGACCGATGCGTCCACGACGGAGAGCGCTTCCAGACCCCGGATCCTGAGTGACGGATCGACCACCGCG
>JANOSR010000040.1:0-1870 GCA_031415935.1 Steroidobacteraceae bacterium | reverse complement strand
TCGCGATCGACGGCACGCGCAGGGGCGCACTGATCCAGCTGCCGCTCGCCGAGGTCGAGGTGAACAAGCGCCGCGAGCTGCCGTTCTCGCTGCGATTCTTCCAGCAGATCGAAGTGCCGATCGAATTGCCGGAGCAGTTCCAGCCCGCGAGCCTGCAGATCGAGTACCGTCAGGGACGCGGCGCGGAACCGTCGCGACAGACCTTCACCTGGCGTGTCGAAGGCGAGCCGGAGACCCCGGTCCTTTGACCGGCCACGGCCCTTGGCCTACAATCAAGCGAGTTTATGTCCGAAGCAGCCGCGAGCAATGATGGCCTTGTCTTCACCGACGCCGCCGCCCGCAAGGTCGGCGAGCTGATCCGTGAGGAAGGCAATCCAAAACTCAAGTTGCGGGTGTTCGTTTCGGGCGGCGGCTGCTCCGGATTCCAGTACGGCTTCACCTTCGACGAGAAGATCGAGGAGGGTGACGCGGAATTCCCGAACCAGGGCGTCACGCTCTTGGTGGACCCGCTGAGCTTCCAGTATCTCGCCGGCGCGGAAATCGACTACCGGGATGACCTGGAGGGCGCCCAGTTCGTGATCCGCAATCCGAATGCCGCCACGACCTGCGGCTGCGGGTCGTCGTTCTCGACCTGAGATTGGGCGTCAGCGCCCGACGCGGGCGACGCGGATCGGCTCGGCGGCGGGCTTATCAAGGCGCGCGAGCAGCGGCGCCGTCTTCGCGTGGAAATCGTCCATCAGGCTGGCCGGGATCGGATCCGACTTGCGTATCGTGACCCTGGCCGGGTTCTTGTGCACGCCGTTGACCCGGTACTCATAGTGCACGTGGGGCGCGGTCGCGAGACCGGTCATGCCGACGTAGCCGATGACCTCGCCCTGGGCGACACGGTCGCCGATGGCGAGCCCGCGCCCGTAGCGCGACAGGTGTGCATACAAAGTCGTGATTCCGTTGCTGTGCGCGAGCACGACGACATTGCCGTAGCCGCCATTGACGCCGCGGCTGACCAAGCGGCCGGCGCCCGCGGCCTTGATTGGCGTGCCGGCAGGCGCGGCAAAATCGATGCCGCGATGCGCGCGCACGCGATTCAGGATCGGATGCCGGCGCGCCAGGCTGTAACCCGAGCTGATGCGCCCGTAGTCCACCGGATAGCGCAGAAAGGCTTTGCGCACCGGCCGGCCGTCGGGTGTGTAGTAATCGGCGTGGCCGTTCGGCGTCACATAGCGCACGGCACGATAAGTGCGGCCGGAATTGACGAATTCGGCGGCGAGGATGTCGCCGTCGCGCACGAATTCACCGTCCTGCCATTGCTGCTCATGGGTCACGATGAAGCGGTCGCCCGGCTGCACCGAGTTGACGAAATCGATGTCGTACTTGAAGACATCGGCGAGTGACACGGCGAGGCGATCGGTGCCGCCCGCCTCATTGACCGCGACATAGAGCGAACTCTCAACCGTGCCCGTCAGCCTCTGTTCCTCGGTCTCGAGCGGGTTCTCGACGATGTTGGCGGAGAATCCCTGCTCGGCGCGGGTGACCGACAGCGTCGCGGTCTCGTTGATCTGGCGGGTCAGCGATTTCAGCTCGCCACCCAGGTGGGTCAGCTGGATCACGTCACCCGGGCGGATGATGTCGAGGCTTTTGCGGACATCGGGCAGGCTGCGCAACGCGGCAAGATCGGAGATTTGCAGCTGCAATTCGCGAAATACGCGATCGAGCGTGTCATTCCGGCCGATCGTGATCGCGACAAATTCAAATGGCGTCGCGGGCGCCGCCGGCATCGCGGTGGCAGCTGTGGCTGATACGGGCGCGAACTCGCCGGTCAGCGCATCGGGCAACGGGTTCTGCAGCTGCGAACCGGCGGCCGCGAAGATCG
>JANOSR010000039.1:0-1871 GCA_031415935.1 Steroidobacteraceae bacterium | reverse complement strand
CCGTTGTCGGCCAGATTGGGTTAGCGGATACTTGTCCATCGACCGGAGACTTGAATTCTGTCCAGGCAACGTCATCGGCTGTTTGCTCGCGTGCTGGCGCTCGCACTGCTCGTCGCGCAGTTCGGAGCCGCGGTCCACGCCTATTCGCATCTGGCGAAGGACCCGCACGGTGTCCCGAGCTCGATGCAATACTGTGTGAAATGCCTGTCTTTCGCGCCTGTGACCATGGCAGTAGGCGGCATGCCGTACGTGCTGCTGACTGCTCGGTGTGAATCAGAACCAGCCCTTCCGGTCGCCACGGTATCGATCTCCGACTGCTCTCCATTCCCCGCATTTCAGCCCCGGGCACCGCCCCAACTCCTCTAGGCCAATGTCCACACGGCGCGCGCTTGCGCAGCCGTGCCTGTTGACTTGAGAGGAGGACGATTCCATGACGAGTTTCATGCCCGTCGCGGCGCTTATGGCGCTTGCCTGTGCCGTGCTGCCTGCAATCGCTGAAGCCGCGGACGACGTCGCGGATCTGCGCGCCGAATTGCTGGCACTGAAGAATGAATACGCGTCGCGCGTCGGGTTACTTGAAGCGCGAATCGAACAGCTCGAATCCGCCCCCGAGCCCATCGCAGCGCAGGTCGCCCAACAACAGCCACCACTGGCTGCTGCCGGTTCGCGTTCCGCGCCATCGGTCTTCAATCCGGCGATTTCGCTGATTTTCTCCGGCAACTACACAGACGTGTCGCAAGATCCGGAGAACTGGCGCGTCGCCGGCTTCATGCCGAGCGGCGGCGAGGTGGGTCCGGGCGAGCGAAGTTTCAACCTCGGAGAGTCCGAGCTCGTGCTCAGCGCCAACGTCGACCCGTATTTTTCGGCGACGATGATTGCCGCAATCACGGGCGAGGATGAGATCGAGGTCGAGGAGGCGTACTTCCGGACGCTTGCGCTGCCGTCTGGCTTCACTGCCAAGGGAGGGCGCTTCTTCTCCGGCATGGGGTACTTGAATGAAGTGCATGCGCATGCCTGGGATTTCGCCGATCAGCCCCTCGTCTACCAGGCGTTTTTCGCCAATCAGCTTGCGCAGGACGGCGTGCAGCTCAAATGGCTGGCGCCCGCCGATCTCTTTGTCGAGATTGGAGCCGAGACCGGCAATGGCCACGCGTTTCCGGGTACGCGCCGCAGCCGCAATGGCTTCAACGGCACTGCACTCTTTGCGCACGTCGGCGGCGATCTCGGCGCATCCACGAGCTGGCGCGTGGGCGCCTCGTGGCTCGAACTGCGAGCCGAGAACCGCTCGTTCGAGGACCTCAACGAGTTCGACGAACCCGTGCTGAACTCCTTCACCGGCAAGTCTCGCACCTGGGGGGTGGATGCGATCCTCAAGTGGTCGCCTTCCGGCAATACCGGTCGCCAACAGCTCAAGGTGCAGGGCGAATACATGCGTCGGAAGGAAGACGGCGAACTGACGTTCGATGCGGAAGGACTGGGCTTGAGCGATGCCTATCGCAGCGAACAGTCCGGCTGGTATCTACAGAGCGTGTTTCGGTTCTGGCCGCGCTGGCGCATCGGCGTGCGCTATGACGTGCTGGACTCCGGCTCATCGCGCATCGCGCTCGTCGACGCGGGCGTGCTTCCGCCGGAGGCGTTCCCGGCGCTGCTGGATGCGGATCCGGATCGCATTTCGATGATGCTCGACTGGAGCCCGAGCGAATTCTCGCGGCTCCGCGCGCAATACGCCTGGGATGACGCCCGCGACGAAGGCCGGCGCGACCGCCAACTCCGCCTCCAATACATCTACGGCATCGGCGCGCACAGCGCCCACAAATACTAGGAGTCGCAGTCATGCGTCATTTCACTTGCGGCGTCGTGGCGCTGCTGAT
>JANOSR010000038.1:0-9514 GCA_031415935.1 Steroidobacteraceae bacterium | reverse complement strand
CGGCGTCCTCGTCCTGCCAGATCATGCCGGCCGTCAACGCGTGATTTTCGGAGGCTGCGATGTCATTCTGCCAGTCGAGCTGCCAGCGTCGGGTGCGCAGGAAATCCGCTCCCTGATTCTGCTCAAGCTCGTCCAGGACATGCGAAACCGTGACCGCGGATCGCCAGGACTCCGCGGGCGCGAATCCCGCAGTCAGCGCGAACGCCGAGTTTTCGAAATCCTGGTCCACGGGTGTCACGAAGAAATCGGAGTATTCCGACGTGCCCTCGGCATGCCAGGCGCGCAGTCCCAGCTCGACACCGGCGAGATCGGCGCGTGCCGCCGCCGTCAGCGAAAGATTCTCGTAACCGCGATCGGTCGAATCACCGCTGCGGGTCGGAAAGCCATCGCTGTTGACCCAGGACAATCCGAGCGAGGCGTCGCCGCGGGCCCCGCCGATGCCGGCATTGAGATTGGCGCTCCGGCTGTCGTAACTTCCGGTGCCGGCCTGGACACTGGCGCCGCTCGAGGTGCGGCGGCGGGTGATGACATTGATGACCCCGCCCAGCGCGTCCGAGCCGTAAAGCGTCGAGCGCGGTCCCTTGACGATCTCGACGCGCTCGACGAGCTCGGGCGCGATGTTCTGGATCGCCGCGCTGCCGATCGTGCCGGGATTGATGCGCACGCCATCAATGAGTACCAGCACATGGTTGGACTCGGTGCCGCGCAGGAACAGTGAAGTCTGCTGTCCCGGGCCGCCGAGACGTGCGACCTCGACACCGGCGCGCATGCGCAACAGGTCGCCAAGATCCGCTGCCGGCTGGCGGCGGAGTTCCGCGCCGCTGATGATGTCGACACTCGCGAGCACCTTATCCGCGGGACTCTCGGTGCGTGTGGCCGTCACGATGACGGGTTCTATCAAGGGTAACGAGTACATGCTTGCTCCTCCCGAGCGATTGAAAATCGCGGGTCGTGGGGAGCACACGGGCAGGAGGGGCTGTCAGCCCGCACCCCGTGTCGCCCACCGCGACTGGCGCCAGCTGACAGGCCGGTTTCCGGACTCACGGCGGGCCCTGGGGGCCATTCGCATCGCCTTCCCACCGGAGGATCCGGCAGTGGCTGCAGGGAAACCTGCGTGATGCGGCTTGCGCCGTTTACCGTTGCGGGGGCAGTACCGGCATTGCGAGCGACTCGCGCACCGGCTTCCCGATTAGCCCGGGACCAGACCCGGGACACCTGTCATCGAGGCCAATGTAGGCAGCGCCGCGACCGCGGTCAAGCGGCCGTTGACGGCATCCGGTCCAGAACGCAGTGTTGCGGCATGGCGAATTCGGTGCGACTGGATGCAGCGCTCATCGCGGCCGCGGCGGCGGCGGAAATCATCCGGAATTCGTATCGGCGCAACATCGAGGTGCGCCTCAAGGCCGATCGCTCACCGGTGACCGAGGCCGACGTTGCGGCCGAAGCCGCGATCCGCGAAATCCTGCAGGGACGATTTCCCGATGACGGCTTCTACGGCGAGGAATCCGCCGCGGATCGCATGGACGCCGAATGCCTGTGGCTCGTCGATCCGATCGACGGGACCCAGTCCTTTGTGCGCGAATACCCGATGTTTTCGACGCAGATCGCGCTGATGCAGCGCGGGCGCCTCGAGCTCGGTGTGTCCTCCGCGCCGGTCTATGGCGAGATCGCCTGGGCTGAACGCGGTCAGGGCTCCTGGCTCGACGGCGCGCGACTCGCGGTCAGCCGGATCGGCCGGTTCGAGGATGCGACGATCTCGACCGGCAACCTGAAGTCGCTCGCAGCCGGGCCACGCTGGGCGGCACTCGGGCGAATCGTCACGCGCCTGGACCGGATCCGCGGCTTCGGCGATTTCCTTCACTACCACTTGCTGGCGGCCGGCAAAATCGAAGCCGTGATCGAGTCGAATATCCACATCTTCGACATCGCCGCGCTCGCGGTCATCGTCGAGGAGGCGGGTGGCCGCGTGACGGACCTCGAGGGTGCGCCGCTCTCGCTCGCCTCGACCAGCATCCTGGCGAGCAATGGATTGCTGCACGAGCCGATCCTCGAGGAACTCAGGCGCTGACGAACACGCGCCTGCCGCGCGAACTCAATTCCTCGATGGGCACCCGATAAAGCTCGGAGAGATTCGCCGCATTCAGCGTCGAGCCGGCGTCGCCATATTGCCAGCGCCCGTCGCCGTGCAGCAGCAGCACTCGATCGGCATGACGCGCCGCGAGCGTCGCATCGTGCAGGGCCGCGATGACGAGCCCGCCCGCATCGGCGCGTGCGCGAAAGAGTCCCAGGACTTCATTGCGGTGCTGCGGATCCAGGTGATTGGTCGGTTCGTCGAGGAGGCACACAGGTGCGTCCTGCGCGAGCAGTGTCGCGATCTCGAGCCGGCGGCGCTCGCCGCCTGACAGGGATGTGACGACTCGTGCCGCGAGATCGGCGAGTCCGACGGCGGCGAGCGCCGCGCGTGCGCGGGCCAAGTCCTCGGCGCCTTCCCATTGCCAGAATGGCAGGTGCGGATGCCGCCCGATCAGCGCCGTGTCGAACACCGTGGACGGAAACGGATCCTCGGTCGTCTGCGGCAGCAGCGCGAGCCGGCGCGCACGCTCGCGGCCTGTCCACGCGGCAAGAGCGCGGCCGTCGAGCTCGACGGAACCTGCCACTGGCACACGAAGCCCGGCCAGTGTGTGCAGGGTCAGCGTCTTGCCGACGCCATTGCGGCCGAGAACCGCGATGAATTCGCCGTGCCGCGCCTCGAAGGCCAGTGCGCGGACCAGCGTGATGCCGTTGACTGCGACATCGAGGCCATGACTCGAAAGCCGCGGTCCGGCGGGGTCGATCAGGGCTGCAGCCGCTGGTGCTGCCATGGCTGGATCTGGCGGTGCGTGCCGTTTGAGGCCTTGAGTTCGCGCGTCCAGCGGACGCGGTCGTGCAGCCGATGTTCGCCCTCGACCCACAGTTCGACCGCTGCGGCCCAAAGACGATATCCGCCCCAGCCGGGCGGTCGCGGCAAGTGCAACCCGGAGTGCTCGTCGTGATCGGCGGCCGAAAACGGATTCGGCGCCCCGTATCGAGCCGCTGTGTCGCGCAGTTTCTCGAGCAGGTCCTGGCGGGACGCGATCGGTGCGCTCTGCGCGCTTGTCATGGCGGCCAGGCGGCTCTGCCAGGGGCGGCTTGCGAAGTAATCGTCGCTCTCGCTCGCGGGCGAAGTGACAACCGGCCCCTCGACGCGTAGCTGCCGGCGCAATTCATCCCATGGGAATACGACGGCCGCCCAGGGCTGCGCCGCGAGTTCCCGACCCTTGCGCGATTCGTAATTCGCATAGAAAACGAGATAGCCGGGGTCTATCACGATTTCCTTGCAAAGCACGACGCGGGCCGAGGGCCGCCCGCCGGCATCCGTCGTGGCAAGCACCATCGAATTCGGATTGCGCTGGATCTTCTCGTCCCAGGCCTGGCGCAGCCAGGCTGCGGCCAGCGGCATCGGGTCCATTGGCAACGTGTCCGGAAGCGACTGCGCTCGTGCTTGCATGACGCGATGTTAACGCGGCGCCGCTGACCGGTGTAATTTGCAGCTTCCATGCACAGCATCAGCGTCAACGGAACCCGGATCAGCTGCGTCGACACCGGAAAAGGCGCGCCGCTCCTGCTGTTGCACGGCCTGGGCGGCAGTCACGACGACTGGCGGATGCAGATACCCGAGTTCGCGGCGAAGTATCGCGTGATCGTGCCGGACCTGCGTGGTTTCGGCGCGAGCGAGCGGCGCGAGCCTTTCACGATCCAGCAGCACGCGCGCGATCTGGTGGCGGTGTTTGCCGCGCTGTCGATCGAACGGGCGCATGTGGTGGGGCTTTCGATGGGCGGGGCGGTCGCGATCGAACTCGCATTGCACGCGCCACAAGCCGTTGCCTCGCTCGTGCTCGTCAACACGGCGCCGGGATTCACCTTGACCAACTGGCAGCGTCGGCGCATGGCCTGGCTGCGCGT
This sequence comes from Steroidobacteraceae bacterium, assembly GCA_031415935.1. Lineage (GTDB taxonomy): Bacteria > Pseudomonadota > Gammaproteobacteria > Steroidobacterales > Steroidobacteraceae > SCUD01. Next base: position 5,533 of record JANOSR010000038.1, on the reverse strand, counting down.
GCTGGTGGCACTCGTGCTGGGTGTCGGGGGTGTCGCGCGCGTGTTTGGCCAAGGCACGTTTCCGGCGCGCCAACAGGGCAGGCTGCGCAAGCGCTTCATCCGCCGCGCGAGCCACACCAGCCGCTGGGTCTATCTCGCGACTCTGCGGACGCTGACGCGCTGGAATGCCGAATCGAGACTCGCCGCGATCCGCGCGCCGACCCTCGTCATCGGCGCGCAGCATGATTTCACGACGAGCGCGGAAAAACGCCGCTGGTGCGCGCGGATCCCGGGCGCCCGCTTCATCGAAATCACCGGCAGCCACCACCACACGGAACTGGATTCCCCGGAGCGCCTGAACCGCATCGTCCTGACATTTCTCGGCGGCTTAAGTGATTGATTAAGCCCTGATTCAGGTAGGCAGGCAGAGACTGGCTCCACGCACCCTGAGGAGGAGCCATGATGATCAAGTCAACATTGATGGCGGCGACCCTGGCGACCCTGCTCGCGGGCTCGGCGCTCGCGGACGAAAAGTCGAAGCGCGGGGACGACGATCGTTACCGCGGCCAGGCCCAGACCTATCGCCACGATGACGATCGGCGCGATGACGACCGGCGCTACGACGATCGGCGATATGACGATCGGCGCCATGACAACCAGCGGTTTGACCGCCGTTGGCGCCATGTTCCGCCTGGGTACTACCGCGGCAACCACGGTTATCGGGCGGGCTACGAGTCCGGCTGGCGCGATGCGTCGCGGAACTGCCGCTTCGACTATCGCCCGGGTCGCTGGTATCGCGACCCGCGCGACGACTACTGGTTCTTCGGCTTTCAGGTCGACGGCCGCTAGGGGCGGGAGCAGATACCTGGCCACCGGCTCGCTTGCATCCGCGCAGGCGGGCCGGTACACAGGGCGGATGCAACAAAGGTGCCCGCCCGAATGAATCTCGAGGAACTGCGCGATCGGCTGACCCGGCTGGATGGCGAACTGCTCGCGCTGATCGCCGAGCGCCAGCGTCTCTCCACGAAGGTCGCGCGCGTCAAGCGTGCGACCGGTCACCCGACCCGTGACTTCCAGCGCGAACGCGAGGTGCTGCTGAATGCACGCTCGGCGGCCACGAAGCTCGGCCTCCCGCCGGCACTGGCCGACAACCTGTTGCGGCTGTTGATCCGCAGTTCGCTCGCGATCCAGGAGCAGGCGCAGGTCGTGGCCCAGGGCCAGGGCAGCGGCAAGCGCGCGCTGGTGATCGGCGGCGCCGGCAAGATGGGCCGCTGGTTCGTGGAATTCCTGGATTCCCAGGGCTTCGTCGTGGAGGTGGCGGACCCGGCCGGGACCGTGGAGCCGCATGCGCATCGCGCCGACTGGCAGTCCGATGACCTGACTCATGACGTAATCGTCGTTGCGACGCCGCTCGGCATCACGAAGGCAATCCTCGAACAACTTTCGCGGCACCGGCCGCCCGGCCTCGTCTTCGACATCGGGTCGCTGAAGACGCCGCTGCGCGCCGGCCTGACGGCGCTGATGCAGGCCGGTGTTCGGGTCAGTTCCGTGCACCCGATGTTCGGGCCGGACACCGACCTGCTGTCGGGGCGGCATGTCATCCACGTGGATGTGGGCCGGCCCGATGCAGTCGCCGATGCGCAGAATCTGTTCGCCTCGACGATGGCCGAACAGGTGGTCACGACCCTCGATGACCACGACCGGCTGATCGCCTATGTGCTGGGCCTTTCGCACGCCGTCAACATCGCGTTTTTCTCGGCGCTGGCGGATAGCGGGGAAACCGCGCCCAGACTCGCGCGGCTCTCGAGCACCACGTTTGATGCGCAGCTCGGCGTCGCCTCGCTGGTTGCCGGCGAGAGTCCCGCGCTCTATTTCGAGATTCAGGCGCTCAACGAGTACGGGGGCGAGTCCCTGAAGGCGCTGGCGGACGCGGTTGGGCGGCTACAGGCCCTGGTCGCGAACCAGGATGCCGCGGGCTTCGCGCGCCTGATGCGCCGCGGACAGGCCTACCTGCAGGACCGTGCCGCGGCCCGCCAGACCTGATACGATAATGAGAGTCATTCTCATTACCGGGTCGAGACGACCATGAGCTTTTGGAACGCGCTGGGCCGGCGCCTGGCCCTGGCCCTGCTGATCCTCCCCCTGGGCCAGATCGCCCATGCAAGGGCTGCTGACCCGTCCCTGGTGGTCTATTCCGCGCGCAAATACCAGCTGGTTGAACAGGTATTTACGGACTACGGAAAGCTGCGCGGCATCGAGGTGAAGTTCGTCTCGGATGACGGCGCGCCCCTCATTCAGCGGCTGATCGCCGAGGGCCGGGACAGCCCCGCCGATGTGCTGATGACCGTGGATGCCGGCGATCTCTGGCGCGCGACCGAGGCGGGCTTGCTCGCAACGGTACGCTCCAAGGCCCTCGAATCCGCCATACCCGCACACCTGCGCGATCCCAGGGGCCGCTGGTTCGGTCTCGCGGTACGCGCCCGCACGATTGCCTATTCGACCGAGCGCGTGAAGCCAGGCGACTTGTCCACGTACGCAGCGCTCGGCGATGCCCGCTGGAAGGGCAAGCTGTGCCTGCGTAGCGGCAAGCACGTCTACAACCAGTCGCTGGTCGCACTGATGATCGCCGAAATGGGCGAGGAGGCCACCGAGAATCTGGTGCGTTCCTGGATCGCAAATCTCGCGGCTGCACCATTTTCGAGTGACACACTGCTGCTGAACGCGATTGCCGCCGGTCAATGCGATGTCGGTGTCGTGAACAGCTACTACCTGGGCCGCCTGCAAAACGACAAGCCGGGATTCCCGGTGCAGATCTTCTGGGCGGACCAGCAGGCCGGCGGCACGCACGTCAACATCTCCGGTGCGGGTGTCACGCGGCATGCGAAGAATCGTGCCGAGGCGATCCGCTTCCTGGAATGGCTCGCGACACCGGAGATCCAGGCCCGCTTCACGCGCGCGAATTTTGAATATGCCGCCAATCCCGCGGTCGAGCCGGCGCCCGTGGTCGCCGCCTGGGGGCCGTTCAAGCACAAGCTCGTGAATGTCGGCCATATCGGCGCGCTGCAGCCCGCCGCCGTGCGGCTGATGGATCGCGCCGGCTGGCGCTAGAGCCGGGCTCGGCGGCGACAATAGCGAATGTCCTCGTCACGACGGCTGACACCGGGACTGGTCGCGATCGCGATCGCCCTGCCAATGCTCGCGGTGCTGCTTTCCGTCGTGCAGGGTGCGGCGGATGCGGACGCGACGCTGTGGGCGCATCTGCGCGAGTTCGTGCTGGCGCGCGTCGCCTGGAACACAGCGATCCTCGTCGTGGGCGTCGTCACCGTTGCGATGCTGCTCGGCACCTCGCTCGCCTGGATGACGGCGGCCTGCAATTTCCCGGGCCGCGGATTTTTCTCCTGGGCCTTGCTGTTGCCGATGGCGATGCCGGCCTATGTGCTGGCCTTCATCGCGATCGCTGCGCTCGACTACGCAGGCTCCGTACCGGTTGCGTTGCGCGGCTGGCTCGGCACTGACATCTGGCTGCCGCCGATCCGCTCGACTGGCGGCGTGATTCTGGTGCTCGCGCTTGCGAGCTATCCCTACATTTACCTGATGGCGCGCGGCGCCTTCCTGACCCACGGCGCCCGCGCGCTGGAAGCGGCCCAGTCCCTCGGTCTCGGCCCCTGGCGTGGCCTGTTCAGTGTCGCCGTCCCGCTTGCGCGGCCCTGGCTCGCAGCCGGGGCTGCTCTCGTCGCAATGGAAACGCTCGCCGACTTCGGGGCGGTCGCCGTATTCAATTACGACACATTCACGACAGCGATCTACAAGTCCTGGTTCGGGTTGTTCTCGCTCGAAACGGCGCTGGGGCTCGCCATGCTGCTGCTGCTGTTCGTCGCCGTGGCACTGGCACTTGAGCGCATCGTCCGCGGGCGCGCGAGCTACGCCGCAGCCGATTCCGGGTCCCGTGCGGCGTTGCGGCTGGAATTGCGCGGCGCGCGCGGTTGGCTTGCCTGCGCCTATGCGGCGACGGTGTTCGCCATCGGCTTTGCGCTACCGGTGCTCGCGCTCGGGCAATGGGCCTGGGATGTCGCGCCAATCGACCTGGATGTCCGCTACGTCAGCTACACGCTGCGCACGCTCGGACTCGCGGCGACCGCCGCGTTTCTCTGTCTCGGGCTCGCGCTCGCGCTGGGCTATGCCGTGCGCCTGCGCGATGACCGGCTGACGCGCTCCGCCGCGCGCATCGCGACGCTCGGCTACGCCGTGCCCGGCGCCGTGCTGGCAGTCGGCCTGGTCGGCGCACTCGCAGTCATCGACACCGGCTGGCGATCGGTCACTGACAGCGAGGGCCTATGGATGCAAGGCACCGTGTACGCGCTGCTGCTCGGTTATGCCGTGCGATTCCTGGCGGTGGCGCACGCGCCCGTGCAGGCTGGTCTCGCGCGCATCCGGCCATCGCTGGAGGATGCCGCGCGCGGTCTGGGATCGACGACGCGCGAGATCATCGCGCGGCTGCATCTGCCGCTGCTGGGCGCCGGTATCGGGACCGCCCTGTTGCTCGTGTTCGTCGAAGTCATGAAGGAAATGCCGATTACGCTGATGACCCGGCCGTTCGGCTGGGACACACTGGCGGTACGGGTTTTCGAGATGACCGCGGAAGGCGAATGGCAGCGCGCGGCGTTGCCGTCTCTTGCGATCGTGCTGGCCGGCCTCCTGCCGGTCGCGTTGCTGACCTGGAGGATGGAGCGTGCGGCTCGAGCTGCGTGATTTGACCCGGAGTTTCGACGGCATGGCCGCGGTCGACGGCCTGTCGCTGACCGTCGCTGCGGGCCGCATCGGCTGCCTGCTGGGACCCAGCGGTTCGGGCAAGACGACGGTGCTGCGCTGCATCGCCGGATTCGAGCGGCAGGAATCGGGCGAAGTGCTGGCCGATGGCGAGCGTCTGTCCGGAGCGGACGTCTGGGTGGAGCCGGAGCGCCGCCGCATCGGCATGGTGTTCCAGGACTATGCGCTGTTTCCGCATCTGGACGTGCTCGGCAATGTCGCGTTCGGACTGCGTAGCCTGGGTGCGGCCGAGCGTGCCCGCCGCGCGACCGAAATGCTCGATCTGGTCGGACTCGCGACCCATGCCGGCAAGCTGCCGCATGAACTCTCGGGCGGCCAGCAGCAGCGCGTGGCGCTCGCCCGCGCGCTCGCGCCGCGGCCGCGGCTCGTGCTGCTCGACGAGCCATTCTCCAATCTCGATGCCGAAGTCCGCATGGACCTGGCACAGCAGGTGCGCGCAGCGCTCTCCGCCGAGGGCGCAACCGCCCTGCTGGTGACGCACGATCAGCGTGAGGCCTTCGCGATCGCTGACGAAATCGGCGTGCTGCGCGCCGGCCGTCTCGAGCAATGGGATGCGCCCTGGCGTCTGTACCATTCACCCGCGACCCGCTTTGTCGCCGATTTCGTCGGTGAAGGATCATTCATCGAGGGCACGATCCTGGGGCCCGGCCGGGTCGCGACCGAGCTTGGAATCATCGAAGGCCAGTTGACCTTCGACCGGCCGGCGGGCACGCGGGTGGACCTGCTG
>JANOSR010000037.1:0-6231 GCA_031415935.1 Steroidobacteraceae bacterium | reverse complement strand
CCGGCCGGCTGGGGGCCCCCCACCCCGGCCCCCCCCGTTCCTGACCACCGCCCCCCCCCGCGACCTTGGTCGCAGGTTGGCGGCGACACACATGCACCAGACGATCAGCGCGACGGAAGCAGCTTGAGTGGGTCGAGAGGCCGACCGTCGAGGCGGATTTCGAAGTACAGCATGGCCTGCTGTCCTGGCGCGAAGCCCATGGCCGCGATCAGCTGACCCGCGCGGACGGTTTCGCCTTCCCTCACGTGGACCAGCGCGTTATGACCGTAGGCCGAGAGCCAGCCACGTTCGTGCGTCATGATGATCAACTGACCGTAGCCGCGCAGGCCGCTGCCGGTGTAGACAACCTTGCCATCCGCTGCTGCGAAAACGGACTGGTTCAAGTCACCGTCGATGCGCAGACCCAGACCGCCGGAGGGCTGGGTGATCGTCCCGCTCACGCGCCCGCCCCGTACAGGCCAGTGCCATAGTGGCGGTCGATGGGCGGGATCCTCGGGCGAGGCCCGTGGCGACGGTGTACGCGGCGTCACCGCGGATGGAGCCGGCTTGGTCCGCACTCCCGGCGGCGGATTCAGCCTGATTCGTTGTTCCGGGTCGATGCGATAGTCGGGACCGATGTCATTCCAGCGCGCGACATCGCGATAGTCGAGGCCGTAACGCATCGAGATGGAATACAAGGTCTCACCGGCGTGGACGACATGGTGATCCGGGATGTCTGGCTTCTTCCCCGAGCCGGCACAAGCCATGAGGGCTATTGCCGCTACCAGTACGAAGGAACGGGCGAGCGCGACGCCTGCGACCCCGACCCCTCCCTCCACCTCAGGAAAGACCGCCCAGCAATGGCACGAAGCTGACGAAGCCCAGCCGTTCGCGCAAGTACTGGTCGCCGCGTCGCGTCAGGCGCAGCAATTCCTGCCGGCCTTCCGGCCCGATCGGCGCGACCAGCCGGCCTCCCTCGCCAAGCTGGTCCAGCAGCTTCTGCGGCACGGCATGCGGTGCTGCGGCGACCAGGATCGCATCGAATGGTGCCTGTGATGGCCAGCCATCGTTGCCGTCACCGTGCTTGAAGCGCGCATTGCGGATGCCGAGCAGCTTCAGGCTTTCCTTGGCCCGGTCGAGCAAGCCTTCGATGCGCTCGATGCTATAGAGCCGCCCAACCAGCGGAGCCAGCACGGCGGTCTGGTAACCGCAGCCCGTCCCGATTTCGAGCACCTTTTCCGGGACCCCGCCGATCGTCACGGCTTCGGTCATCCGCGCCACGACATAGGGCTGCGAAATGGTCTGGCCGTGGCCGATCGGCAGGGCCGTGTCTTCGTAGGCGCGGCTTGCCAGCGCCTCGTCCACGAACAGGTGCCGCGGCACATTGCGGATGCGGTCCAGCACGCGCGGATCGCGGATCCCCTGCTCGACGAGGCGCTGGATCAGACGCTCGCGTGTGCGCGCCGAGGTCATTCCAATTCCGCTGCGCGTCGGCTCCTCGCGCTCGCCGCTCATGCGTCTGGTTCCCGCAGCCAGTCGCGCAGACTGTCGAGTGCGGCGTGGCGTGTCAGATCCACCTGCAGTGGCGTGACCGAGACGAATCCTTTGGCCACCGCATGAAAGTCCGTGCCGGGACCCGCATCCTGACCGGAACCCGCGGCACCGACCCAGTAGATCTGGCGGCCGCGCGGATCGAGGCTGCTCACCGCTGCCTCCGCGCGATGCCGGTTGCCCAGGCGCGTGACCTCGAAGCCCCGCAATTCCTCGTATGGCAGATCAGGCACATTGACATTGAGGATCATGGAGCGATGCAGCGGTTTCGCCAGCAGGCGCAGCACCAACTCGCGCGCAATCCGCGCCGCAGTCCGGAAATGCGTGCAATTGCCGGTCGCGGGCACCAGCGACATCGCGATGGTCGGCAGGCCGAGAAAGCGCCCCTCGATGGCGGCCGCCACCGTGCCGGAATAGAGGACATCGTCGCCGAGATTGGCGCCGTCGTTCACGCCGGACACGACCATGTCGAATTCATGCTCGAACAGGCCGGTGATCGCCAGGTGCACGCAGTCGGTCGGTGTGCCGTTGATGACGTACCAGGTGTCAGGCTCGGCTTGCTGGACGCGCAATGGCACGTCGAGGGTCAACGAATGGCTGGCTCCGCTGCGATTGCGATCCGGGGCGACCAGCGTCAGCGGCGCGACATCCGCGAGCGCCTCCTTCAGGCAGCGCAGGCCCTCGGCCCGATAACCATCGTCATTCGAAAGCAGGATCTTCACGGCCTCGCCTGTTCATCCCCATCGCGTGCCCGGCGACCGGGCCGCACTATACTGGAAAGCGGCGGCGGTCTCGCCAGCGCACGGCGGGCATTGGCATGAACGACGAAGACGAACGGAAGCTCTTTCGGGCCGCGGTGCGCGACGTGCGGCCGCTCCGGCAGTCCCGGCAGGCGCCACAACAGCCCAGGGTGCCGGCACGCGCCGCCCTGCGCCGCGCAGACGAGGCGCGGGTACTCGCGGAATCGCTCGATCTCGATGCGGCCGATTTCGAGGTCGAGACCGGCGAGGAGCTGACCTACCGGCGCAATGGAGTTCCCGAAGCGGCAATGCGCCGCCTGCGGCGCGGCCTGTACGCGCGTCGCGATGAGCTGGATCTGCACGGCATGACCCGGGCCGAAGCGCGCCTGGCGATCCTCGGGTTTCTGGCCGACGCGAGCCAGCGCAACCTGCGTTGTGTGCGCATCGTGCACGGCAAGGGCCGCGGTTCCGGTGACCGCGGACCGGTGCTGAAGGCCGCGCTCAATCGCTGGCTGCGCCGCCACGATGCCGTTCGCGCCTTCTGTTCGGCGCGACGGCCAGACGGTGGCACCGGCGCCTTGTACGTGCTGCTCGATCCCTGAACGCGTCAATCGGTTTCCGCTTCGGGCACTGTCGCGGAGACGGCCTCGCGCAGCAGGATGGTGGCGTAGGCGCCGCCGCATTGGATGCGGACTCGCCCTCGGGTTGCATGCCCCCCTCTCCGCACATCGGGCCACTGGGATGAATGTCGCCTTCACGGCAGCGGCGAGCGAGCTCTTCGTCGACCTCTGAAACGCGGAAGACCGACGAACTGCCGGAGAGACTCGCGATTTCACCCGGCAACAGGAAGCTCCGTGCCGCGCGGTCGCGCGGCACACTTTCCGAATCGATCCAGTCGCTCACCTGCAGAAGGTTCGCGCCGCCGCGTCCGAATCGACGTAAAGCGTAATGGCATCACGCTTCTCGACCAGCAGCAGGCAATGGCCGGTGCCGCCATCCGGCTGGAAGCCGAGCCGTTCCTCGACGAGAAAGTCCTCGGGATCGGTCCGTATCAGGCCCGCTGCCGGCGGACCGTCGTGCGCATAGAGTGGCGGGGGTCGTCAGGCACTATCGCCTGCCAGCAGCAGGACGACCGCATGGGCCGCGATACCCTCCCCGCGGCCGAGCGCGCCGAGACCCTCCGCGGTCGTCGCCTTGACATTGACGCGACCGCGCTCGAGCGCAAGGTCCGCCGCGATGTTTGCGCACATCGCCTCGCGGTGCCCTGCGATGCGCGGCGTCTCGGCGACCAGCGTGACATCGCAATTCGCGATTTCGAAGCCGCGCGACGCGATCAGCTTGCCGACCTCGCGCAGCAGCGCGCGGCTGTCGGCGCCTGCCCAGCGCGCGTCGTGATCCGGGAAGTGCTGGCCGATGTCGCCGGCGCCCGCCGCACCGAGGAGCGCATCCATGAGCGCGTGCAGTACCACGTCTCCGTCCGAATGCGCCACCAGCCCGCGGTCATGTGCGATGCGCACGCCACCCAGCATCACGTGATCGCCCGGCCCGAAGCGGTGCAGGTCATGTCCACTGCCGATTCTCACGATTTCTCCTTGAGCAGGCGCAGCGCTGCGCTCGCGAGCGCGAGATCCGCGGGTCTCGTGACCTTGATATTCAGCGGCGAGCCCTCGACCAGTCTCGGGCGCAGCCCGAGCCTTTCGATCGCGACCGCCTCGTCGGTGGGTTCAATACCTTCTTCCAGGGCCCTCGACAGGGCTCGCAAGAGTGGTCCATGCCGGAACATCTGCGGGGTCTGCGCGCGCCAAAGGCCGTCGCGCGGCACACTGCGTCCACTGCGCCCCTCACCGTCGGCCAGCTTGACGGTCTCGGCGATCGGCAAGGCGAGCAGCCCACCGACCTCGTCGCGCCGGCAGGCCGCGACCAGCGCCGCAAGGTCACCGGCTGGCAAGCAGGGTCGCGCTGCGTCATGCACCAGGACCCAGTCCTCCGGTGCCGCAGCGCTCAGGGCCTCGAGCCCCTGCAGTACGGAACGCGCGCGCGTCGCGCCACCCGTGGTCGTCGTGACGCGACGCCGGATCGAGGCCGGCAGGCGCGACCAGCGCCGGTCGCCCGGTGCAGTGACGACAATGCCGCCCGCGAGCCCGGGGCAACGCAGCAATGCCCGCAAGGCATGCTCGAGCAGGCTGCGCCCCGCAATGCGCAGATAGGGCTTCGGCACGGAGCCGCCGAATCGCGACGAGGCGCCGGCGGCAGGTATCACGAACCAGATGCGTTCGGACACCGGAGTTTCAAGGCGTCGTGGCAGCCCGGATCGTGCGTGGCTCGTCCTGGCGGTCATCGGGTGCCCGATACGGCGTATCCACAACCTGATAGAAAGTTTCCGTAACCGTGATCATGCCGAGATCATGGCGCGCCCGTTCCTCGAGCGCCGTCAGACCCTGTTTGAGGTCGGCGACCTCGGCCTTCAGCTGGGCGTTTCGCTCGGCAAGTACCGCGTTGTCGGCGCGTTGGGATTCGACCGCGGCGCCGAGATGCCAGACCTCGCGCATGCCTTCGTCCGACACCCAGAGCCGGTACTGCAAGAGCGCCAGCACCGTGACAAGGCCAGCCAGGAGCATCCTCATGGGTTCAAAAGATTAGCACGGATCAGGTCGGCCGAACGGAAAAGGCTTCGCGGCCGGCGTAGCGCGCACGCGCACCGAGCTGCTCTTCGATCCTGAGCAGCTGGTTGTACTTCGCGACGCGATCGGAGCGCGACAGTGAACCGGTCTTGATCTGCGTCGCCGTGGTGCCGACCGCGATGTCGGCAATCGTCGAGTCCTCGGTTTCGCCGGAACGGTGCGAAACGACCGTCGCGTAGCCCGCGCGTGCCGCCATTTCAATCGCTGCCAGCGTCTCGGTCAGCGTGCCGATCTGGTTTGGCTTGATCAGGATCGCGTTCGCGACCTTTTCCGCGACGCCGCGCGACAGGATCTCGGTGTTCGTTGCGAACAGGTCGTCACCGACCAGCTGGATCTTGCTGCCGAGCCGCCGTGTCAGGCCGGCCCATCCCTCCCAGTCGGACTCCGCCATGCCATCTTCGATCGTCACGATCGGATAGCGCCCGGTCAGGGAAGCCAGGTATTCCGTGAATTGCGCGGCGGTGAAGCGCCGGCCCTCGGATTCCAGCAGGTAGACGCCATCGCGGTAAAACTCGCTGCTCGCCACGTCGAGACCGAGCCAAACGTCCTGCCCGGCCTGGTAGCCGGCGGCATCGATCGCCTCGAGGATCAACGCGAGTGCCGCCTCATTCGACGACAGGTTCGGCGCGAAGCCGCCTTCATCGCCGACCGCCGTGGACAGGTCCCGCTCGTGCAGCAGCTGGCGCAGCCGCTGGAAAATCTCGGCACCGCAGCGTAGCGCGTCGGAGTAGCATCGGAGACCCGCGGGCAGGATCATGAATTCCTGGATGTCCAGGCTGTTGTCCGCGTGCACGCCACCGTTGATGATGTTCATCATCGGCACCGGCATCACGACCGCATCGTCACCACCGAGGTAGCGATACAGGGGCAGCTTCTGCGACTGCGCCGCGGCCCGCGCCGTCGCGAGCGAAACGGCGAGCAACGCATTCGCGCCCAGCCTCGATTTATTGTCGGTGCCGTCGAGTTCCAGCATGCGCCGGTCGATGCCCGCCTGGTCCTGCGCCTCGCGGCCAACCAGTGCGTCACGCAGCTCGCCATTGACGTGGGCGACGGCATTCAAGACACCCTTGCCGAGGAAACGCAACGGGTCGCCATCGCGAAGCTCGACTGCCTCGCGCGTGCCGGTCGATGCGCCGGACGGGACCGCGGCCCGGCCGATCGTGCCATCCTCGAGTTCGACGTCGGCCTCGACCGTCGGGTTGCCGCGTGAATCGAGGATTTCGCGTCCGCGGATATCCACGACGCGCATCAGGCGGAGTCCTCTTCGAAGGGCCGCGACT
>JANOSR010000036.1:0-1836 GCA_031415935.1 Steroidobacteraceae bacterium | reverse complement strand
CTCCTGCGCGCGCAGGTGCTTCTTGACCGTGATCGGATAATAAGTGCCGCCCTTGACCGTCGCGTCATTCGCGACCACCAGCAATTCACGACCATGGATGCGGCCGATGCCGGCCACCAGGCCCGCGGCGGGCGCTTCGTCCCCATACATGCCGCCGGCCGCAAGTGGCGCGATTTCGAGAAATGGGCTGCCCGGATCCAGCAGTGCCTCGATGCGATCGCGCGGCAGAAGCTTGCCGCGCGCAAGCTGTTTCGCGCGCGCCTCCTCGCCGCCGCCGGCGCCGGCCAATGCCAGGCGCTGCCGCAGTTCGGCGACGAGCGTCTGCAGATGCGCCGCGTTCTCGCCGAATTCGGCGCTCCGCGGGTCGATGCGGGATGCGATCCGGGTCATGGGCTGGTCGCCTTGAACAATTCGCGGCCGATCAGCATGCGGCGGATCTCGTTGGTGCCGGCGCCGATCTCGTAGAGCTTTGCATCGCGCAGGATACGGCCCGCCGGATACTCGTTGATATAGCCGTTGCCGCCCAGCACTTGGATGGCTTCGAGACCCGCGTGTGTCGCGCGCTCGGATGCATACAGCAGGCAGGCGGCGGCGTCATAGCGCGTCGTGCGCCCGGCATCGCAGGCGCGGGCGACCGCATAGGCGTAGGCGCGCGCCGAATTGCAAGCGGTGTAAAGGTCGGCGAGCTTGGCCTGCATCAGCTGGAAGCTGCCGATCGGCCGGCCAAACTGCTCGCGGTCGTGCAGGTAAGGCGTGATGAGATCGAGCGCGGCCCGCATCAGGCCGAGCGGCCCGCCGGTCAGCACGAGGCGTTCGTAGTCGAGACCGGACATCAGAATCGCGGCGCCCTGGCCGATCCCGCCCAGCAGGTTTTCCGGCGGCAGATGACAGTCGTCGAACACGAGTTCGCTCGTGTCCGAGCCGCGCATGCCGAACTTGTCGAGCTTCTGCGCACTCCTGTACCCCTGCATGCCGCGTTCGACGATGAAGGCCGTGATGCCGGGCGCGCCGCTGCCGGGCTCCACGGTCGCGTAGACGACGACCGTGTCGGCCTCCGGGCCGTTCGTGATCCACATCTTGCTGCCATTCAGCACGAAGCCGTCACCACGGCGATCGGCCCGTGTGCGCATCGAGATGACATCGGAGCCGGACCCCGGCTCGCTCATCGCAAGCGCGCCGACATGCTCGCCGCTGATCAGCTTCGGAAGATAGCGGTGCTTCTGCGCGTCGTTGCCCCAGCGACGCAGCTGATTGACGCAGAGATTCGAATGCGCGCCATAGGACAGCCCGATTGAGCCGGAGGCGCGGCTGATCTCCTCCATAGCGATGACATGCTCGAGATAGCCGAAGCCGAGGCCTCCGAATTCCTCGGGCACGGTCATGCCGAGGAGTCCCATGGCGCCTAATTCAGGCCACAGATCGCGCGGGAACAGATTGCTGCGGTCGATCTCGTCGGCCCGCGGCGCGATGCGACGCAGGGCGAATTCGCGCACGGCCCGGCGCAGGTCGTCGGCCCGCTCGCCGAGCTGGAAGTCGAAGTCCACCTGGAACATGGTTCCTCCAGGGCGGCCGATGCCCCCCTTGTCAGGCGCATATTATTGTCCGACAATCCGACAGGCAAGTTTGGGACGGAGAAATGCGACCCGTGTTCGAACCGCTTGGTTATGCACCCGCCTATCTGCGTGTTTCCGAAGCGATCCGGGACCGGATCCTTCGCCGTGACCGGACGGAGGGCCAGGCGCTCCCGACAGAAACCGAGCCGGCGCGCCAGTTCCAGGTCAACCGTTCGACCGTGCGCGAGGCGCTGCGCAAGCTCGAGAGCAGCGGCCTGCTGGG
>JANOSR010000035.1:0-2729 GCA_031415935.1 Steroidobacteraceae bacterium | reverse complement strand
CCGATGGTCGCCATCTCCCAGTCCAGCACGCCGACCAGGTGTTCGGGATGCCGGGAATCGAACACGACATTGTCGAGCTTGTAGTCATTGTGAATGAGCGCAGTCCGGCCGGAGTCCGGTGGTGTATTGGCCGCCAGCCAGTCGGCGATTTCGGCGGCCTGCGGCGCATCGGCGGTCCGTGCCTGCACGTATCGTTCCGTCCAGCCGCGTACCTGCCGCGCCGCATAACCATCGGGCCGGCCGAGATCGGCGAGCCCGAGCGACCGGTAATCGAGCCCATGCAACTTCGCCAGCACTTCGATCAGCGCACACTGCTGGGCGCGCACCAGTGCGGGCGTCGCCTCGAGGCCCAAAGGGTAGTCGCGGCGCAGGATGATCCCGCGGATTCGCTCGACCACATAGAAAGGAGCGCCGATCACGGATTCGTCGGCGCAGTAATGCAACGGTCTCGGACATTCCGCGAATCCCGCGCGCAGACCCGACAGGACGCGAAATTCACGCTTCATGTCGTGACCGGATTTCGGCCGCGTGCCGATCGGCGGGCGGCGAAGAACAAGTTCAACGCTTGCGGCAGTCAGCAGGTAGCTGAGATTCGAGAATCCCGAAGGAAACTGCCGCACGCGCAGCGGCAATTCAAGACCCGGAATGTGGCTGGCCAGGTATTCCCCAAGCCGCGCATCGTCGAGTGCCTCGCCGGCACGTACCGGCGCCGCATCGTCAATCAGGCTCATCCGGCATGGTCTCGCAACATGCGCCTTGCGACCGAAATCTTGTGCACCTCGTCCGGCCCGTCATAGATGCGCGCAGCACGCTCTTCGCGGTAGAACCAGGCCAGCAGCGTGTAATCGGTCATGCCGAGCCCGCCATGTACCTGCAATGCGCGGTCCACGACCCGCTGCAGCACGTCGGCGACATGGAACTTGATGATGCTGATGTCATTACGCGCAGCCTTGGCGCCAGCCTGACCGATGCGCCAGGCCGTGTGCAGCACCAGCAGCCGTGCCGCGCGGATCTCCGCCACGCTTTCGGCGATCCAGGCGCGCACGATGTCGCTGTCGCCCAGCCGCCGGCCATCCGGATCGATGACGCGAGTCGCCGCGCGCTCGATCATCATCGCCAGTGCGCGTTCGCAGATGCCGAGCCAGCGCATGCAGTGATGGATGCGCCCGGGCCCGAGCCGCGACTGCGCAAGCCGGAAGCCGGAGCCGCGCGGGCCCAGCAGCTGGTCGGCCGGTATGCGGCAATTCTCGAATGCGATCTCGCCGTGCGAGAAAAGATCCGTGCCCGAATTTCCCATGACGGGCGTGTTGCACAGCAGGCGATAGCCCGCGCTGTCGGTCGGTACGAGGAACATGCTGGCCTGTTCATGCGGCGGCTGGTCGGAGTCGGTCACGGCCATGACAATGCAGACGCTCGCTCCGTCGGCGCCGGTTGTGAACCACTTGCGACCGTTCAGGACCCAGGTGTCGCCTTCGAGCGTCGCGCGCGTCTCGAGCATCAGCGGATTGGCGCCGCTGTTGCCCCGCTCAGTCATGCCGAAGCAGCTCCGTATCTCGCCCGCGACCAGCGGCTCGAGCCAGCGCCGTTTCTGCGCGGCGCTGCCGAATTCATGCAGCAGCTCGACATTGCCGGCATCCGGGGCATTGCAGCCAAACACATAGTGCGCGAACGGGCAGCGCCCGAGCGCCTCCGAGATCAGCCCATACGTGATCAGGTCGAGACCGAGCCCGCCATGCTCGTGCGGATAGATCGGCCCCCAGAGACCGAGCTTCTTGACCTCCGCGCGCTTCCCGCGCAGCACCGGCAGCAGCGGGCCCAGGCCGGATTGCAGGAACGCCGCCTCGAGCGGGATCAGCTCGCGGTCCACGTACTCGCGGACCCGGTTGACGATGATCTGCTTGGTGGCCTCGAGCTGGAAATCCATGCGCGGGATCCCCCGGATCAGCGGTGCGTAATCAGCTGCGTGAACGCCGGCTGCTCCAGGTGGCTTACCGTGTTCAGTGATTCGATCGTGACCGTCTCGCCGTCGAACAGCAAGCTGCTGACGCCCGAGTTGAAGAATGTCAGCTTGAGGCGCAACAGGTCCCAGTCAGCGAGGCCGAGGGCCGGTTGCATGGCCGCGGCCAGCGATCCGGCGGAACCAAAAAGGACAATATTGCGACCGCGCCCGGCATCGCGCAGCAATGTTGCGAGCGCCGCCGCGCATCGGTCGCGAAATATCGGAAAGGGTTCGACATCGCGCAGCTCGCCGGCCGCCCAGGCCTTGAGTGCCCCCGACAGCCGACGGTGAAATGCGCGGCGATCCTCGGCGGCATCGGGCAGCGCGCCGACGCCCTGATGCGCGACCAGCAACGACAGATGATCGTATTCCTCGATGCCCGGCAGTGCCCTCACTGGCAGCGTAATACCGCCGTCTTCCACCGCGGCCTTCACAAAGGCCTCGGCCGATTCGCGCTGGCGCCTGAGCGTGCCGGTGTAGACCAGATCGACGCGGCGCCCGATCGCGCGCCAATGCCGCGCGAGTTGCCGGCATTGCGCAATGCCGGTCTCCGTCAGCCGGTCGTAGTCATCGGTACCGAAGGTCGCCTGCCCGTGGCGCACCAGGTAGACGCGGCTCATTCAGGCCAGCCAACCGCCATCCACCGTGAGGCAGCTGCCGGTCGTGAACGAGGCCGCGTCTGAAACGAGATAAAGCGCGGCGCCCGCGATCTCCTCGGGTTGGGCGATGC
>JANOSR010000034.1:0-7601 GCA_031415935.1 Steroidobacteraceae bacterium | reverse complement strand
GATTGCTACGCCGGACTCTGGGCGCGGCATGCCGAGCAGACCGCGGCCATCCTCGAGCCGGGGGACATTGAAGAAGCGCTGGGTGCGGCGAGCGCCGTCGGTGACGACCGGCTGCAGCGGCGCGCCGGGGGTCAGGTCGTTCCAGATTCCTTCACGCACGGGACATCCGAGCAGCGCGTGCGCTGGTTCCGGAATGGCTTCGATACCGGCACGCTCGAGGTCTGCGACAGCTTCCGCGAAGCCGGGCTGTAAGCGGCAGATTTCAGAACACCGCGCCGAATTGCAGCCAGAACTTGCGTGTATCCGTGAACAGGCCGTCCGCGGAATAGTCCGCATACTTGACCAGCACTTCGTAGCGCTGCGCGAATTTCCTCGATACCGAGAGGTCCAGTTCGGTCCCGTAGTCCAGGCTGGTCGCTTCCGCCTGGAAGTCGTGCCAGACAGCCTGGCCGTTGAATCCCGCAAAGCTTCCATTGAGACCCGCGTACAGGTCCTCGATGCCGGCACTCGGCGTCGTCAGGAATTTGTCGGCCCAGCCCTGCCATTTGTGCAGGGTCGCGAGCGGAGTCTGGAAGGCCGGATTGGTCGCCGGCGTGAATGTGCCACGCTCGCCGGACAAGACCTCGCGCCCGACGACCATGCCGGCCGTGGCGGTCTTGAGGCTGACTTCGATGAAACTGTAGGCCGCGTCAATCTGCGCCAGATTGGCTCCCGCGTCCTGCTGCCGGGCGTACTCGAGCGCCCAGTTGAATTTCAGCCGTTCCCCAATCGCATGGCTGCCGTCGTAGCGGACACCATAGGTATCCGCCGACAACTGCGGTGCGTCGTCGAAATCGAGGAAGTAGCCGTAGACCGTCAGCGCACCGACGGGAAGCTTTGTCAGCTTCAGGTTCAGGAAGTGGCTGTTGCTGTCAAAGGTCTCCGGCGGTGTGCCCGAATCCGGCCCGAACACGCGCCGCACTCCGTCAAGATATCCGTAGGTCGTGGTGACGCCGGGCAGCGCTTTCGTTTCCAGCAGGAACGCGTCGAAGGTCTGCTCATTCTGCCGCCAGGCGACGGAGCCGATGAATCTCTCGCCGTCCAGCCGGATGCGCTGGCGGCCCAGGCGCAGGGTCGTGCCGGCCCCACCCGCGTACTGCAGATAGACTTGATTCAGGTCGGTGCCTTCAGGATCCGCAACAACGGGATAGCGCGTCAGGCCGTTTCGCGTGCTGTCGTAATGCTCGCCACCGATGACCTGGACGTGATCGAACTCGGCAAGGCCGGAGAATCCGCCAACGCTGCCAGACGAAAGATTCAGCCGCAGCCTGAGGGTACTGGCTCCCGCGGTTGCGGGCTTGTCCGACTGCTCGACACTCTCATAGCGGTAGCGCAGGTCGAGCCCCGCCTTGCCATTCGAAACGAGCGTCGGCAGGCCCTCGGCGGCAGCGGCATCCGCTCCGAGAAGCAGCAACAGCAGCAAGACCCTTTTCATGACGCACTCCCGCAGCCCGGTTCTCAGGCTACTTGCCGGCGCGGCTGGTGCCTTGACCTGCGTCAATGCCTTTAGAATGAGCGCCATGATCGTGCACAAGCATCCGGTCCCGGAGGCATTCGCCAGGGACGCCAGGGTCAAGGCCGCGGACTACGACGCGATGTACCGGGAATCGGTGCGGGACCCGGAAGGATTCTGGGCGCGCATCGCGAAGCGTATCGACTGGATCCGCGCGCCAAAGCGCATCAAGGACGTTTCCTTCGATCCCGCGGACTTTCGCGTGCGCTGGTTCGAGGACGGCGAGCTGAACGTCTCCTTCAACTGCCTGGACCGCCAGCTCGCCACGCGCGGCGACAAGACGGCGCTGCTGTTCGAGGGCGACGATCCCGGCAATTCACGCGCGATCAGCTACCGCGAACTGCACGCCGAGGTCTGCCGTTTCGGCAATGCGCTGCGCGCCGCGGGTGTCGCCAGGGGCGACCGCGTCACGATCTACATGCCGATGATTCCCGAGGCGGCGGTCGCAATGCTGGCCTGCGCGCGCATCGGCGCCGTGCACTCCGTCGTGTTCGGCGGCTTCTCGCCGGAATCGCTGGCGGGCCGCATCCAGGATTGCGAATCGACGCTCGTGATCACGGCCGACGAGGGTGTGCGCGGCAACAAGACGATTCCGCTCAAATCCAATGTTGACGCGGCGATCGCTTCCCGCGGGCTCCCGGTCAAGAACGTGATCGTCGTGCGCCGCACGGGAGCCCGGGTCAGCTGGGTCGCTGGTCGCGATCTCTGGTACCACGAGCTGACCGCAGCGCAGCAGCCTGTCTGCGAGCCCGAGCGCATGAACGCGGAGGATCCGCTTTTCATCCTCTATACCTCGGGCTCGACCGGCAAGCCCAAGGGCGTGCTGCACACCAGCGGCGGCTACCTCGTCTATGTGAACTTCACGTTCTCCTGTGTCTTCGACTACCGCGAAGAAGACATCTACTGGTGCACGGCGGACGTCGGCTGGGTCACGGGCCACAGCTACATCGTGTACGGCCCGCTGTCGAATGGCGCGACCAGCCTGATGTTCGAGGGCGTGCCGAATTACCCGGACGTGTCGCGCTTCTGGCGCGTCGTGGACAAGCACAAGGTCACCATCTTTTATACAGCGCCGACCGCGATCCGCGCGCTGATGCGCGATGGCGATGCACCGGTGAAGGCCTGCTCGCGCAAGAGCCTGCGCTTGCTTGGCACGGTCGGCGAACCGATCAATCCCGAGGCCTGGGAGTGGTACTACCGCGTGGTCGGCGACGGTCGCTGCCCGATCGTGGATACCTGGTGGCAGACCGAGACCGGCGGAATACTCATTTCGCCGCTGCCGGGCGCGACGGCGCTCAAGGCCGGTTCAGCGACGCTACCGCTGCCCGGCATCGTGCCGGCACTGGTGGACAACGAGGGACGCGAGCTTGAGGGCGTCGCCGACGGCAATCTCATATTGAAGGACAGCTGGCCCGGCCAGATGCGCACCGTGTATGGCGATCACCAGCGCTACATCGACACTTACTTCAAGAACTTCCGCGGCAGCTATTTCACGGGTGATGGCGCGCGGCGCGACGAAGACGGCTACTACTGGATCACGGGTCGCGTGGACGATGTCATCAATGTGTCAGGTCATCGCATCGGCACGGCCGAAGTCGAAAGCGCCTTGGTCGCGCATGCGAAGGTCGCCGAGGCCGCGGTTGTCGGCTTTCCGCACGACATCAAGGGCCAGGGCATCTATGCCTTTGTCACGCTGATCGCAGGCGTCCAGCCGGTCGAGGCGCTCCGCGTCGAACTCGTGGCCTGGGTGCGCAAGGAAATCGGCCCGATCGCACAACCCGATTTCATCCAGTGGGCGCCGGCGCTGCCGAAGACGCGCTCGGGCAAGATCATGCGGCGGATCCTGCGCAAGATCGCAGCGAACGAGCACGACCAGCTCGGCGACACTTCGACACTCGCGGATCCCGCCGTGGTCCAGGATCTCGTTGCCAACCGGCGCAAGGCCGGCGAATGATTCGCCTCGCAGCGCTAGCCTTCGCGCTCTTGCTCGCGATGCCCGCGGCGGGCGCCGACCGGCTGCGGGTCGGGACCTGGAATCTCGAGTGGATGATGACGCCCGAGACATTCGACGCGCTCGCCGGGAATTGCTTCGGCAAGGGCCAGCGTGCGGGTGGCCACGACCGGACGTTTCCCTGCGACCGGATCCCCAAGGGGCGCTGGAGCGCGAAGGACCTGGCGCGGCTGCGTGACTTTGCGGGCTTGGCTGCGCTCGATGTCATCGCATTGCAGGAGATTGACGGCCGCGAAGTGGCGAAGCGGATATTCCCGCAATATGTTTTCTGCTTCACGAGCCGGCACAACGTGCAGAACGTCGGCTTCGCGGTCCGCCGCGGCATCCCGCATCGCTGCGACCGCGATTACCGCCCGCTCGGACTCGATGACTACGTGCGCCGTGGCGCCGACCTGACGCTCTATCCCGGCACCAACCGCGCCATCCGCCTGCTGGCCGTGCACCTGAAGTCCGCCTGCAACGCCGACCCGCTCAACGAGCCGCGCGACGCTTGCCGGCGACTCCAGCAGCAGGTGCCGATCCTGGAGGACTGGATCGACCGGCGCGCACGCGCCGACAACGCATTCGCGGTGATCGGCGACTTCAACCGGCGTTTCGACCTCGAGCGGGAAGCCGCGCGCGACGCACAGGGACGGATCGTGGCGATCTGGCCCGAGATCGACGACGGAGATCCCCCCGCAGCGGAGCTCGTGAACCCCGGCGTCGAACATGGCGCGGTAGTCTGCGAGAGCGGTTTCGGAGCACGCCAGCCTATCGATCACTTCGTGCTCGGCCGGAAACTTTCCCATGCGCTGGTGTCCGGCTCATACAAGGTCTGGAAGTACCCGCAGGACCAGCGCTGGCCCGATCACTGCCTGCTCACGATCGAACTGGAACCGGAGCGCCTCGATGGCCTATGACCAAGACAATATCTTCGCGCGAATCATTCGCGGCGAGATTCCCTGCCACCGTGTCTACGAGGATGCGGATACGCTTGCGTTCATGGACATCATGCCGCAGGCCGAAGGCCACACGCTGGTAGTACCGAAGGCTGCCGGCGAGGACATCTTTGCGACCTCGCCGGACGCGGTCGCAGCCGCGATCCGCACCGCGCAGAGGGTCGCGCGCGCCGTAATGAAAGCGTTCGCGCCACCGGGCATCATGATTGCGCAGCTGAACGGCGCCGCAGCGGGACAGAGCGTGTTTCACCTTCACTTTCACGTCATTCCGCGCTACGCGGGCAAGGATCTCGGTATCCACGCCGCGAAACCGGCGGAGCATGCCATGCTCGCGGAGCATGCCGCGCGTATCCGCGCGGCACTGTAGTGGCATTGCACATGGGCGAATCGGCAGACCTGCGCTTCTACGAACGCGTGCTCGCAGTCGCGGGCCTCGCGCTGCTCGTGGCGCTGATGTATCAGATCCTTGAGCCATTCTTCGCGCCACTGGCCTGGGCGATCTTCCTCGCGTTCCTGCTGCAACCCGCGCAGGCGCGTCTCACCGGCTGGCTGCGTGGCCGCGATTCGGCCGCGGCGACATTGCTGACAGTATTCGTGCTTCTGATGTTCATCGGACCGCTGGCGGCGCTTGCCGTCGCTTTCGGCCGGCAGGCCGCGGGCCTCGCAGTCCTGTTTCAGCATTGGCTGGAACAGCATCAGGGCCAGGGCATTCCTGATCTCGCCGACCTGCCGCTGCTCGGTCGCGCGCTCGAATGGCTCGATCAATACGCCAGCATCAGCGCGGCCGAGGCCCAGGCCTGGCTGCTCGAGACCGCGAAGAAGCTGTTCGAGCAGCTCGCCGCGCTCGGCGGCACAGCGCTGCTCGGCGCCCTCGGTACGGTTCTGAATTTCACCGTGATGCTGTTCCTGCTGTTCTTCTTCATTCGTGACGGCCAGGGCATGGCGCGTGCAGCGATCAATCTCGTGCCGCTCGAGCCTGTCCGCCGGGACGAACTGCGGGATCGGCTCGGGGCCGTGACCCGCGCTGTCGTGCTGGGCACAGTCGTGACCGCGATGATCCAGGGACTGCTGCTCGGCATCGGCTTCGCGGTGGTCGGTCTCCCCGCGCCCGTCGTGTTCGGCGTGATCGGCGCGGTGCTTTCCATCGTGCCCTTCGGCGGCACGGCGCTGGTCTGGGTGCCGGCGGTCGGAACGCTCCTGTTCCAGGGCCGCTACGGCGCCGCGATCGTGCTGGCGGTGATCGGTCTTGTGGTCAGCACCGTGGACAACTTCCTGAAACCCCTGCTGATCTCAGGCCGTGCGGTCGTGCCGACGCTTGCGGTCTTCATCGGCGTGCTGGGCGGTCTGGTCGCCTTCGGCGTGATCGGGATGTTCCTGGGGCCCGTGGTGATCGCACTCGCACTCGCCCTCGCGAATTTCGCCCAGGACACGCAGCAAGCAACGACCCGGTGACACGGCGCGCGCTTGCTAGAATGCGCGCCCCATGCCCCGGCACGATCTCCTCGATTCGCTGAACGACGCCCAGCGCGAAGCCGTTACGGCACCGCTCGTCCCGATCCTGGTGCTGGCCGGCGCCGGCAGCGGCAAGACGCGCGTGCTGACGCATCGCGCCGCCTGGCTGATCCGCGAGCACGGCGTATCGCCGCACGGGCTGATGGCCGTCACCTTCACGAACAAGGCCGCCGCCGAGATGCGCGGACGCATCGAGGCGTTGCTGGACATGCCCGGCGGCGCGCTGTGGGTCGGAACATTCCACGGCATCGCGCATCGGCTGTTGCGCCGCCATTGGCGCGAAGCCGGCCTGCCGCGGTCCTTCCAGATCCTCGATGAGGAAGACCAGCACCGGCTCGTGCGCAAGATAATCCGCGAGCAGAATCTCGACGAGCAACGCTGGGTCCCGCGTGAAGTGCAGGGATTCATCAATGCCCACAAGGACGAGGGCCGGCGCGCCAAGCGCCTGGACGACCGCGGCGACCCGACGCGCCAGCAGCTGATCAGGCTCTACGAGCAGTATCAGCAGCGCTGCGAGCGGGTTGGTGTCGTGGATTTCGCCGAGCTGCTGCTGCGAAGCTTCGAGACGCTGCGCGACATCGCGGATCTCGGCGCGTATTACCGCGAACGCTTCCGGCACCTGCTGGTGGACGAGTTCCAGGACACCAATGGTGTCCAGTACGAATGGCTCAAATTCCTCGCAGGCAAGCCCGGCATGCCATTCGTGGTCGGCGACGACGACCAGTCCATCTACCGCTGGCGCGGCGCGCGTGTCGAGAACATGCAGCATTTCCGCCGCGATTTTTCGGCGACCGTACACCGACTCGAGCAGAACTACCGCTCGACACCGGTGATTCTCGCCGCCGCCAATGCGATCATCGCGAAAAACACCGGTCGCATGGGCAAGGAGTTGTGGACCGCGGCCAAGGGCGGCGAGCCAATCCGCGTCTACGCGGCCTTCAACGAGCGCGACGAGGCCGACTTCGTGCTCGAGCGCATTCGCGAACACCAGCGCACGGGCCTGCCACTCACCGCGGCGGCCGTGCTGTATCGCTCCAATGCCCAGTCACGCGCCTTCGAGGAGGCGCTGATGGCGGCGCGCATTCCGTATCGCGTCTATGGCGGCCTGCGGTTCTTCGAGCGCGCCGAGATCAAGGATGCGCTCAGCTACCTTCGATTGACCCAGCTGCACGGCGATGACCTGTCCTTCGAGCGGGTCATCAACCTGCCCACGCGCGGCATCGGCAACGCGACCATTGACCAGCTGCGCGCGACCGCAAAGGAGAAGGGTCAAACGCTATGGGACGCCGGGCAGGCGCTCGTCGCCACGCTGCCGGCGCGCGCCGCCGGCGCCCTCAAGGGATTCTTCACCCTGATCGATCGCCTCGCCATCGAGATAGCGGAACTGCCGCTGCACGAGCAGGTGCGCGTGGTCATCGAGAACTCGGGGCTGCGCGCGCACCATGCGCGGGAGAAAGACAACAAGGGAGAGGCGCGAGTCGAGAACCTGGACGAACTCGTCAACGCAGCCGAGGGCTTTGTCCCGGAGAATGACGACGGCCTGGCGCCGCTGCCCGCATTCCTCGCCCATGCCACGCTCGAATCCGGC
>JANOSR010000033.1:0-11801 GCA_031415935.1 Steroidobacteraceae bacterium | reverse complement strand
CGGACTGCGGCGGTCCGCGGAATCTTTTTCCGATGACGATGAATCGGTTGGCCGTCATGGCAGTCGAGTGCCCCTGCCTCCGGTGGCCGCATCGTAGCGGATCGGGGGTGGATGCGCAGAGCGGTGGGCGCTAAGCTTGCCACCCCACCACCAGGACAGAATCGTGAAGCTCACAGTCCCCTTCGCCGCGGCATGCATCCTGCTCCCTGCGGCCGCGCAGGCCGATGACGGAATCCGGCAGTTCCTGGCTGGTCGCGCCCAGCACGACGTGGAGGTCGCCCGGTCGATCTGGAATTGGGCAGAGGTCGGTTACCAGGAAGTGAAGAGTTCCGCATTGCTGCAGAAGGAACTCACCGACGCGGGATTCAAGGTCGAGGCCCACGTTGCCGGCATGCCGACGGCATTCGTCGCGAGCTATGGCAAGGGCGAACCCGTGATCGGCATCCTTGCCGAGTTTGACGCGCTGCCCGGCATCACGCAGGACGTGTCGCCGGTGCGCAAGCCGATCTCCGGCAAGCTCTCCGGTCACGCCTGCGGGCATGACCTGTTTGGCACTGCTTCAGTTTCCGCAGCGATTTCACTCAGGCACTGGCTGGAAAGGAGCGGCAAGCCCGGCACGATCCGACTCTATGGCACGCCGGCGGAAGAAGGCGGCGCCGGCAAGGTGTACATGGTGCGCGAGGGCCTGTTCAAGGATGTGAGTGCGGTTCTGCACTGGCATCCTTCCGACGTCAATTCCGCCGGACTCGACATATCGCTCGCCAACAAGACCGCGAAATTCCGGTTTCGCGGATTGTCCGCGCACGCTTCCAGCGCGCCGGATCGCGGGCGCTCCGCGCTCGACGGCGTCGAGTCGATGAATTACATGGTCAACATGATGCGCGAGCACGTGCCATCCGACGCGCGCCTGCACTATGTGATCACGAGCGGCGGGTCGGCACCCAACGTGGTGCCCGACTTCGCAGAGTCCTATTACTATGTCCGCCATGCCGACACGCGCATCGTCGAGGAAATCTTCAATCGCGTTGTCAAGGCCGCCGAAGGCGCCGCGCTCGGCACCGGCACCACGATGGATTATGAGGTCCTCGGCGGTGTGCACAGCATCCTTCCCAACGAGACGCTTGCGCGTGTGATGTACGCGAAGCTCCTGGAAGTGGGCGGCATCAGTTACACGCCTGATGAGCGGGCGTTCGCCGAGGAGTTGTACAAGAGTTTGTCAGCACCGAACATGCCGCTGGGATCTGAGCGTTCAGTGCAGGCCTTCGACTTCGAGCGCCCGGGTATCGGCTCGACGGATGTCGCCGATGTCAGCTGGAATGTGCCGACCGTCGGCCTGCGAGCCGCCACCTGGGTGCCGGGTACCTCAGCCCACAGCTGGCAGGCGGTCGCTGCCGGCGGCATGAGCATCGGCTACAAGGGAATGAACAACGCATCGCAGGTTCTTGCGTTGATGGGCGAAGAACTCTTTACGAATCCCGACCTGATCACGAAGGCCCGTGCGGAGTTCGAAGAACGCCGCGGTCCGGATTTCCAGTACAAGCCGGTGCTGGGCGATCGCGCGCCACCCCTGGATTACCGCCGCGGTGTGCCGGGTGGTGGCTAGTAAACGCCTCATCGCAGCCCCGTAACTGTCAGGCGCAAGCCTTGATTGCGCCCGGCTGCCGCGACCTATAGTTCGATGCCTCATCTGCCGATCGCCTTGACCCCGGAGACTTCCATGCGCCGCCACCTCATCGCCGCCGCCCTGATGATCCTGGTATCAGCGCCACTGCAGGCCGCCGACGTAGCGGCCAACATCACTGAAGCGATCGCCGCTGCCGAGCGCAGCGGCCAGGATCGCGAGCGGGACGCGCGCGATCGCCCCACCGAACTCATGGCATTCGCCGGCATCGCGCCGGGCATGAAGATCGCCGATGTTTTCGGCGGTGGTGGCTACTGGACCGAACTGCTGGCCCGCGCCGTTGGCCCGAGCGGCCAAGTCCGCCTCGTCAACAACTCGCCCTACTTCGCTTTCGCCGGTAAGGATCTCAAGCCGCGATTCGACGGTAACCGCCTGCCGAACGCCGAACAGATCACCGTCGAAACCTGCGACCTGAAGCTCGGCAACAAGACCTTCGACATGATCGTTATCTTCATGTCCTATCACGACCTGTACTACGTGGACGAGAAAGATGGCTGGCCCGGCATCGACGCCAGTGGCTTTCTCGACCAGCTGCGCGCGGCATTGAAGCCGGGTGGCCGCCTGTTGATCGTGGACCACGCGGCCGCCGCTGGATCCGGCAATGCGCCTGCCCAGGCCCTGCATCGCATCGATGAGGCATTCGCGAAGAAGGACATCGCGAGTCACGGCTTCGAACTCGAGAAGACCTGGGACGGATACCGGAATCCCGGCGACGACCTGACAAAGCTCGTCTTCGATCCCGCCGTGCGCGGCAAGACGGACCGCTTCACGCACCTGTACCGCAAGCGCTAAGGCAGGCGCCGCCAGATCCGGGGACTTTCAGCTGCTGCGCAGGCTGAGCAGGAATTTCGCAGGGTCCTCGCCGCGCTCGAGCACTTCGACGAGCGCCGAGCCCACGATCACGCCGTCTGCGTGACCCGCGAGACGTGCGACCTGGGCCGCATGGCGAATTCCAAAGCCTGCGCAGACGGGCACCGCCGCCGCCGCGCGCACGCGATCGAGGTACTCGAGCACGGCATCGGGCACCGCCACGTCGCGGCCGGTCGTGCCGGTCATCGTGACGGCATAAACGAACCCCTGAGATTCGCGCGCGAGCATCGCAAGCCGTGCCGGTGACGTCACGGGCGTCACCATCTGTACGAGCGCGATGCCCTCCCCAGACAGCCCTGAACGGAGATCCGCGCATTCCTCGAATGGCAGGTCCGGCACGATGAACCCCGCAATCCCTGCGGCGCGCGCATCCGCGGGCAGGCGCCCGATGCCATGGGCCAGCAGCGGATTGAGGTAGCTCATCAGCAACAGCGGCGCACGCGGGCGTTTTGCAAGCGTCGTAAGCTCCGCAATGATCCAGGCGAGCGTCACGCCATCGGCGAGCGCCGCACGGCTCGAGCGTTGTATCGTCATGCCGTCCGCCATCGGATCCGAGAACGGCACGCCGATCTCGATCACATCCGCGGCTTCGTCAACCCGCAAGAGATCTGCAGCGAATTGGGCGCGACTGGGGAAACCCGCCGTCATGAATGCGACGAGCGCCGGCCAGCCGCGGAGCGACGCACTGCGAATCGCTTCGGTGATCGCATCCCGCGGCAGCATCAACCGCGATCCGCGAGCAGCGTCGCCTGCAGCGTGGACATGTCCTTGTCGCCGCGCCCGGACAGCCCGATCAGGATCCGGCTGCCCGGATGCTCGCTGGCATAGCGACGAGCACCGGCCAGCGCATGAGCGCTTTCGAGCGCCGGCAGGATACCTTCGAGGCGACTGCACAAATCGACCGCTGCCAGCGCCTCGTCGTCGCTCGCGATCTCGTAGCGCACGCGGCCGACCGCCTGCAGCAATGCGTGCTCGGGCCCGACACCGGAGTAGTCGAGGCCAGCGGATACCGAGTGCGTTTCCTGGATCTGGCCATGTACATCCTGCAGCAGCATCGTAAAACTTCCATGCAGTACGCCCGGCCGCCCGAATGCGAGTGTGGCCGCGTTGTCGCCGAGCCCCGCACCGCGGCCGCCGGCCTCGACGCCGAGCAACGTGACGCCACCGTCATTCAGGAATGGATGGAACAGGCCGATCGCGTTCGAGCCGCCGCCGACACAGGCAATCGCGATATCCGGCAGCCCGCCTGCCGCAGACAGCATCTGTGCGCGCGCCTCGCGCCCGATCACCGATTGCAGCTCGCGCACCAGATACGGATAGGGATGGGGCCCGACGGCCGAACCCAGCAGGTAATGCGTGCCCATCGGGTCCGCAACCCAGTCGCGCAAGGCCTCGTCGATTGCGGCGCGCAATGTCTGGTCGCCGCTCGTGACCGGAATGACCTGCGCGCCCAGAAGCTTCATGCGACCGACATTCGGCGCCTGGCGTTCCATGTCCACCGCGCCCATGTAGACGACGCAGGGCAGGCCGAGTCGTGCGCAGGCCGCGGCGCTCGCGACGCCGTGCTGGCCTGCGCCTGTTTCGGCGACGACTCGCGTCGCGCCGAGCCGCTTTGCGAGCAGCGCCTGGCCGATGGCGTTGTTGATCTTGTGCGCGCCGGTGTGCGCCAGGTCCTCGCGCTTCAGCCAGACCTCGGCGCCCCATTCCCGCGACAGACCGTGCGCTCGCGTGAGCGCCGTGGGCCGGCCGGCCCAGCCCTGCAGGTCGCGCGCGAACTCGCGCTGGAAGTCCTCGGCGTGCAAATGACGCTCAACGCCTTCCTGCAAGCGGTCGAGCGCCGGCACCAGCGTCTCCGGCACATAACGGCCGCCGAAAGGACCAAAGCGGCCGCGCGCATCGGGCAGCCGTCCAGCCAACTCTTCCACGAGCAGGCGCCCGGCCTCATCGGCCGCAAGTGCTGCAGTCATGCTGTCATTCTCCGATCCGCGGCCCTCGCCGCCTCAATGAACCCACGAATCATCGCCGGATCCTTGACACCCGGCTCGCGCTCCACGCCGCTAGACACATCGACCCCGTAGGGCCGCACCGTCGCGATCGCGGCGCCGACATTTGCCGCATCGAGACCGCCGCCCAGAATCAGACCGCAACGCCTCGCGAGACTTGCCGCCGCAGTCCAGTCCGCCTGCACCCCCGCACCGCTCGCAACCGCTTCATACAGAAGGCGCGGCGGCGGCGTTTCCGGAGGCAAACTTCCCGAGCGCCAGACCGGCCAGCGCGCCATCGTCGCCGGCAGCAGCAGCGCCTCGAAATCCGCCGCATCCGACTGCCACACGTCGGGCTCGAACTCCGCAAGCACGCGATCGACGAGCGCCTGCGACGGGTGCAAGGTCACCGCGACACGCAGAACGCCTGACGGCAGCGAACTTGTGAGCGCCGCCGCACGCAACGGCACGATGCTGCGCGGCGATGGCCCATGAAACACGAATCCGATCGCGTCGGCGCCGGCTGCGACGGCCGCGTTGATGGCTTCATCGGTGGTCACGCCGCAGATCTTGACCAGCAGGCTCATGCCGCTGCCCGGCCTGCTGCGAGCATCGTGCGAATCACACCGGCAGGATCCGGTGCTGTCATCAAAGCGCTGCCGACCAGCGCCAGCTTGTAGCCGTCGCGGGCAACCTCCGCGCAGTCATCTGGCGTCGTGATCCCGCTCTCGGCAACTCGCAGCACGCCGGGTGGCAGCAATGAGGCCATCTCGCGAAATCGACCCGACACGACTTCCAGTGTTTGCAGATCACGGCTATTGACGCCCAGGAGCACCGGCGCGCCACGGCTGAGGTGGCGGCGGGTGTCCCCGAGCGGAGCATAAAGTTCCCGCGAAGCGAGGGGACACCCCCGCCGGATCCCGGCCGTGGCGGGCTCGATGTCCTGCGCGTCGAACGCCTCCAGCAGCACGAACAGGTTCAGCTCACGAGCACAGGCGAGCATTTCGCGGAGAGTGTCGCGGGACAGCATGCGGACTATCAGCAATGCGCCGCTGGCGCCGGCGGCACGGGCTTCGTAGAGCTGGTACGGGTCAACCAGAAAGTCTTTGCGCATGACCGGCACGCCAATCGGCGTCAGCATCGCTGCGGCAGTGGTGAGGTGCCCGAGACTGCCGTGGAACTGCGAGGGTTCGGTCAGCACAGAGACAGCTGCGGCGCCGCCTTGAGCGTAGGCGGTTACGCGTTTTTCCAGGTCGTCGTCGCCCAGGCGGCCGAGCGCCGGCGAGCGGCGCTTGAATTCGGCGATCAGGCTGAATCGATCATGCAGTTGCAGTGGTGGCGGTGGCGGCGTTGCGAGTGCGCGTGCCCGCAGATCGGCGAGCGGCTCGCGTGCGCGTGCCTCTTCGAGCCGCACACCGCTCGCCGCTGCCATGCGATCGAGGAAGCCGCTCATCCGGCACGCTCCCTGCCGAAGGCGACGATGCCGTCGAGGAGCAATGCTGCGCGGCCGTCGTCAATCGCGGTAGCCGCGAGCTTCGCGCCCGCGGTAGCGTCCGGTACGAGACCCGTCACCTCTGCAACCAGGGCGGCCCCCATGACGAGCGCGTCGCGGTGAGCACCGCGCTCCTCACCGCGCAATACCGCGGCGAGGCGCGTGGCGTTGTGCGTGGCGTCGCTGCCCTTGAGATCCGATTCGGCGCAGACCGCCAACCCGAAATCGGCGGCGGTCCTTTTGGCCTGCTTCACGGAGCCCGGCCGCACGTCGAAGATCGTGAATGGCGAAGCGGGTGTCGGTTCGTCCCAGCCGCCGTCACCATGCACGACGAACATGCGCTGGATATCCATGCCTGAGAGCGTCTCGGCCATCAGTCCTGCGACTTCGAGACTCCAGGCGCCGATCACTGCGTATGGCGCCTGTGCGGGATTGGCGAGCGGGCCCAGCAGGTTGAAGATCGTGCGTACGCCGAGCGCCGCGCGCACCGGCGCGATCGCTTTCATCGCCGGATGGTAATGAGGAGCGAACAGGAAAGTGAATCCGGTTCGTTCGAGGCACAGCCCGGCGGCAGCTTCGTCCAGCGGCAGCGGCAGGCCCAGCGCTTCCAGCACGTCCGCGCTGCCGGATCGCGAAGACACTGAGCGATTGCCATGCTTGACGATGCGCACACCCGCCGCCGCGGCCAGTAGCGCGGCACCGGTCGAAAGATTGAGGCTGTGGGATCCGTCGCCGCCGGTGCCCACGACGTCCGCGACGAGCGCGCCCGCCGCAATCTGAGGCCGCCGCGCCAGCGAGCGCAGCGCGCGCGCGAAGCCGCGCACTTCATCCGCGGTCGCGCCCTTGATCCGAAGTGCCGCGAGCAATGCCCCCGCCATCGCGGGCGCCATCTCGGGATCGGTCAGCGCAAGCATGAGTTCGTAGGCCGCGTCCTCGGCCAGATTCTTCCGCTCGAGCAGCGCCTCGAGCGCTTCCTTGCCGGGGCGATTCATTTTCGGCTACCGGCTTGCAGGAACCGGGCCATCAATCGCGGGCCTTCGGGCGTCAGGATGCTCTCCGGGTGGAATTGCACGCCTTCGACCGGAAGCAAACGGTGCCGCACGCCCATGACCTCGCCTTCCGCGGTCCAGGCCGTCACCTCGAGTTCCGCAGGGATGCGGTCGCGCTCGGCGATCAGTGAGTGATAACGCCCGGCCTCGAATGGATTCGGCAGGCCCTCGAACAGTCCGCGGCCATCGTGCAGCACGGGCGATGTCTTGCCATGCATCAGCCGCGCGGCCCGCACGACGCGACCGCCGAATACTTCGACCAGTGCCTGGTGACCGAGACAGACGCCGAACACCGGTACGCGACCCGCGAAAGTCTCGATCATGCGCATCGATACACCCGCATCCGCGGGAGTGCCGGGACCCGGTGACACGCAAAGATGTGTCGGCGCGATTGCGAGGGCTTCCTCCACCGTGATGCGGTCATTGCGGTGCACCAGGACATCGGCGCCCAGAACCAGAAACGCCTGCACCAGGTTGTAGGTGAAGGAGTCGTAATTGTCGATCAGCAGCAACCGCGGTTTCACAGGCCGCCCTCCGCGAGTTCGAGCGCGCGCCGCAGCACGGCACTTTTCGCGATGACCTCGTCGTGCTCGCGCTCGGGCACGCTGTCGGCGACGATGCCGGCGCCGGCCTGGTAACTGTAGCGGCCGTCTGCGAATACCAATGTCCGGATCGTGATGGCCTGGTCCATGTCCCCGCCGTTGCCGAAGTATCCGACCGTGCCGCCATAAAGCCCACGGCCGACCGGCTCGAGTTCGTCGATGATCTGCATGGCGCGCACCTTCGGGGCGCCGACCAGTGTACCGGCCGGAAACGCCGCCGCGAACAGGTCGAAGGCGTCGCGCCCCGGCGCGAGTTCCCCGGCGACGCCGCTCACGATGTGCATGACATGACTGTAGCGCTCGATCAGCCGGTAAGGGTCGACGCGCACCGAGCCGGCACAGGCTACGCGTCCAAGGTCATTGCGCGCGAGATCCACGAGCATCACGTGCTCGGCGTTCTCTTTCGGGTCCGCGAGCAGGCGGGCCGCGTGCGCATCGTCCTCGGCCGCATCGGCGCCGCGCGGCAGGGTGCCCGCGATGGGGCGCAATTGCGCGCGTCTGCCATTCAGGCGCACGAGCGCTTCGGGCGAGGAGCCGACAACGGTCACGCCGCCGGCTTCACAGTAGTACATGTATGGCGATGGATTGAGCAGCCTGAGCGCACGATAGGCTTCGAAAGGGTCGAGTTCGCACTCGCCGTCGAAGCGAACCGACAGCACCAGCTGATAGACATCGCCCGCGACGATATGCGATTGCGTGCGCGCGACCGCGCTGACGAATTCGTCACGACCGAGACTCGCTATGGCCGGAGCGTAATGGAATCTGCGGCCGGCCTTCGGCAACGGACCGGAAAGTGCTGCAATGATCTCTCGCTTGAGCGATTGCCGCTCAGCCTCATCGCCGTCATGCAGCAGCGTCACGCCGCGCGTCAGGTGATCGAAGACGAGGAGCGATTTCGGCGCGACGTAACAGGCTTCCGGCACTGTCGGGCCATTACGGGCAGGACGCGGCAGCGACTCGAAATATCGCACGAGGTCGTATGACGAGAATCCGACCAGGCCGCCGGCCAGTGGCAGATCGTGATTGTCCGGCCGCGGCCGCGGTGCGCGCGCAAGCGCATCGCGCAATGCCGCGAGCAGATCATCACGGCCCGCGGGCCGCGGCAACCGGCTGCCATCGATGGCGAGCCCGTGGCCGTCGAGCCTGACTTCGAGGCAGTCGCCAAAGCCGATGAACGAATAGCGTGCAAGACGCACACCGCCCTCGACGCTCTCCAGCAGGAAGCGCGGACGGAATGGCCGCAGCTTCAGGTAAGCCGAAACCGGCGTGTCGAGATCAGCTGCGATGTCGAATGGCAAGCTCATGGGCACGCAAAAAACCCACCCCCGGTGCATGCGGAGATGGGTCCTGGTTCGAATTTGATAACAGAAAAGAGAAACTACGCGACCAGCGCCCACTCCCTGGAGCGGCGCCACCACCAGCCAAGATCGGCGGCCATTGAATTCGCGTGAGTCACGAAGCCAGTATCGGCTCGCGGAGGTCCGCAGGTCAAGCCGGGGGGCAGGTCAGGGGCAGCTTCAGGTAGCGGCGGCCATTTGCCTCCGGCTCCGGCAGGTGGCCAGCGCGGATATTGGCCTGCACGGACGGGTACAGGAGCTTTGGCACGGCGAGCCCAGCGTCACGCCTGGTCCGCAATGCGACGAATTCTGCTTCCGTCACGCCATCCCGCAGGTGGATGTTGCCGGCGCGCTCCGCGGCGATCGTCGTCTCGCAACGTGGCTCCCGTCCGTCTGGCGCGTAGTCATGGCAGACGAAGACCCGGGTTTGCGGTGGCAGCTCATAGAGTCGACGGATGGACGCATGGAGCACGGCCGCATCACCACCCGGAAAGTCGCAGCGCGCCGTGCCGCCGTCCGGCATGAAAATCGTATCGCCGACGAATACCGCATCGCCGATCAGGTAGCTCAGGCTGTCGCTCGTATGGCCTGGCGTCGGGATCGCGCGAAGCGCGAGGGACCCGATGCGGAATTCCTCGCCATCTCCGAGCAGCCGGTCGAACTGCCGACCGTCCACCGGAAATCCGGAACCGAGATTCAGGACGTCGCGAAATACGCGCTGTACCTGGCAAATCCCCTCGCCGATCGCTATGCGCCCGCCTAGCGCGGCCTTGACGTGCGGCGCCGCGCTCAGGTGATCCGCATGGGCATGTGTCTCGAGGATCCACTCGACCACGAGACGCTGACGCCGGACATGCGCGACGATCTCGTCCGCCGCAGCCGTCCAGCAGAGCCCCGAGTGGATGTCGAAGTCGAGCACCGGATCGATGACTGCCGCGACGCGCGATTTGTGATCGCTGACGACGTAGCTCCAGGTCGAGGTCGGCGCATGAAGGAACGGGCGCACATCGGGGCGCATCGGCTGACCTCAGCTATGCCTGGATTCAATCCAGCGCAGCACTTCCGACTCCAGCACCGTGAGCGGCACGCCGCCGGTCCGCAGCACGAGATCGTGGAACTCGCGGACGTCGAAATCCTTGCCGAGTGCCGCAGCCGCGCGCTCGCGCAACTCCACGATCTTGAGCATCCCGATCATGTAGGCGGTCGCCTGGCCGGGATTGAGGATGTAACGCTCGGTCGCCTTGATCGCGGCGTCTTCGCCGGTCGGGCTGTTTTCGACGTGATAGCGAATGGTCTGCTCGCGCGACCAGCGCCTGGCATGCAGGCCTGTATCCACCACGAGGCGCACGGCGCGGTGCAGTTCGAGCGCCAGGCGGCCGAACTCGGAGTACGGATCCTTGTAGAAGCCGAGTTCCTTCCCCAGTCGCTCGCTGTAGAGACCCCAGCCCTCCGAGTAGGCCGTGTAGCCGCCACTGCGACGAAACTGCGGCAATGCCTCCTGCTCGGAGGCGATCGCAATCTGCAGGTGATGACCCGGAATGCCCTCGTGGAACGCCAGCGCCTCCTGCTCGTACTTCGGCATCTCGCGCATGCGATACAGATTCGCGTAGAACACGCCGGGCCGGCTGCCGTCCTGCGCCGGCCGCTGATAAAAGGCCTTGCCCGCCGATTTTTCGCGGAATGGCTCGACCGCGCGCACGACCAGCTCCGCTTTTGGCAGGGTCACGAACAATTCCGGCAGCCGCGCGCGTATCGCTGCGATCGACTGTGTTGCATCCGCGAGCCAGGCCGCCTGCCCCTCCGGTGTGTCCGGGTAATAGAAGCGCCCGTCCTTGCGCACGAAGTCGAAGAACGCCGGCAGGTCCCTTTCGAACCCCACCTCGTGCATGACCCCGCGCATCTCGCCGTGCAATCGCGCGACTTCCCGCAAGCCGATGTCGTGGATCTCGGTGGCGGTCAGTTTCGTCGTGGTGAAGTTCTCGAGCAGGAAGTCGTAGTAGGCGCCACCGTCGGGAAGTTTCCAGATACCGTCTTCGGTCGTGGCGCGCGGCTCTGCCGTCTTCGCCCATGCGATGACCGAATCCCAGGCGGGCCTTACCGACGTCAGGAGCGCCTGCGCAGCCTGCGCCGTGAGCTCTTCACGTTGTTTCTCGTCCAGCGTGATCGCTCCGATCTTCGTCTTGAAGTCGGCAAACAACGGGCTGTCCGTGGGTCCGTCATCGAATGGCCGGCCCTTGATCACATTGCCGGCATTCTCGATCACATAGGCGAACACGAACTTCGGCGGCAGCACGCCCGCACGCGCAGCCTGCTCCGCACGTTCCAGCACCTGCTCCATGTAGGTTCGAAGGCCCACGAGACGCTCGATGTATGCAAGTGCATCCGACTTCGTCTCGATGCGGTGCGAATTGATCAGGAAAGCCGGTGCCTGGACCTGCGGGCCGTCCTTGTCGATCGCGTAGCTGTGATTGCGCCAGCGATGGCGGGCGATGCGGCGCTCCTCGCTCGACTCGAAGACCCGGTAGGAAAGCTGCGTCGCATCGTCGATCTCGCCTAAGTCGATGCTCGTGTGCAGCTCGGCGAGCTGCCGCTTCGCGAGCTCGAAGCGCTCCAGGTCACCCCGCTCGCTCGGATCCGGCCATTCGCCGTAGCGCAGCCGCAGACCCAGCGAGGTGGCGAGCGCCGGGTCCAGCGCCAGCCGTTCCTGGAAGGCGCGCTCGAAGAAGGCGTTCGCGGTGGCATTGGGGTCCGGTGTCTCGCCGCGGGCGACCGGCGTCATGGCGCCCAG
>JANOSR010000032.1:0-9355 GCA_031415935.1 Steroidobacteraceae bacterium | reverse complement strand
TCTTGCATCGACATTAATTTCCTCCCAGGGAACCAAAAATCATATCAGGAACGGTTGCAGTTTCCGGCGCACGCGCGCAGCGGAGAGTTTCGCGTAGACCGGTATTCCGGCTTTGTAAGGCGGATAATCCTCGCCGCCGATCAGCGGCTCGAGATAGCGGCGGCAGGCTGCGGTGATGCCGAATCCGTCGGCCGTGATGTAGTTCCTCGGCACCATCTTCTCGCGATTGGCGACCGCGGCGATCGACACGGAACCGATGTTCCAGCGGTACGGCTTCGAGGACTTGCGCACGATCACCGGCATCACGGCGTTTTTCCCCGCAAGTGCGAGTTCGACGGCCGCGCGACCGACGGCATAGGCTTGCTCGACATCCACGCGTGAAGCGATGTGACGCGCCGAGCGTTGCAGGTAATCGGCGAGCGCCCAGTGATACTTGTAACCGTGCGCGCCCTTGATCATCGCAGCGAGCGTCGGCGCGACACCGCCGAGCTGCACATGGCCAAAGGCGTCGCGCGTACCCATGTCCGACAGGAACTTTCCTTCGGCGTCACGCGCGCCCTCGGAAGCGACGATGACGCAAAAGCCCTTCTGTTCGACGGTTTCGCGCACGCGCGCGAGAAAGCGCTCGCGATCGAATGCGATTTCCGGGAACAGGATGACGTGGGGCGCGTCTCCGGTCTTGCGGGCGGCGAGCCCGCCGGCCGCCGCGATCCAGCCGGCGTGGCGGCCCATGACCTCGAGGATGAAAACTTTCGTCGAGGTGCGCGCCATCGATGCCACGTCGAGCGACGCCTCAAGCGTCGAAACCGCCACGTACTTGGCGACCGATCCGAAACCGGGGCAGCAATCGGTGACCGGGAGATCATTGTCGACGGTTTTCGGTATTCCGATGCAGGCGACCGGATGTCCCAGCTGCTCGCCGAGCTGCGAGAGCTTGAGTGCCGTGTCCATCGAATCGTTGCCGCCGTTGTAGAAAAAGTAACCGATGTCGTGCGCGCGGAAAACATCGATCAAGCGCTTGTATTTCGGCAGGTCGCGCTCCAGGTCCTTCAGCTTGTAGCGCGCCGATCCGAATGCGCCAGACGGCGTGTGGCGCAGTGCGCGGATCGTCGCTGCGTCCTCGCGGCCGATGTCGATCAGGTCCTCGGTCAGCGCGCCGACGATGCCGTCGCGGCCGGCGTACAGGTGGCCGATGCGATCGCGGTGGCGGCGGCAGGCCTCGATGACGCCACAGGCCGTCGCATTGATGACGGCCGTGACGCCACCCGATTGCGCGTACAGCGCGTTGCGTATCGCGGGTTTGCTTCTCGTCCTGCTCGCCATCGCCATGATCCGGTGATTGCAGGCGGCGCAGCCGCCCCGTGGGGGGCGAAGGATAGCCGATCCGAGCGCTGGCCGGCCAAGACTACGATGCCGGCTGGCCGGTTTGACGCGCTACCGGTCGGCGGGCACGATGGGTGCCCCTTTGAGGGGCCCCGGGCCCGCGGAGTGCGTTGGGATGAGGCTGGTATTGCTGGGCGCGCCCGGTTCGGGCAAGGGCACGCAGGCGCAGAGGATGCAGGCGCGTCACGGTGTGCCGCAGGTATCCACCGGCGACCTGCTGCGCGAGGCCGTGGCCGCTGGCACGGAACTCGGATGCGCTGCGCACGTGGTGATGCAGGCAGGCCACCTGGTCGCTGACGACATCATGCTGGGTATCATCCGCGAGCGTCTCGCGCGACCGGACGCCGCGCGTGGCTTCATCCTCGACGGTTTTCCGCGCACACGGGCGCAGGCCGATGGTCTCGCCACCCAGCTTGCCGATCTCGGCAAGCCGCTCGATGCCGTCGTATTGATGGAGCTCGACCCGGAAGTATTGCTCCGGCGGCTTGCAGGCCGTCGCAGCTGCCGCCGCTGCGGCCGTGTGTTTCACATCGAGACGAATCCGCCCAAGCCCGGCGAACGCTGCACGGACGGCAAGGAACACGATCTGTTCCAGCGTCCCGACGACAATGAGGCGACGGCGCGCCAGCGACTCACGGTCTATGGCGAACGCACGCAACCGCTGATCGAGCACTACGCGCGCCAGGGCCTGCTGCGCCGGATCGACGCCAACGGCAGTCTCGACGAAGTCGATGCGCGTCTTGAAGCGGTGATTGCCGGCTCGCGCGCGGCGCGTTGAAACTGCGCCCCGCGACTACAGTGCCGCGAGCAGGGGCTCGCCGACGATGGCCCTGCGCCAGCCGCTCAGGATGGGCAGTTCGCGTTCGCCGCGCAGCAGCGCCGCGAGATCGCGCCGCGTCGCCAGCACTTCTGGCTGGATCTCGAGTTCGCCCGCGATCGTGTGCAGCCGTTGCTGCAAGGCCTTGAGCCGTCGAAGCTGCTCGGGTCCTGCGCGTGACCCGTCGTCTGCGATCAACTCTTCCGCGATATCGGAATCGTCGGAAAGCGCCTTGAGAATTTCGCCCCCGGCGCGGTCGGCCGTCGCGCATGGCACGCTCGCGAGCCGCGACAGATCCTCGCGCGTGCGTGGCCGCGCCTGCGCAATCTCGTAAAGCGCCGCATCCGGCAGTACCCAGCCGCGTGGCAGGTCGCGTTCCATCGCACGTTCCTCGCGCCAGCGTGCGAGCGCGCGAATCGCACGCTGCGCGGCCGGCGGCAGCCGTTCGAGGCCCTTGAGCCTGCGCCAGGCCTCGGCGGGTTCGACGCGATAGAGCGAGATGTCCGTAAGCGCCGCGGATTCCTCTTCCATCCAGCCACGGCGGCCGGCGGCAATCAGGCGCCCATTGAGCAGCGCCGCGAGCGCCGGCAGGTAACGCACGTCATCGGCGGCGTAGGCGAGTTGCTCGGGCGACAAAGGGCGTCGGGCCCAGTCCGTGCGCGCATGGCCTTTGGCGAGCTCGACGCCGAGCAACTGGCGCACGAGTTCGGCGTAGCCGACCTGCGACGCAAACCCGAGCAGCGCCGCTGCGATCTGTGTGTCGAAGACGGGCGCGAGCGGTGTACCGGTCAGCGGCAGTAGGGCCTCAATATCCTGACGCGCGGCGTGCAGCAGCTTCGGCCGCCCTCGGTCGGTGAGCGGTGCGACGAGCGCGCGGGTATCTGCGAGCGCGAGCGGGTCGATCAATGCCAGGCTGTCGGCGGCGGCGACCTGCACCAGGCACAACCGCGGGTAGTACGTGCGCTCGCGCACGAACTCCGTGTCGAGCGCGAGACCGGCACCCGGCGGCCAGGTTTCGACCAGGGCGCGCAAGGTCGCTTCATCGCCGATCAGCGCATCCGCGATCATGCCGGCCGGCCGCTTGGATACAATCGTCATCGTCCTCATTATGCGGAACCCGCCGTCGCGGCCCAAGGCAGAATGACCCAAGTTCTGATATCGCTGGTCGAGATCGCCCGCCTGCGACGCGATCCCAGCGCCTTGCCGGCCTCGATCGTGCTGCTCGTCATCATGGCCGTCGCTTACGCGGGCTGCAGTGCCATGCAGTCCTGGATGCTGCAAGAGAGTGACGTGCTTGCACGCACGGCGGCTGATCTCGGCCTGACACTCGCGATATTCTGGCTGGTGCTGGCCGTGACGCGCCGGCAGTATCGCTACCGACAAACGATGAATGCGGTGCTCGGCACCTCGGTGCTGTTGACGCCGCTGGTGATGCTGCTGATCGCGCTGCAGCAGCCGGCCGAGATCTATTACCCCATCAAGCTGCTGGCCTGGGCAGGATGGATCGCCGTAATCGTCTGGTACACGCTGATCGTCGGCCACATCCTCAGAAGCGCACTCGAGATCGGCTTTGTGACCGGCATTGCGATCGCCATCACGTCGGTGATCGCGAGCAACGCAGTGCTGATCAAGTTGTTCCCGGAATCTGCCTGATGCACATCCACATCATCGGCATCTGCGGCACCTTCATGGGCGGCATCGCGGCGCTCGCGCGCGCGGCCGGCCACCGAGTGACCGGATCCGATGCCAAAGTATATCCGCCGATGAGCAGCCAGCTTGCAGCGCTTGGCATCGAGCTGATCGACGGCTACGACCCGGCCCAGCTCGACCTGAAGCCTGACATCGTGCTGGTCGGCAATGTCATGAGCCGCGGTAATGCGCTGATCGAGCGCCTGCTGGACAGCCCGCTCGCGTTCACGTCGGGGCCGCAATGGCTCACCGAAAACTTGCTGGGCGGGCGCGAGGTGGTTGCGGTCGCGGGCACCCACGGCAAGACCACGACGGCCAGCATGCTGGCGTGGATCCTCGAGCGGGCAGGGCGCGACCCTGGATTCCTGATCGGCGGCATACCCGGAAACTTCGGCTTGTCCGCACGCGCAGGCAACGGCGCGGTCTTCGTCATCGAGGCGGACGAATACGACACCGCGTTCTTCGACAAGCGCGCGAAGTTCATTCATTACCGGCCACGCCATCTGGTGTTGACAAACCTGGAATTCGACCACGCCGACATCTACCCGGACCTGGCCGCCATCCAGCGCCAGTTTCATCACCTGATGCGCACCGTACCGGGTTCCGGCCGCGTCACCTGGAATGCGGCCGATCCCGCGCTCAAAGCGATGCTGGCGATGGGCTGCTGGACGCCCCTCTCCGGGTTTGCGCGTGATGCCATGGCAGGCTCGGACTGGCAGGTTCGGCTGCTGGAAGCGGATGGGTCGGCGTTCGAATTGCTGCATCGCGG
The DNA here is from genome assembly GCA_031415935.1 of Steroidobacteraceae bacterium. Lineage (GTDB taxonomy): Bacteria > Pseudomonadota > Gammaproteobacteria > Steroidobacterales > Steroidobacteraceae > SCUD01. The sequence goes on along the minus strand of JANOSR010000032.1, from coordinate 4,697 downwards.
CGCGACGGCCGGTGTCGTGCGCTGGCCAATGATCGGCCTGCACAATGTGGAGAATGGCCTCGCGGCCATCGCGGCCGCGCAGGGACTCGGCGTGGAGCCGGCGCAGGCGGCTGCCGCGCTCGCCGATTTTCGCGGCGTGCGGCGGCGCCTGGAACTGCGTGGCGAAGCGCGTGGTATCCGCGTTTACGATGACTTTGCGCACCACCCGACCGCGGTCGCGGCGACTATCGATGCGATGCGGCGGCATGCCGGCGGCCGACGCATCATTGCGGTGCTCGAGCCGCGCTCCAACACGATGCGTCTCGGCCATCATCGCGAGGGCCTGGCGGCGGCGCTCGCCGGAGCTGATCGCGTCTGGATGTATCAGCCGGCCGGTCTCGACTGGAATCTCGACGAGGTTGCCGGGAAACTCGGCGGCAAGGCCGCGGTGGCCGGCGACCTGGCGCAACTGGTCGCGACGCTGGCCGCGGAGCTCAAGACCGGCGACCAAGTGCTGGTCATGAGCAATGGCGGCTTCGGCGGGCTGCACGACAAGTTGCTGCAGGCGTTGCGGACCACGGCATGAACGAGGCGGTTCGCGAGCTTCCGCTATTTCCACTCAACACCGTGCTGTTCCCGGGTGGGCCGCTGGCCCTCAAGATCTTCGAGCCGCGCTATCTCGACATGGTCAGTCGCTGCCTGCGCGAGCAATCGGGTTTCGCGATCGTCCTGATCACCGAGGGCGAGGAGACGGCGGTGACCGCGAGCTTCGCCGCGACCGGCACTGAAGCCAGCATCGTCGACTTCGATCGCCTCGAGGGTGGCCTGCTGGGCATCAGCTGCATCGGACGCGAGCGTGTGCGCGTGCTGGAAGCCTGGCGCGAGGCCGATGGACTGAATCGGGGCCGCGTCATCGCGATCGACGCGGATCCCGTGCTGCCGGTGCCTCCCGAGCAGGCCTGGCTCGGCGAAGTCGTGCGACGAGTGCTGCCCGACGCGGGCGAGGTCTACCGCCATGTCGAAATGCGCGACGACGCGGCTTGGGTCGGCAATCGTCTCGCGGAGATGCTGCCGCTATCGCTCGCCGACAAACAGGCGTTGCTGGAACTGACCGACCCGCTCGAGCGGCTGACGGCGCTCGAGCCCGCGGTCAGCCGCACGGAGACGTGAACGCAGTCACGCACCGCCGGACGCGGTGTTTCGCCAGCCCGTAAACCGGCCGCGCGCCAGATAAAGCATCAGCAGGATCGCGCAACTCCAGCCTGCGACCAGCCAGCCGGTGAATGCGTCGAAATCGCTGACCAGGAATGACCAGCGCGCTGCCTCGTCATGACGCGTCACCGTCGATGTGGCCTTGATCACGCAAACCCAGCCCATGTGCAGCCCGATGCCGGCGGCAATGCTGCCGGTCCAGTGCCGCACGAGTCCGAGCAACAGCCCGACGATCGCGAGCGTGATGAAAGCGTCGGCAATCGGCACTGGATCCGCGAAACGCGCGAGGGCGGAACCCAGTAGTGTGATGCCGCTGTCCCAGGCGACCTCGGCATGCGGGATTTTCACGCGCGCGAAGAAATGGATCGCCGAATAAAGGATTGCAGTGGTCCAGACCGCGGTCGCCGGCCCGGAATCGCGCAGCACGGCGCGAAACATCAGGCCGCGGAAGAATGTCTCCTCGACGAGGGCGACGACGAGGCCGGTCAACGCGCCGGCTGCGATGCCGGAGAGCAGCATGGCCGCATCAAAGCCAGGCCGCGGATTGCGGATACCGAGTGCCACGATCACGAGCGCTATCGGCAGCATCGTCGCGACACCGAGCGCGAGCCCGGCGCCTGCCTGGCGCAGGAATGCCGCCCGTGGCAGGCCATAGCCCCAGTCCGCGCGGCCGCGCAGACCGAGGCGCCAGACGGCGATCGCGATGCCGGCCAGCATCAGAAGCTGCCAGAGGCGGCTCACCACTTTGTGGAACTGCCAGTCCGGCTGCAGCGCGTGCGCGAACTGATACACGGGCCAGGCGGCGAGCGCCGCGAGTACGAGCGTGCCCACGATCGCGGCCAGGAACCAGCCCGCGGCGCGCATCAGCGCTCTGCCGCAATGCCCGCAAACGCGCGACGCACGGCGTCCACGGTCGCCGCGATCTCGGTCTCACCGTGGGCCGCGGAAACGAATCCCGCCTCATAGGCTGAAGGCGCGAGATAGACACCGGCGTCGAGCATCCGATGGAAGAATTTCCGGAAGCGCGCGACATCGCAGGCCATCACCTGCCGGTAGGAATGCACCTGCGTCTCCGGCGTGAAGAAAAGACCGAACATGCCGCAGACGTGATTGGTCGCGAGCGCGATACCCGACTCCTGCGCAGCGGCGGCGATACCGCTGACCAACCGCCCGGTCGCGGCAGCAAGCGCTGCGTGGAAGCCCGGGCGCGAGATGGCTTCGAGTGTCGCGAACCCCGCCGCCATCGCAATCGGATTGCCGGACAGCGTGCCAGCCTGGTAGACGGGACCGAGCGGCGCCAGGCGCTCCATGATGTCGCGCCGGCCGCCAAAGGCGCCGACCGGCAATCCGCCGCCGATGATCTTGCCGAGCGTCGTCAGGTCCGGCTGCACGCCGTAGAGCGCCTGCGCGCCGCCGAGCGCGACCCGGAAGCCTGTCATCACCTCGTCGAAGATCAGCAAGGCCCCATGCCGCGTGCACAGTTCGCGCAGCCGCTCGAGGAATCCCGGCACCGGCGGTACGCAGTTCATGTTGCCGGCGACTGGCTCGACGATGACACCGGCGATCTCGTCGCCAATGGCGCCGAAGCAGTCGTCGAGCGCCTCGATGTTGTTGAACTCGAGTGTCACCGTGAAAGCCGCAAGTGCGGCGGGCACGCCCGGTGAAGTCGGCACACCCAGCGTCAACGCGCCGGAGCCGGCTTTGATCAGCAGCGAGTCCGAATGCCCGTGATAACAGCCCTCGAACTTCACGATGCGATCGCGGCCCGTGTAACCGCGCGCGAGGCGGATCGCGCTCATGGTCGCCTCGGTGCCGGAGTTGACCATGCGCAGGAGTTCGATCGATGGCATCAGCTCCGTCACCCTGCGTGCAAGCTCGGTCTCGATCACGGTCGGCGTGCCGAAGGACAGGCCGTCAGCGGCGCGGCGCGTGACGGCCGCGACGACGTCCGGGTGCGCATGGCCCAGGATCATCGGGCCCCAGGATCCGAGGTAATCGATAAATTGCCTGCCGTCCTCGGCCTCGAGCCGCGCACCCTTTGCGCGCCGGATGAACACCGGCTCGCCGCCGACCCCGTGGAAGGCGCGGACCGGCGAATTGACACCGCCGGCAATGTAGCGACTGGCTTCCTCGAACAACGACATGCGGGGTTTCTCGCTCAGCGGCGATCGATCCGGAAACCGCGGCGCTCGAGCTTGGCGGGCAGGCCCTGTTCGCCGACGAGGTGCAGCGCGCCGACCACCACCAGCACGTCATCGGGCCTCTCGAGCAGCGCCGCGACCTGGTCGGCCCAGCGCTCATTGCGCGCGTAGATCAGCCGCTCGGCCAGTTCCGGGTAATCGGCGAACTCCTCTTCGAGTTGCCGGGTGAGTGGCTTGTCATCGCCGTCCTGCCAGGCATCGAATAGGCGCTTCATTTCCTCCTCGATCTCCGTCGAATCCTCGAGCGACTGCAGCAACATTTCCAGCTGCTCTTCGGCCGGCAGGCTGTCGAGTAATGCGAGCTGCTCGTCGAGCGTTTCGAGGCCGCAGCCGGGCTTGCCGTCCTGTTTCGCGGCCCGCTGGATGATCTGCTCGACACCATGATCCGCGACGTAACCATGCTGCTGCAGCGCCATCACCGAAACGGTGATGCCCACGAACCAGGGCTCGAATGGCTCGTACTGCGCGAGATCGAATCCGGCGGCCGCGGCGGCTTCGCGCACCCGTGCGGCCGACGGGCCGAGCAGGTCGTAGAGCCCGCGACCCTCGGGGTCGATGGCGCGCGCGAGCGTGGTCGAGAGCGTCGTCGCTGGGGTCAGGGCGCCGATGTCCACCTCGAAGCAGACCAGTTCGGCGTCGCGATAGGCCTGTTCCAGTTCGCCCGCGATATCGAAGCCGCCCTCCGGCAGCAGGTGGACCGATCCGAACAGGTAGACGGTGTTGTTCCGGCCGGTGACGGCCCACACCGTTGGGTCGGCGGCCGCAATGCCGAATGGGAGCAGCACTGCGGCCAACGCGAGCAGGAGCCGCGGCCAGTGGCCTCGGGCACTAGTCATCCACAGCCACCCACTCGATGCCGGTTTCGAGACTGCCGTCGTCGCCGAGTTCGAGCCAGCGGTAGGCGGGCGGCCGCGAATCCACGTTGAATTCTTCCGCATCCGGCTCGAACTGCATGCAGGTTGACGGCGTGCCCATCAACCGCATGCGACCACGCAGGCCATCCAGTGCCTGGTGGACGTGGCCCCACAGCAGGCCACGCACGCGCGGATGGCGCGCCAGGACCGCAAACAGTTCCTCGGCGTTGTCGAGCATCAAGGCGTCGAGCCAGGGGCTGCCGTGCGGCACGGGATGATGATGCAGGCAGACCAGCGCATACGCGTCCGCGTTCTGCGCCAACGCACGATCGAGCCTCGCGATCTCGACCGCGGCCAGATGCCCGTGATGCGCGCCGGCAACCGTGCTGTCGAGCATCAGGACCAGCCAGCCGTCGTAGCGGTTCGCGAGCTCGTGCACGAAGGGCGGTCC
>JANOSR010000031.1:0-3501 GCA_031415935.1 Steroidobacteraceae bacterium | reverse complement strand
GCGCCGACCATCGGCGCGCTGTATGGCAGGCCCCAGGCATTTGCATGGAACATCGGCACGACCGCGAGGACCGTGTCGCCGGCCGAAGCCCATGGTGTCCACCAGCGTGGAGCCATAGCTGTGCAGCACGGTCGAGCGGTGGTCGAACAGCACGCCCTTCGGATTGCCGGTCGTGCCGGAGGTGTAGCACAGCGCGCTTGCCGTGCGTTCGTCGAGCTCGGGCCAGTCGAAAGTGTCGGGCTCATTCGCGATGAAGGTCTCGTAGGAGTCGTTGCTGAGCACGATGATCCGCTCCAGGGCCGGGAGCGATGGCTTCAGCTTCTCGACCAGCGGCATCACGGTCAGGTCGGCGAACAGCATGCGATCGCCGGCGTGATTGATGATGTAGGCGATCTGCTCGGGATACAGGCGCGGATTCAGCGTGTGCAGGATCGCGCCCATGCAGGACACGGCGTAGTACAGCTCTAGATGCCGGTAGTCATTCCAGGCGAGCGTGGCGATGCGGTCGCCCGGCTTCACGCCGGCTGCGGTCAGCGCATTTGCGAGCTTGCGGGCGCGCCGGAAGATATCGCCGAGCGTGCAGCGGTGGCGCGGATTTTCGGCCGTGACCGAAACGACTTCGGTCTTTGCGTTGACCCGTTCTGCATGCCGCATGATCCCGGTGATCAGGAGCGGCGCCTGCATCATGAGGCCCAGCATTATTTCATCGTCGGCATCGTGAATTCGGCGCCCTTCGAGTCCGTCGGCCAGCGCGCGGTCACGGTCTTGAGCCGCGTGTAGAAGCGCACGCCATCCGGTCCATGCATGTGCAGCGGTCCGAACAGCGAGCGTTTCCAGCCGCCGAAACTATGGAAGGCCATCGGCACCGGAATCGGCACGTTGATGCCGACCATGCCGGCGGAGACGCGGCGGCAGAATTCGCGTGTAGCACCGCCGTCTCGCGTGAAGATCGCCGTGCCATTGCCGTATTCGTGGCGATCGATCAGGTCGATTGCCGCGTCGAGATCCGGCACACGCACGATCACGAGCACCGGCCCGAAGATTTCCTCGCGGTAGATGCGCATCGCGGGAGTCACCGCATCGAACAGCACGGGGCCCATGAAGAATCCGCGCTCGTGGCCGGCGACCTGGTGCTTGCTGCCATCCACGACCAGCTTCGCACCTTCCTGCACGCCGGTCGTCACATAGCCCAGTACGCGATCGAGGTGTTCGCGCGTCACGAGCGGTCCCATGTCGGCGCCTTCGGCCGTACCCGGCAACACGCGGATCGCTGCGAGTTCGGACTTCAGGGCCTCCACGAGCCGGTCGCCGGCGTCGCCGACGGCGACCGCGACCGAAATCGCCATGCAGCGCTCACCGGCCGAACCGTAGGCGGCGCCTGCCAATGCATGAGCGGCTCCCGCAGGATCCGCATCCGGCATCACGACCATGTGATTCTTCGCTCCGCCCAGCGCCTGTACGCGCTTGCCGTGGTTGGAGCCGGTCCGGAAGACATGCTCGGCCACGGGCGTCGAGCCGACAAAGCTCACGGCATCTACGCCGGGATCGGTCAGGAGCGTATCGACGGCCTCGCGATCCCCATTGACGACATTCAGCACGCCAGCGGGCGCGCCTGCTTCGGTCAGAAGCTCGGCGAGGCGCATCGGGCAACCGGGATCCTTTTCGGAGGGCTTCAGCACGAAGGTGTTGCCGCAGGCAATGGCGATCGGGAACATCCACATCGGCACCATTGCCGGGAAATTGAATGGCGTGATGCCGGCGCAGACCCCTACCGGCTGACGCAGCGACCAGCTGTCGATGCCACGGCCGACCGCGTCGCTGTACTCACCCTTCAGCAATTGCGGGATGCCGCAGGCGAACTCGACGATTTCGAGGCCACGGGTCACTTCGCCGCGCGCGTCCGCGAGCACCTTGCCGTGCTCACGCGTCAATATTCCGGCGACTTCTTCGGCGTGCTGTTCGATCAGATCCCGGAAGCGGAACAACACGCGCGCGCGGCGCAGCGCCGGCGTATCGGACCATTCCGGCAGCGCCGCCCGGGCGGCGGCGATGGCCACACGAGTCTCGCTGGCCGAGGCGAGCGCCACCTGCGTCGTCGCGACGCCAAGCGCCGGGTTGAAAACCGGCGCAGATCGTCCGGAGACGCCCGCGACCCGCCGGCCGCCGATGTAATGCCCCAGATGTTCCAGTTCACCGGTCATGGTCACCGTCCGTTGCCGGATTGTCGCGCGATCGGGCGCCATAGTCACATGGTTGAAGTCCCCAATGGCTAGACTTGATGGATTCAGGCTGCGCAATGCAGGACCCGAGGCCTGCGGGCAGGGGTGACACGATGTTCCAGTACTCGCGGTTGCTTGTGGCCCTCGTGGCAATCGCCGGCTGCACGCGGCCGGTTGCCGTAGCGGAAGAGCCGGCGACCATGACGGCGGCAGCGGACGCCGAAGGCGCGCCAGCCGCTGCACACACCGTCCAGCCAGTGCTCGAGACGCCACCGGTCGAAACCCTGAGCGATGCGGCGGACGATCCCGCGATCTGGGTGCACCCGCAGGACCCTTCGATGAGCCTCGTCATTGGAACCAACAAGCAACTGGGTCTTTATGTTTATGACCTCGAGGGGCGCCTGCTTCAGACCTTGCCTGACGGGCGCATGAACAACGTGGATCTGCGCGACGGCTTCGCGCTCGGTGGCCGCAGCGTCACCGTGGTCGCTGCGAGCAATCGCACAGACCAGAGCATCGCGCTTTACGTTCTCGATCCCGCAACGCGCCGGCTCGCCCGCGCCGGGAAACCGGTGCCGACCGGATTCGCGGATCCCTACGGTCTTTGCATGTACAAGAGCCCGCGGACAGGTGGGCATTTCGTGTTCGTCAACGACTCCGGCAGCGGCAAGGTCCGGCAGTGGCAGGTCAAGGATGAAGGTGGCGGGCTGGTTGCCGAGCTGGTCCGCGAGTTCGTCGTCGGCGACCAGGCCGAGGGCTGCGCCGCGGACGACGAACTCGCGCATCTGTACGTGGCCGAGGAAGACGGCGGTTTCTGGCGGTATTCGGCCGAACCCGACGATGGCGCGATACGAACTGAGATTGACAGCGTGAGTGGCGCCAGCGGACTGGTCGCAGACATCGAGGGGGTCGCGATCTGGTACGGAGCGCGGGGCCACGGATACGTCGTGCTGTCGAACCAGGGCGCGAACAACTACGCCGTCTACCGGCGCGAGGGCGGCAATGCCTTTGTCGGCCTGTTCCACATCGTCGCCGACCCGGCACACGGTATCGACGGCGTTTCCGAGACCGACGGCCTCGATGTTACGAGCCGGCCATTGGGGCCGCGTTTTCCCGGCGGCCTGCTGGTTGTCCAGGACGGCCACAATCTGATGCCGACCGAGCGCCAGAACTTCAAGTACGTCTCCTGGCAAGCCATCGAGGCGGCGCTCGGACTGAGAGACGGCCCTTAAGATTTGAGCGTCGGCTGCGGCGGGTAAAAGCTCTCGCCACTCAGGGCGCG
>JANOSR010000030.1:0-7136 GCA_031415935.1 Steroidobacteraceae bacterium | reverse complement strand
GTCGTACACCTGCGACCAGCTGAAACTGAGCCAGCCGGAAAGGGACCCGGCGGCGTAATTCAGCGAGATTTCGACGCCTTCCGCCTCCGCGGAATCCGGCGCAATCCGGATGCGGTCGGGCTTCAGCTCCGGCAGCACGATCAGCGTATTCATCAGGAGTTCGTAACGCGGCAGCGGGTGCCTGTATTCCTTGCGATAGGCTTCCGCACGCAATTTCAGCGCCGGGGTCAGGTCGTGCTCGACGCTCGCAACCCGATGCGTCGCCCGCTGTGCCTGAGAGTAAATTTGCTCGCCGTCCGACACATTCAGTTCGTTGATGCCCTGGGCCTGAAAATAACGGCCCCAGGAAAGGCGCAGCCGCGTGTCCTCGCGGGGGCGCCACATCAGCACTGCACGCGGGCTCGTTTGCGAACCGTCCTGCGCGGCAAGCGTCTCGCGGTCCCAGCGCAAGCCGAGATCCGTGGTCACCTTGGTCGTGGGCTCAAAGCGCCAGTTCACGTAGACGCCGGCCTGGTGGCCGGAAGGGCGCACCCGGATTGAACGCGAGCGCGACTCCGTCGTGGGCGCGCCCGGCGTCAGGAACAACAGGTCGAATTCGACATCGTCCGTGTAGCGGTAGACGCCACTCAGCTGCCGCCATTCGGCACCGGCCTGCAGCACCGAGCGCGCGCCCGGTCGCCACCAGCCATCAGCCTGGATCGAGTTGATGCTGAAATCACGCTCATCGTCCAGCGAGCCGGCCGCGATGCCGGGAAGATTTGTGCTGCCGGAGCGCTCGCTGTCGAGATCGGTGCGTGCGACGAGTATCCGGCCGCCGAATTCATCCGATGTACCGAGGTCCAGGCGCACCCAGTAGTAAGCGTCACGATACTCGGCCTGAGCCTCTTCCTCCTGGTCGGTGTCGAAGGCCACGATCTGGTCGACGAAGGTCAGCGCGTTGGCGGAAATCGCGAGCTGGTCATTGATGCGGCGCCCGACGTGCGCAAAGAAGTCGTGGTAGTCCGGTTCGCCGAGCGACTGCTTCGCAAGGTCGAAGAACAGACTCATATTGCTGCGCCGCGCGGCCACAGCCCAGTCACCGGCGCCGTCGTTCCAGGAGCCGTCAAGCGAGACGCCCGCGGTGAACAGGGAGAATACGGCCTGGCCCTGGAACTGCCGCCCCGGCAAGCGCGGCGCGACTTCCACGACGCCGCTGCTGCGATCACCGAATGTCACGGGAAAGCCGCCCGTGTAAACGCGAATGTCGCTGACGATACCTGGATCGATCGCGCTGAAGATGCCGTAGAAATCCTTGAAGTGGAACGGGTCGTACAGCCGCAGGTCGTCAAAGCGCACCAGCGTTTCTTCGTCGGTGCCGCCGCGCAGATGAACGCGACTGGAGAAGTCCTGGCGCGCGACACCCGGCAGGCGCGATACCGCGCGCAACGGGTCTTCGCCGATTTCGGGCAGCATCTCGAGGTCGTCGGCACTGAATACCGCCGACGACAGCGGCGCATCGCCCCCGAACAGGTAAGTGCTCGCGCTGACGACGACGACGTCAAGCGGAGTCGGTGCAGGACGGTGCGGCGCTCCGGGCGCCGCACGCCGTGGCGCACGCTGAATCTCGCGCACCAGCATCAGGGCACCGTCTGGGCCGTCGGTCACGTTGATGCCGTGCGGCGCCAGGATTTCCGCAAGCAGCGCGCGCGGCTCGGTCGCTGTCGGCTCGCGCTCGATGCGCATCCATGGTTTCACGAGATCGCTGCTGTAGAAGAGCGCGATCCCGCGCTCGCGCAGCTGTTCGAGCGCCTGCTCAATCGTCTGTCCCTGGTATGCCGCAGCTTCAGCAACGCCGGGCAGGCAGGCCAGCAACAGCGTCCAATTCTTCACGACTGTGCTTATAGCTCGGTGCGGGTACGTATCTCCATTGTATCGCCGATCAGCGCGTATTCGAGGTCGGTGGTCGCAAGCATTACATCGAGCGCGGCCAGCGGCGCGAGATGGCGGATGTTGCCGTGCAGGATCACCGTGGCAGCGCGCGTCTCCACGACCGCCGATTCGTAGTGCAGCCGCCGGCCAGTCTCGCGCGCCACCCAGGCGAGCAATACGGTCGCGGGCTGACCGTCGATATCCGGTGCCGGGGCGGTCGTTTCGGCCCATTGCCATGCCTTGTCGGTCGCTGCGATCGACGAGCGCGTGACTCCGCCCAGCACGTCAATCTCGAGCTGCTCGCCCGCTGAACCGGTCAGCAGCTGCCCGGCGCGGTCGATTTCCACGCGGCCCTCGCGCACGCGCAGCCGCAAGGACCCGTCCGCGACATGCAGCTCGAACTGCGTGCCGACGTCGCGCGCAGTTCCTGCGGCAGTCGCGATCTGGTATCCCGTGCCGACGCTGCCGGTGTTGTCGAGGTAGAGCGTGCCGGACCGCAACAGGACCCGCCGTGGCCCATCCATCTGCACTTCGGTCGCGGCAGCAAGACGCAGTGACGCACCACCGTCGAGCGCGAGCGCCACGCCGCCGCCGGCCAGTGTGCGCAGTCTTGAGCCTTTCGCAAGATAGCCACCCGTCCTGGTCATCGGTTTCCAATCGCCATCGGTTGCGAGTTCCGCAGTACCGATGACGCGCGCCACTCTTGCGACTTGCGACTGTGCAGAGGTCGCATCCCACTGCAACAGAAACGCAATCGTGAGCGCGGCAATACCTGCAGCGCTGGCCAGGAGCATCCAGGTCCGTCCGCGACGCTGCGCGATCTTTTCGCGAAACGCCGCAGTCGCCGCTGTGAGCACCTGCTGGTAGGCGTCTTCGGGCGGCTCCGTGCGCCGGCCCGCCGCTCGAATGAGCGACGCGACGAGGTCGGGGCCGTTCTGACGATCCTGTGGTTCGTGATCCATGTTCCTACCCCGGGCTCCGGCCCAGCGATCCTGTCAACTCGTCCGACGCGCCGGCGAAATCCGCGATGGCGGCGCGAAATGCGACCCGGGCCCTCGTCAGCAGCGATTCCGCTGCCTTTGGTCCGAGCTCGAGGCGCCGCGCAATTTCCTCGACCGATTGTCCGTCCAGGTATTTCCACTCGAGCACTTCGCCGTAATGCCCCGGCAAGGCATCGAGCGTCGCCTCGACGACGCGGTGGACCTGCTGCCGCCAGACACCGGTGTCCGGTTCGTCATCGGTGGGTGCCGCGAGAGCCTCGAGTATCGCGCGCACGTTGGGCTGGTCTTCCAGCAGCACAACCCGCTCTGCGCCTCTTTGCCGCCGGCGATAGTGATCCGCGATCACGTTGCGGCAGATCTGGCAGAACCAGGTGTAAAGCGCCGCCTCGCCGCGATAGCTGTCGAGGCGCTCGATCGCATTGCAGAAGGTCTGCTGCACGACGTCGCGCGCGACCTCCTGGTCCCGGTCCAGCCGTGCCAGTGCAAAGCGGTACAGCCGCGGGAAAAAGCGGTCGAACAGCTCCCGGAAAGCGGCCTCGTCACCGGCCAGGATCCGGCGCGCCACGGCCCGATCGACATGAACCAGGTCAGCCATTGTTTGTTAGACGCCCGCCGGCGGCGAATCCTTCTGCGCGAAGGATTATTTCGTGCCGGACATCCAATTACAGGCAAGACCGACTTTGTGCAAGAACGAGGTGCGTCCCATGTCAGTCCTGAACCGACCCATCGTCCTGTTGCTTGCCGCGCTGGTCCCCCTGGCCGTCGCCAACGCCCAGCAAGACGGCTTTACCGACCAATTCCCGATCGCGGCCTGCGATTTCAAGACCCAGGGCGGCAACTCATATCTCCGTCTCAATCCCGGTCGCCAGCTCTACCTGAGCAACGAGCGCTGCGTCGAAGACGGCAACTGCGAAGAACTCGTGGAACTCTGGATCACTATCTTGCCGGACACCCGTGTGATCAAGTTCCTCGACCACGGCAAGGCACGCTTCGTGCGCGCCCGTGTCATGCAGGAGTTCGAGACCGCCGACGGCGAAGTCGAGGAGATCTCGCACAACTACGTTGCGTCCTGCGCGCCGATGAATGACGTCTATTACTTCGGCGAGGACGTGGAAGATGGCGACGGCAACCGCTTGCCCGATTCCTGGCTCGCGGGCAAGGACGGCGCACGTCCCGGCATTCTCCTGCCGGATCGCGCATTCCTGCTCGGGTCACGCTATTACCAGGAGGTCGCGCCGAACGCGCAGGACCGTGGCGAGCACACGGCGATGGGCCTCGAAGTCGAGGTGCCGGCTGGCGAGTTCCGGGACTGCGTCGAGGTCACCGAGACCACTCCGCTGGAGCCGGGTCATGAATCCCTCAAGACCTATTGCCCGAATGTCGGCCTGGTCAGGGATGGCGACCTGGAACTGGTCAAGGTTTACAAGAACGCGAAACCACCGAGTGGCGACGATTAAGACTGACGGCAGGACGTAAAAGGGGACGCGGCGCCCCTTTTTACGCTTTCCCCTTTTTATGCGTTCCCGGTCGCGGTTCTGGTCAAATTACTTGACATGTCAATGATATAGGCCTGTAATTTCACCGGGTTACGGGAGATCCGGTTGAAGAGGATCGTTTGCCTGGGCGGCGGGCCGGCTGGCCTTTATTCCGCGATCCTGTTCAGGAAGGCCCTGCCGCGCGCGCGGGTCGAGGTCCATGAGCGCAATCGCCCCGACGACACCTTCGGCTGGGGCGTGGTGTTCTCCGACCGGACCATGCAGGGCTTTCGCGCGGCCGATGCGCCCACGCACGAGGCGATCACCGCCGGATTCCACCATTGGGACGACATCGACGTGCACTACCGCGGCACGACGATCACGACTGGCGGCCACGGCTTCTGCGGCATCAGCCGCAAGCGCCTGCTGAACATCCTGCAGGAGCGCGCGGCCGAGCTGGGCGTGCAGCAGAGCTTCGAGCACGAGGTCGAGGACGACGCGCCTTACGCCGATGCGGATCTCGTCATCGCCGCGGATGGCGTCAACAGCAGGATCCGATCCCGCCACGCGGACGTCTTCGAGCCCGACATCGACGTGCGCCAATGCCGTTTCATCTGGCTCGGCACGACACAGGCCTTCCCGGCTTTCACCTTCGCCTTTGAGAAGACCGAACACGGCTGGTTCCAGATCCACGCCTACCAGTTCAGCGGCGATCTCGCGACGGTGATTGTCGAGACCCGCGAGGAAACCTGGCGCGCGCATGGGCTCGACAAGCTCGATCACAAGCAGTCCATCGCATTCTGCGAGCGCCTGTTCGGGAAATACCTGGGCGGCCATCCCCTGATGAGCAATGCCCTGCACCTGCGCGGCTCGGCCTGGCTCAATTTCAACCGCGTGCTGTGCCGGCGCTGGCATCACCGCAATCTGGTGCTGATTGGCGATGCCGCGCACACGGCGCATTTTTCGATCGGTTCCGGCACCAAGCTCGCGATGGAGGATGCGATCGAGCTCACGGCGCGCGTCGCGCACGCGACCGACGTGCCGGCGGGTCTCGCGCGTTATCAGGAAGAGCGCTCGCTGGAAGCGCTCAAGCTGCAGAGCGCCGCGCGCAACCGCATGCGCTGGTTCGAGGAAGTCGTGCGCTACGTGAACTTCGAGCCCTGGCAGTTCACCTACAGTCTATTGACCGGCAGCCAGCGCATCGGGCACGACAACCTGCGGCTGCGCGATGCGGGATTCGTGCGCGACGTCGAGATGAAACTCGCCGCGCGCGCGGGAGCCACCTCGGCCAGGCCGCCCATGTTCCTGCCATTCCAGCTGCGCGGCATGAAGCTCGAGAACCGCATCGTCGTCTCTCCCATGGCGCAGTACCTCGCCAAGGACGGCATGCCGGGCGACTGGCATCTGGTGCATCTCGGTGCGCGGGCGACCGGCGGCGCCGGTCTCGTGTTCACGGAGATGACCTGCGTGTCGCCCGAAGGGCGGATCTCCCCTGGCTGCACGGGACTCTGGAACGAATCGCAACGCGAGGCCTGGCGGCGCATCGTGAACTTCGTGCACGAAGCGAGCCCCGCGAAGATCTGCCTGCAAATCGGGCATTCAGGCCGCAAGGGTTCGACCCAGCTCGGCTGGGACGAATCGGATCACCCCTTGGCCACCGGCAATTGGGAAACCGTCGCACCCTCGACGATACCTTATTACGAGGGCATCAGCGCGCCACCGCGCGCGATGACGCGCGCCGACATGGATGCCGTGCTCGCCGATTTCCTGCGCGCGACGCGACATGGCGCGGAAGCCGGCTTCGACATGCTGGAACTTCATATGGCGCATGGCTACCTGCTCGCGAGCTTCCTGTCGCCGCTCACCAACCGGCGCGCGGACGAGTACGGCGGGCCGCTCGCCAATCGCCTGCGTTTCCCGTTGGAATTGCTGGCAGCGGTGCGCAAAATCTGGCCGGCCGACAAGCCCCTTTCCGTGCGGCTCTCCGCGAGCGACTGGGCCGACGGCGGCCTGCGCGAAGAGGAGCTGCTCGACATCGCCCGCGCGATGAAAGCCGCCGGCGCCGACATCCTCGATCTCTCGAGTGGGCAGACCGTGCCCTGGCAGAAGCCGGTGTACGGGCGCATGTGGCAGACGCCATTCTCGGATCAGGTCCGCAATCTGGTCGACATTCCGACCATCGCGGTCGGCAATATCTACGAAGCGGATCACGTGAACTCGATCATCGCCTCGGGCCGAGCCGATCTTTGCGCACTCGCGCGCCCGCACCTGGCCGATGCGGCGTGGACGCTGCACGCCGCGGCCGCGCAGGGCTATCGCGAACAGTGGTGGCCGAAGGCTTATGAAACGGCGAGGCGTCAGCTCGAACGCAATCTCGAGCGCGCAGCGCAGATGGCGGGGCCGGTCTGATGCCGCGCACGACGACAGATGCCGAAACGCGCATTGCGAGCGATGACCATGCCGCCATCCGGTTGTGGCTGCGCATGCTCGCCACCAACCGGTTGATCGAAACACGTATGCGCCGGCTCCTTCAGGAGCGCTATGAGACGACGCTGCCGCGCTTCGACCTGATGGCGCAACTCGAGCGCGTGCCTGGCGGACTCAAGATGGGCGAGCTGTCGAAGCGCATGATGGTGACCGGCGGCAACGTGACCGGCATCACCGACATGCTGGAACACGAGGGCCTGGTCGAGCGTGTGGACGATCCGGAGGACCGGCGTGCCTGGCTCGTGAAGCTGACACCCGCGGGCCG
>JANOSR010000029.1:0-2220 GCA_031415935.1 Steroidobacteraceae bacterium | reverse complement strand
TAGGTGATCGACCGGACGCCGCCAAAGCGCATGCCGAGAAGGGCGCTCAGCAGCGCTTGCATTTCTGCCAGAGTCATTCTTGCTACCTCATATATGTCGGGGTCACCGCGCCCGAACGGCGGCGGCGCGGTGTCATCACGGTTCCGGCATTGGGCGCGGTCGGTTCCACCACCTCTGGTGCGGCGATCACCTTGGTTTCCACGCCAGCTTGGCCTTCCAGAGACCGCCATGTCGCCTCGTCCCAGCGGTCGGCGCCGAGAATCCATGCGGCGGCGCGGGCATAGACCCGACAGTCCAGCGCCTCGTTGCGTTCGCGCATCTTCTGGCGACGCCCGCCTTCGCCGCCCACGTCGCCGCGATCAGGGGGGCAGAATGACCGGAGACCGCGATGCGCTCTATCGTGAAGTGGTACGCCAGATGCAGGCACGCAACTGGCGCGAAGCTGACGCAGGCTGCCGGGAGCTGAACGCCGCCGACCGCGCATTCGCCCCTGGCTGGCTGCTGGCGAGCGTGATCGCCCAGCATCTGGATGAGCATGAACGGGCGTTGCAACTCGCCGAACGCGCCGTCGCTGTCGCCCCGAACGACCCGTCGGTACTTCTGCGCCAGGCGCAGTGCCTCGATGGACTACGGCGCCGGCCGGAAGCGCTGCGCGCTGCAGCACAGGCCGAGCGCGCATCCGACGGCAACCCGCGCGCCCTCGCTGCGATCGGCAAGTTCTACAACGCGACTGACGAGCACTTTCGTGCGCTGGCCGTCTACGAGCGCGCCTGTTGCCAGGCGCCCGACGACCCACGGCTGCTGTTCGGCCGCGCCGTAGTGCGCAGATTCGTCGGCCAGCTCGAGGGGGCGGAAGCCGACTACGACCGTGTCCTCGAGCTGGACCCGAAGCTCTACGAGAGTTACACGAATCGATCCAACCTGCGCACGCAGACGCCGGATCGCAATCACGTGGGCCTCCTCGAGCAGCTGCTCGAACGTGGCGACGCCGACGCGAACGGCGAAGTGCAGTTGCGCTACGCGCTCGCGAAGGAGTACGCGGACCTCGGGCGGCACGCTGAGTCGTGGACGCAACTCGAGCGCGGCGCGCGGCTCCGGCGCCGGCATCTGAAGTACGACCTTACCGCCGACCTCAACACCGTGGACTGGCTGATCGAGGCCTATCCCGCCGGCCCCTCGCAGCTGACCGCCGGGGCGGCGGCCGATGCGCCGATCTTCATCGTCGGCCTGCCGCGCGCCGGATCGACGCTCGTCGAGCGTATCCTGTCGAGCCATTCGCAGATCCACGCGGCAGGCGAGTTGCGTCATTTCACCCTTGCGATCGCCGCTGCCGCGCGCGCGAAAAGCGGCCTCGACGATCCGCCGCTGCGGCAGATCGTCGTGCCCTCGGCGCGGTTCGACTTCGCGGCACTCGGCCGGGATTATCTGGCGCGCTGTGGTCCGGTGGCCAGCGAGGCGCCACGGTTCATCGACAAGATGACGATCAACTACCTGTATTGCGGTCTGATCCGCCGCGCGCTGCCGAACGCAAAAATCGTCCACGTCACGCGCGGTCCGCTGGCTGCCTGCTACGCGATCTACAAGATGCTGTTCCTGGACGGTTTCCCGTTCTCCTACGACCTCGATGAGATAGCGCAGTACTACATCGCGTACCGCCGGCTGATGGATCACTGGCGCCGCACGATGCCCGCCGTCATCCACGAACTGTCTTATGAGCAGCTGGTTGCGGATCAGCTCGGCGAATCGCGACGGCTGCTCGAGTTCTGCGACCTCGAGTGGGAAGACGCGTGTCGCGCCTTCCACCTGAATCCTGCCGCGAGCACGTCCGCGAGCGCGCACCAGGTGCGCCGGCCGATCTACCACTCGGCCGTGAACGAGTGGCGTAACTACGCCGCGCAGCTCGCCGGGCTCCGTGCCCGGCTCGAGGCGGCAGGAATCGCGGTCGAGACACCCGAATGATCCGGGGCGCCGAAGGAGGCGCAGCGCGTGGATCGTCGGCGGAACTGACGTCATCGACGCCACTGCGTCTGCGGGTATGCGAGGATGACTCCAATGACCATGGGCAGGCCAGTGCGCGCGGTGCTCTTCGATCTCGACGGCACGCTGGTCGACAGCGAGATACACACGGATGAAGCGATCGGCGCGGTCCTTGCGCAATACGGAATTGCGGGCTTCGCGCTTCCGCACACCGAGACGCGGGGCCGCACCTGGGCCTACATC
>JANOSR010000028.1:0-2986 GCA_031415935.1 Steroidobacteraceae bacterium | reverse complement strand
TCCTTGCGTGACTTGCCGGCGGCGAGCGCGGCGGCCTCGGCTTCAACCAATTTGCGGAGTGTGGCCGCGAGATCCGGCTGGCGGAACATCTCGCCGGCCTGCGGCGCCTCGCGCGCGGAGCCCAAGTGCGGCAGCATCACGGCCTTCGCATAGGGCCACTGCTTGATCTTCTCCTTCTCGGCCTCGATGCGATCGGCGGTTTCAGCCTCCATCGGATAGCCGTCGGCGAGCGTGATCGCGGGTGCCAGCACTTCGGCCAGCGACAACCGGCCGTATTCGGCGAGCATCATGAGAAGGCCCCCGGGCGTGCCCGGCGTCACCGCGGCGAGCGGCCCGTCTTCGGGCGGATACCTGAAGCCCTTCCTGCGGTAGAAATCGACGGTCGCGCCGGT
The DNA here is from genome assembly GCA_031415935.1 of Steroidobacteraceae bacterium. GTDB lineage: Bacteria > Pseudomonadota > Gammaproteobacteria > Steroidobacterales > Steroidobacteraceae > SCUD01. Next base: position 2,594 of record JANOSR010000028.1, on the reverse strand, counting down.
GGGCGCGACGCCCAGGCCATTGATCGCGATGACGCGGCCGGTTCCGGGGTTGTAGATCAGTGCCTGTGTCTCGCCGCCCCAGGACAATACGTCCCACATCGTCGCGGTCGCCGCGAGCATCGCGCAGGCGGAGTCCACCGCGTTGCCGCCGCGCTCGAACATGCGGGCGCCAGCGGTCGCGGCGAGTGGCTTGCCGGTGATCGCCATCCAGTGCGATCCGTGCAATGGCGGCTTCTGCGTTTTTTCCTGGGCGATCGCGCTGCTATGCAGCAGGCCGATCGCGAGCAGGCCCGCGGCGATGGTCGATACGGCGTGTCTCATATGAATCATCGCGTCACCTCGCAGAGAGCAGATCCTGCACGCCTTCGCGTTCCTCGAGCAGTTCCTTGTGCGTCGCATCCATGCGGCCGCGGCTGAACTCGTCGACCGCGAGACCCTGCACGATCGCGTAACGACCGCCCTTGCAGGTCACCGGGTACGAATACATCACGCCCTCCGGAACGCCGTAGCTCCCGTCGGCGGGGATCGCCATGCTGACCCAATCGCTCGCAGGCGTGCCGAGTGACCAGTCGCGCATGTGATCGATGGCGGCCGACGCTGCAGATGCTGCGGACGAGGCGCCGCGCGCCTTGATGATCGCGGCGCCGCGCTGCTGAATGGTCGGGATGAACTGCTCGCGGTACCACTGCTGGTCCACCAGCGCGCGCGCGGGCTTGCCGGTGACCGTGCAGTGGCTGATGTCCGGATACTGGGTTGCGCTGTGATTACCCCAGACGATCATGCGGCGGATCGCCGTCGTACGCGTGCCGGTCTTCTCGGCGAGCTGTGCCAGGGCGCGGTTGTGATCGAGACGCATCATCGCGGTGAAATTCTGCCGCTCGATGTCGGGTGCGTTGGAGGCGGCGATCAGGGCGTTGGTGTTTGCCGGGTTGCCGACGACCAGCACGTGCACGCCGCGGCTCGCGGCCTCATTGATGGCCTTGCCCTGCGCCGAGAAGATCTGCGCGTTCGCAAGCAGCAGATCCTTGCGCTCCATGCCCGGCCCGCGCGGCCGCGCGCCGACCAGCATCGCGTAATCGCAATCGCGAAACGCAGCAAGGGCATCGTCCGTCGCGACCAGGCGATTGAGTGTCGGGAAGGCGCAGTCGGACAACTCCATGACGACACCGCCGAGCGGGGGCAGCGCGGGCGTGATCTCCAGCAGATGCAGGTTGACCGGCTGGTCCGTGCCGAGCATCTGGCCTGCGGCCACGCGAAAGGCGAGCGCATAGCCGATCTGGCCCGCGGCTCCGGTGATGGTGACGGTAACGGGTTTCTTCATCCGCGACTCCGGGCAGGCGCTATTACGGCAGCCAGAATGGGCCGTGATTGTATCAGCGATCCTGCGGGCTTCTGCCCGCCCGCCACCGCGCCTTGACCGCCGCCTTCACACGCCGGATGTTTCCCCGAATCAGCACTTCGGCCTTGTTGTCGCCATAGCGCCCCTTTTGCACATGGCGGATGCGGTGCACGCCGGCCACTTCCAAAGGCGTTCCATTGCTCTGCAACAGCCAGCGCAAAGTGCGATCCTCGAAGGTCTTGGCCCAGCGCGCCACCGGGCGCTGAAACACGGACACCTGCTCGCAGTAGCCGCAGGCGCGCGCGATATCGCCGTGGACGATCTGGTAGGCGCCCTTGGCCTGGGGCACGGCGAGCAGCGCGAACTGGCTGGTATCGATGTCGACGACGCGCGGCCGGTCGCGCTCGGCCGCCAGCAACGGATCGGTCTGCGCCAGCATGGCGGTCACGTGCTCCTCGCGCGGATAAACCAGACGGTCCGTTCGCCCCTGCAACTGTTCCACCAGCGTGTCCAGGCATCCGCGGTGAAAAATGATGTCGCAGTCGGTGAACCACACCCAGTCGGCCATTGTGCTGCGGGCGATGAGGTTACGCCCGATCGAGCGCCGGAAGAGCCGACCGGGCTCGATCGGCTGCCAGTTCCAGGTCACACCGGGCACCTGGATGCCACCGAAGAAGTCGAGCATCGCGCGGGTTCGCAGATCTTCCGGGGCATGAAATACGGTCATGCGGATCGTGGCACGCGTCGGCGGGAAATTGACGAGCGAGCTCAGTTGATACGCCAACAGGTGGCCGTACTGCCAGCAGTGGCTGACGATGTCGATCGCGAGCTTGCCTCTGCGGGCGGTGATCGTTGCGGGGTCGGGCAACGAAAGAAACCAACTGGCCGGCAACAGGCCGCTGGCCGCCACGCGGATGAACAGCTCTTCAGCCGTGTCTCGCAACTGCAAGCTCAGACCCTGCGGCGTTCGCCGCTCCAGGGATAACGATCCACGGTTGCCCCGCAATCGCGCCAATAGACGTAGTGCGAATCAGGGGTTCGCCAGTCGCCGTACAAGGCGGTCAGGCAGGCGTCGGCATTGTCCGGCTTCAGTCCCTGAAGGCACACCGCCCACTTGGTGAACTTGCCGTCGTTGTTGACCTGGATGCGGCAGGAACTGAAGCCTTTGCTGCGCAATTCGCCGAGCAGCAGGCCCATGACCATCCAGTACTCGCGGTGAAAGCCGGTCGCGGCGAGGACGTCGTGCAGGTACATA
>JANOSR010000027.1:0-10539 GCA_031415935.1 Steroidobacteraceae bacterium | reverse complement strand
CTGCTGGAACCGGGATTCCTCGCCGCTTATCACGAGGACCACGACGAGGACGAGACCGACGTCGAGAGCGAGGACGAGCAGCGACTGCCCGCGCTCGAGCCCGGCGAGCAGGTGGCACTCGAGACCCTGCGGCCCGAGCAGCATTTCACGCAGCCGCCACCGCGCTACACCGAGGCGAGTCTCGTCAAGTCGCTCGAGAGCCATGGCATCGGACGGCCGTCGACCTATGCCTCGATCATCGAGACATTGCGCTACCGCAAGTATGTCGAGATGCTCGGCCGCGCGTTCGTCCCGACCGACATCGGCAAGATCGTCAGCCGATTCCTCGTCAAGTACTTCGAGATCTACGTGGATTACGGCTTCACGGCGGCCATGGAGGATATGCTCGACGAGATCTCGAATGGCGAGAAGCCATGGCGCCCCGAGCTCGCGCGCTTCTGGAAGCCATTCTCGAAGCTCGTCGAGCACATCGGCAAGACCGTCACCCGCGAGGAGGTCGCCGAGTCGCGCGAGATCGGACGCGACCCCGTGAGCGGCAAGCCGATCACCGTGCGCATGGGCGCGTACGGACCGTTCGTACAATGCGGCACCCGCGACGATCCCGACAAGCCGAAATTCGCGAGCCTGATGCCGGGCCAGCACATGGACGATGTCACGCTGCCCGACGCATTGAAGCTCCTGTCGCTGCCACGCACGCTGGGACATGGACCGGACGGCACACCGATCAGCGTCGGCCGCGGCCAGTACGGGCCCTACGTCAAGTACGGCGCGAAGTTCGCGTCGATCAAGGAGGACGACCCGTTCGCGGTAACGCTCGAGCGGGCGCTCGAAATCGTCGCCGCCAAGCAGCAGTCCGACCGCGAGCGCACGATCCTCGATTTTCCGGATGCCGGCATTCAGGTGCTGAAGGGCCGCTATGGTCCCTACATCACCGATCGCAAGCGCAATGCCCGGATCCCGAAGGATCGCGACCCCGCCTCGGTCACGCTCGAGGAGTGCGTTGCGCTCCTGGCCGTGGCGCCCGAACGCGGCAAGGGTCGTTTCGGTCGCCGCGGCGCGAGGAAGCCCGCAACAACCGCCACGCCACCCACGGCCGCAGCGGCAGCTCCACCGGCGAAGGCCAGGGTCGCGCGCAAGGCTCGTCCCGCCAAGGAGTGAGCGATGCTCGATCGCGCCGCCGTGAACGCATGGCTGCTCGAGTTGCAGGAGCGCATCACTCTGGCGCTCGAGCAGGCCGATGGCAGCGCACGGTTTCGCCGTGACGCCTGGCAGCGGCCCGAGGGCGGCGGCGGCGAGACGCGCATACTGAAGGACGGCGCGTTATTCGAGCAGGCAGGCATCAATTTCTCGCGGGTTCACGGCGCGCGCATGCCGGCCTCGGCGAGCGCACAGCGTCCGGCACTCGCGGGCGCGCCATTCGAGGCGATGGGCGTGTCGCTCGTACTGCATCCGCGTAACCCCTTTGTCCCGACCACGCACATGAATGTGCGCCTGTTCATCGCCCTGCCCTCTGGTGGCGAAGCCGCATGGTGGTTCGGCGGCGGTTTCGACCTGACTCCTTACTATCCGGAAGAAGAGGACGTGAGGCACTGGCACCGCGTCGCGCGCTCGGCCTGCGAGGGCTGTCCGCCCGGTACATACGAGCGCTTCAAGGACTGGTGCGACCGCTACTTCTACCTGCCGCACCGCGGCGAGACGCGCGGCGTGGGCGGGTTGTTCTTCGACGACCTCAATGAATGGGGATTCGAAGCCTGCTTTGCCTTCCTGCGCCGTGTCGGCGCCGCCTTCGTCGCCGGCTACCTGCCGATCGCAGAACGGCGGCGCAGCGTCGCCTTTGGCGAGCGCGAGCGGCAGTTCCAGCTCTACCGGCGTGGCCGCTACGCGGAATTCAACCTGATCCACGACCGCGGCACTCTGTTCGGGCTGCAGTCCGGCGGACGCACCGAGTCCATCCTGATGTCGCTGCCGCCACTCGCGCGCTGGGAATACGGCTGGCAGCCCGAACCCGGCTCGCCTGAGGAACGGCTCAGTCGCGATTTCCTCCGGCCGCGCGACTGGCTTGCCGGCTCCGCTGCTTGAAGTACCGCCACGCCTGTCATGCGGGCAATTTTGCCGACGTCGTCAAGCACTTCGTGCTGGTCGCGGTGCTCACGCGCCTGATAGAGAAAAAGCGCCCGCTCTTCTATCTCGACACCCACGCGGGCCGCGCCCGCTACGATCTCGGTTCGCGTGACAGCGCCGCGGAAGCGGCGCGTGGCATCCTGCGACTCGCCGCTGCGGACCCGAAGGGCATGCCCTCCCCGCTTCGCCGCTATCTGGAACTCGTGCGCGCTTTCGATGCCGGCAACGAAGCCGTGCCGCGATTCTATCCCGGCTCGCCCTGCATCGCCGCGGCCCTGCTGCGGCCGGACGACCATGCCGCGCTCTGCGACATCGAGCCCGGCGAAGCGCGATTGCTGAGCCGCGAGTTTCACGGCGACCGGCGCTTTGGCGTTCACTGCCGGGATGGCTTCGAAGCACTGGCGGCTTTGCTGCCACCGCGCGAGAAGCGCGGGCTGGTGCTGATCGATCCGCCTTACGAGGAGCAACAGACCGATCTGGAACGAGTCGCGGATGCATTGACGGGCACCGCAGAACGCTGGCCGCAGGGTGTGCTTGCCGCCTGGTATCCGATCAAGCTCGCCTCGGCGATCGCGCGCTTCCACCGGCGACTGCTCGACGCAGGCCTGCGGCGCGTGCTCGCGGTGGAACTCTGCGTGCATCCCGACGATTCGCGCGCCGGACTGAATGGCTCAGGCGTGCTGCTGGTCAATCCACCCTGGAAGTCCGACGGCGACCTGCGCGCAGGCCTACCTGCGCTGCACGCGATCCTCGCGCCCGACGGTGGCGGACGCTGGCGCGTGGACTGGCTCGCCGGGGAATGAAGATGCCGACGGTCTCAGTTGCCCCAGTCCACCGCTTCAAATACCTGCCGCGCGATGCCGTCCAGATCCTTCTGCTGGCCGACGATCGCAATGCTTCCGCGCGGCGCGGGCAGGACAACGCCGGCGTATCCCTGCTCCGCGAGCCGGACCGGCTCACTGACATTCCGGTGCCTGAGCAATAGCACCGTGACTGGGCCCCTGGCAGTCCGGACCACCAGATGGGGCACGACATGACCCTCGAAGACGCAGCGCATCGCAAATGTCACGTCGCCGAGCCCCGGGCGCAGCTGCGTGCCCTCCGGGTCGAGCACGCCGGCGAGCGCCGCCGGCGCGATCGGAGCGGTCCCGCTCATCGCGTCCGGCTCGTGCGCAACGTGGCCGATGACCTCGCGCGCCAGCGACGGACGCGGCGAGCTGATCCAGAGCGCGAGCCCGACCGACAGTCCGATCGCGATGCTGGCGGCCAGCGCCAGCCAGCGCGGGCGTCGCGCCCTGTTGTTTCGGATGCGCGCCGCATCGACGGCGAACGCGCGCCCGATCAGCGAGTCCATGGCGCGCAACTCGTCCTGGTAGCGCGCGCAGGCCAGGCATTCCCTGCGGTGGCCCTCGATCTCGTCGCCGGAGACCGAGGGCTCCGCACCGGCGCGGCGGCGGAATTCGAGGCAGTTCATCACGGCGAAGACTCCGCGGCGATGCCGAGTTCCTGGCGCAGCCGCGCGCGGGCACGGAACAGCCGGGTCAGCACGGCGCCCTGCTGCAGGCCCATCTGATCGGCGATTTCCTGTGTCGAGTAACCCATCATCACCTGCAGCACCAGTGGCTCCCGGTATTCGTCTTTGAGACGAAATAATGCTTCGCGCATCTCCGCGAGGCCGGCATCGTCTTCAGCCGCGAGCACATCCGCCTCCGCGGCCACCAGCGCGTCGAGATCGGTGACCTCGAGGCGCTTGCGCTCGAAGGAGCGGGCGAATTCCCTGCGCACGATGGTCAGAAGCCAGGATTTCGCCTTACCCTCCTCCGCGAGCGCATCGAACGACTTCCAGGCCCGCAACAACGCCTCCTGCACGACGTCCTCGGCGAGTTGCCGGTCCCGGCCCAGCCAGAACGCGAAGCGCAGCAGATCGGGGCGCAAGGCCTCGCATAACGTCGCGAAACGCTGCCGCCTGTCCGTACCGCGGTCGCCGCGGTTCATGTATAAAGACCGGCCATAGAAGGGTTTTATTTCCGGCCCCGAGCGGCCGACTCTACCGCGGCCGAAGCCGGGCCAGGAGCCTCATGGGCCAGCGTGTCACCGGGAGCTATCCTCATACCAGGCCAAGGCGCATGCGCCGCGACCTGTTTTCGCGCCGCCTCGCCCGGGAGTCCCGGGTCACGGCCGATGACTTGATCCAGCCCCTGTTCGTCATCGAGGGAAGCAAGCGGCGCGAGCCCATTGCCTCGATGCCCGGCATCGAGCGCCTGAGCATCGACCTCCTTGTCGCGGAGGCGGGGCGTCTCGCCGGTCTCGGCATTCCCGCCATCGCCCTGTTTCCGGTCCCCGATCCATCGTCCAAGACGGAGGACGGGCGCGAGGCCTGGAACCCCGATGGTCTCGCGCAGCGCGCGGTGCGCGAACTCAAGCGCATCGTGCCCGGTCTCGGCGTAATCACCGACGTGGCCCTCGATCCATACACAACCCACGGCCAGGACGGGATCATCAACGATGCCGGGCTTGTGCTGAATGACGTGACGGTTGCGGCACTCGTCAAGCAGGCGCGCTCGCATGCGAATTCGGGCGCAGATATTGTGGCACCCTCGGACATGATGGACGGGCGGATCGGGGCGATCCGCTCGGCGCTGGAGCAGGACGGTCATCACGATACCCGGATTCTCGCTTATTCGGCGAAGTACGCTTCCTGCTTCTACGGACCATTCCGCGATGCCGTCGGTTCCGCGACCGCCCTCGGCAAGGCCGACAAATCGACCTATCAGATGGACCCGGCCAACAGCGACGAGGCGCTGCGCGAGGTGGCGCTCGACATCTCGGAAGGCGCGGACATCGTGATGATCAAGCCGGGGCTGCCCTATCTCGACATCGTGCGGCGCGTCAAGGATGAATTCAGGGTGCCGACATTCGTCTACCAGGTCAGCGGTGAGTACGCGATGCTCGCGGCTGCGATCGCCAATGGCTGGCTCGAGGAGCGCGCCGCTGTGCTCGAGAGTCTCGCCTGCATCAAACGCGCCGGCGCCGACGGCATCCTGAGCTACTACGCCGGCCGCGCCGCCGGCTGGCTGCGCGGGGATTGACGGCATGTCCACGCACGACGGTCCGGGTCGCTACGCACTGTTCGGTCATCCGGTCAGCCATAGCTGGTCGCCATTCATCCACGGCCTGTTCGCGCGGCAGTTCGATCACGTCGTGGACTACAAGCTGCGCGATGTTGACCCCATGACGTTCCGGCGCGCCGTGATCGATTTCTTTGTCGAGGGCGGTGGCGGCGCCAATGTCACGCTGCCGCACAAGCCCGCCGCGGCCGAGATCGTCAACGAACTCTCGGCACGCGCCGAGCGCGCCCGCGCCGTCAATACGATCATCAGGAGGAGTCCGACGGAGCTCCTCGGCGACAATACCGACGGCACCGGCCTCGTGACCGATCTCGTCAGCAATCTTGGCGTCGCCGTCAGCGGGTCGCACCTCCTGGTCCTCGGCGCGGGCGGTGCCGTGCGTGGCGTGCTGGCGCCATTGCTCGAGCAGGAACCGCGCGAGATCCGCATCGCGAACCGCACGCCCGAGCGCGCGCAGCGCCTGCGCGACGAATTCTCGGATCTCGGCGAGGTTTCGGCCTCGAGCTTCGACGATGTCGATGACCGGCCCTGGGACATCGTCATCAACGCGACTGCTGCGAGTCTCGCGGGCGAGGTGCCGGCGCTGCCACCGCGCGCCATCGGGCACGACACCGTCTGCTACGACATGGCTTATGGCCGCGGCGACACGGCGTTCATGCGCTGGGCCACGGAACGCGGCTCGTCACGCTCCTACAAGGGCTGGGGCATGCTGGTTGAGCAGGCCGCAGAATCCTACCGGCTGTGGCACGGCGTGCGGCCGGCGACCAAGCCCGTGCTGGACGCGCTCGAGCGGCTTTAACCGCCCTTCAAATAATCGTCCTTCAACGCCACGTAGTGCGTGGCCGATTCCGCGAGCATCGCGATTTCCGGAGCGCGGAGCGCGCGCGCCTGGCGCGCGGGGCTGCCGACCCACAGCGTCCGTGGCGCAAGCTTCTTGCCGGCCGGCACGAGACTGCCCGCGCCGATGATGACTTCGTCGCCAACGATCGCGCCGTCCATGACGATCGCGCCCATGCCGACCAGGCAGCGCGTGCCGATCGTGCAGGCGTGTAGGATCACGCCATGCCCAACCGTGCATTCCGCGCCGACCAGCAGCGGGATGCCGTCGGCGCCCGCGAGCCGCGCGCTTACGACGTGCAGGATGCTGCCGTCCTGGATGCTGGTGCGCGCGCCGATCTCGATGGTGTTCACGTCGCCGCGCAGCACCGCGCCGGGCCAGATCGAGGCATCGTCGCCGATGGTCACGCGGCCGATCACGACCGCTGCCGGGTCGATCCAGACCCGTTGTCCGATGACGGGCCGGACATCGCGGTAAGGGCGGATGTTCATGTCAGCGCATGGTCACGAATTCTTCGGCGCTGGTGGGATGGATCGCGACCGTATCGTCGAAGTCGCGCTTGGTCGCGCCCATGCGCAGCGCCACAGCGAAGCCCTGCAGCATCTCATCGGCGCCCGCGCCGATCACATGCAGGCCGACGATGCGCTGCACGGCGCCCACGGTCACGAGCTTCATCTCGGCGCGGCGCCTGCGCTCCGTCAAGCCGTGGTACAGCGGCATGAAATCCGAGCGGAATGTCTCGACCGCGTCGCCATGCGCCGCGCGCGCCTCCCGTTCGGAGAGGCCCACGGTGCCGATCGGCGGATGCGTGAAGATCACGGTCGGAATCAGGCGGTAATCGAGATGCCGGTCGCTCATGCCGCCGAACAACCGGTCAGCGAGGCAGCGACCCGCGGCGATCGCGACCGGTGTCAGCGCTTCGCGGCCCGTCGCATCGCCGATCGCGTGAATGCCCGGCACATTCGTGTCCTGGAGCAGGTCAGTGACGACTTCACCCTGCGCGCCGATCGCGACACCCGCGTCGGCGAGCCCGAGTTCCCCGCTGTTGGCTTTCCGGCCGACAGCCCAGATCAGTGTCTCGAATGGGCCGGTGCTGCGGCCATCCTCGAGTTCGACGCAAAGGCCCTCCGCGCGCTTCGTGACGGCCTTTGGCACGGCGTGCTCGATGATCTTCACGCCGTCGTCGCGCATCGCTTTCATCAACGCGAAGGACAGCATCTCGTCGAAATCGCGCAGCATGCGATCGTGCCGGATCAGCACGGTCACCTCCGCGCCCAGCGCCACCAAGACACCGGAGAGTTCCGCCGCGACATAACCGCTGCCGACCAGCGCAACCGAGGCCGGCAGCTGCGCGAGTTCGAAGAATCCGTCTGAACTGATACCCTGTTTCGCGCCGGGCAACGCCGGCAGGATCGGCTGGCCGCCGGTCGCGATCACGATGTGGGGCGATTCGTGTTCACCGGCACCGATCGTCACGCGCCTGCCGCCGGCAAGTCGCGCGCGCTCTTTCAGCAGCGTGACGCCGCGCCGATTGAGATTCCCGGCGTAAATGCCCCGCAGGCGCAGCACGTAGGCGTCGCGGCGTTCCTTCAAGGTCCGCCAGTCATGACCGCGGCGCAGGATGTCGAAGCCATAGCCGGCAGCGTCAGCGATGCCATGAGCGAGTTCGGCCGCATGAAACATGATTTTCTTCGGCACGCAGCCGACATTGACGCAGGTGCCGCCGAGCGGTCCGGGCTCGGCCAGCACGACACGCGCGCCGTGCTCGGCTGCGCGTTGCGCGCAGGCAAGCCCGCCGCTGCCGCCGCCGATCACGATGAGATCCCACCGCTCCGTCATCGCCGCCCCGCGCGGGTGCCAGGAGCGCCGATGATATACTCGATGTGTCATGACCTGGGTCATCGTGCCCGCAATCGCCGCTCTGCTTGCGCTCTTCGCAATTCTCGTCCGCAGCGGCCTGCTCCGGCTGCGCGATTCAGTTCACAAGTCCTGCGCGGGCCTCGACTCGCTGCTCCTCGAACGTCACGACCTGCTGACGGAGCTCGTCGAGCTCTGCGCCCGCCACATGCGCTACGAGCAGGATGCGCTCGATCGTGTCTCGAGAGCCGATTCCGCCACATTCGGCGCGGCGATCATCGAACGCCGCGAGCTCTACAATTCGGCGGTGAACCTGCTGAATGTCCGCAGCCAGGCCTTTCCGCACCGGATGGTCGCGCACGCCATCGGGTTCCATGCGGAAGCGCTTTTCGAATGATGCGCATCGCCACCTGGAACGTGAATTCCCTGCGCGTGCGGCTGCCGCATCTTGCGCAGTGGCTCGCGGCGAGTCCGGTCGACGCTATCGGGCTGCAGGAACTCAAGCTGCCCGACGAGCTGTTTCCGCGCGCCGAGATCGAGTCGCTCGGCCTGCACGCCGCCCACTACGGTCAGAAAACCTACAACGGCGTCGCGATCCTTGCCCGTGGGATGCTTGCCGATGTCACGACCGGCATGCCGGGCTATGACGATCCGCAGCGGCGCGTGATCGCCGCGACGATCGGCGGCGTCCGGCTGATCAATGTCTACGTGCCGAATGGCCAGGAGGTCGGCTCGGAAAAGTACGCTTACAAGCTGGCCTGGCTCGAGCAGCTGCGGACCTGGCTCGCCGGCGAGCTTGCAAGGCATCGAGAGCTCGCGATCGTCGGCGACTTCAACATCGCGCCGGAAGACCGGGACGTGCACGATCCCGCGAAATGGGAAGGCTCGGTGCTGGTCAGCGAACTGGAGCGCAAGGCGCTCGCCGCGATCACGGATCTCGGGCTCGTGGACCTGTTCCGGCGCTTCGAACAGCCACCCGGCATCTATTCCTGGTGGGATTACCGCATGGGCGCGTTTCGCCGCAATCACGGCCTGCGCATCGACCTGGTGCTGGCATCTGCCGCTCTCGCCGCGCGTTGCAAGGCCTGCGTCGTGGATCGCGGCCCGCGCGCCTGGGAACGCCCCTCGGATCACGCCCCGGTCGTCGCCTCGTTTGACATAGGTTGATCCGCAGGATGTGACCCCGCGCAAACTCGTGCCAATGCGGTTGGCGGGTGCCGCCAGCGGGGGCGTAAACTGCATTTCTCTCATGGCTCGCCCCTACCGCCGCAGCGATTTCGACGTCACCGACACGGTGCAGGTCAGCTCCCCGCCGGCCGTGCGCAAAGCCGTGCTCCAGCTCTACTCGGATACCTGGCCGGGTGCGCCGCTCGAAACGCTTTCGACCGCACTCACCGATTTCGAGCGGCTTTTCACGGGCCAGACACCCGGTTACCTGGGCGTCGACACGGTCTATCACGACCTCCAGCACTCGCAGGACGTGGTGCTGGCGATGACCCGGCTGATGGCCGGCTATGAAAAGAGCCACGCGGACGGGCCGCGCATCGGCGCGGAGCGCGCGCTGATGGGTCTCGTGACGGCGCTCTTTCACGACTCCGGCTACATCCGCGAGATCGCCGAAAAGGACATCCCGAATGGCGCCGTATTCACGCGCCAGCACGTGACGCGCGGCGCGCGCTATCTCGGGCGCTACCTGCCGACCATCGGCCTCTCCGACTGGGTGCCGGTCTCCACGCGTATCGTGCACTTCACCGGTTATGAGATGCCGCTCGACCTGATCCGGGTCGGCGATCCGCGCGACCGCCTGGTCGGCCACCTGCTGGGAACCGCGGACCTGCTCGCGCAGATGGCGGATCGCTGCTATCTCGAGAAGTGCCGCGATCGCCTCTACGCAGAGTTCGTGCTCGGCGACGTCGCCGCGCACAAGGGCGCCGGCGGCGTGAAGGTGCTGTACGGCTCCGGGCTGGATCTGCTGCGCCAGACACCGCAATTCGTCGCGACGACGATCGAGAACCGCCTGGGCGGCATGTTCGGCCATGCATATCGCCATGTCGAGCCGCTGTACGGCGGCGACAATCCGTACATGGACGCGATCCGGCAAAACGTCGAATACCTGCGCGGGCTTGCGCGCAGCAGCCGCTGGCCGATGCTGCGCCGCAATCCGCCGGTGTTCACCGTCGAGCAGAATGCGATGCAGGGCGTACGCACGCTGCTCGTCGAGCACCTCAAGGAAGTCTGGGGTGCACCGGTCCCCGTCAACGCGGGCTGAGCCGGGCCCATCGCGACCGCATCCGCGGCGGCGCTTCGACTCCCAACACGTAGCGTTCATGGATCGACGGCAGGCGCGCGAGTATCGCGGCCTCTCCGTCGACATCGGCTCCTTCGATCGCCGCAGCGAGCAATTCCACGGTCAGTGACGGCAATGCGCGGCGCGCGACCGGTGCGAAGCTCAGATGCCAGGGCTCGGGCTGCACGCCGCTGCCAGCGCGCGTGTAGGGCCGGTAGAAACCGTAACGGTGCATGTTGCGGCTCAGCCAGCGTGACAGCGCGGCAAAGTTTCCGCCGCGCATGAATTCCGGCGGCTCGAGTTTCGCC
>JANOSR010000026.1:0-2626 GCA_031415935.1 Steroidobacteraceae bacterium | reverse complement strand
CTCCTGCGCGCGCAGGTGCTTCTTGACCGTGATCGGATAATAAGTGCCGCCCTTGACCGTCGCGTCATTCGCGACCACCAGCAATTCACGACCATGGATGCGGCCGATGCCGGCCACCAGGCCCGCGGCGGGCGCTTCGTCGCCGTACATGCCGCCGGCCGCGAGTGGCGCGATTTCTAGAAACGGGCTGCCCGGATCCAGCAGCGCCTCGATGCGATCGCGCGGCAAGAGCTTGCCGCGCGCCAGATGCTTCGCGCGCGCTTCCTCACCGCCACCGGCGCCGGCCAGGGCCAGGCGTTGGCGCAGTTCGGCGACGAGCGTCTTCATATACGCGGCGTTCTCGCCGAATTCGGCGCTCCCCGGGTCGATGCGGGATGCGATCTGGGTCATGGCCTGGTCGCCTTGAACAATTCGCGGCCGATCAGCATGCGGCGGATCTCATTGGTGCCAGCGCCGATCTCGTAGAGCTTCGCGTCGCGCAGGATACGACCGGCCGGATATTCGTTGATATAGCCGTTGCCGCCCAGCACCTGAATGGCTTCGAGACCCGCGTGTGTCGCGCGTTCGGATGCGTACAGCAGACAGGCAGCGGCGTCATAGCGCGTCGTGCGCCCGGCATCACAGGCGCGGGCGACCGCATAGGCGTAGGCGCGTGACGAATTGCAGGCCGTGTAGAGATCGGCGAGCTTGGCCTGCATCAGCTGGAAGCTGCCGATCGGCTTGCCGAACTGTTCTCGGTCGTGCAGGTAGGGCGTGATGAGATCGAGTGCCGCCCGCATCAGGCCGAGCGGCCCGCCGGTCAACACGAGGCGTTCGTAATCGAGACCGGACATCAGGATCTGCGTGCCGCCTCCGACCTCACCCAGCAGGTTTTCCAGCGGCAGATGACAGTCGTCGAACACGAGCTCGCTGGTGTCGGAGCCACGCATGCCGAACTTGTCGAGCTTCTGCGCGCTGCGATAACCCTTCGTGCCGCGTTCCACGATGAAAGCGGTGATGCCGGGGGCGCCGCTACCGGGCTTCACGGTCGCATAGACGACGACCGTGTCGGCCTCCGGGCCATTCGTGATCCACATCTTGCTGCCATTCAGCACGAAGCCGTCGCCGCGGCGATCGGCCCGTGTGCGCATCGAGATGACATCGGAGCCGGATCCCGGCTCGCTCATCGCGAGCGCGCCCACGTGCTCTCCGTTGATCAGCTTTGGAAGATAGCGGCGCTTCTGCGCGTCATTGCCCCAGCGCCGCAACTGATTGACACAGAGATTCGAATGCGCGCCATAGGACAGGCCGATCGAGCCCGAGGCGCGGCTGATCTCCTCCATCGCGATGACGTGTTCGAGATAGCCGAAGCCAAGGCCCCCGTACTCCTCGGGCACGGTCATGCCGAGCAGGCCCATGGCGCCCAACTCGGGCCACAGATCGCGCGGGAAGAGGTTGCTGCGGTCGATCTCATCGGCCCGCGGCGCGATGCGGCGCAGGGCGAATTCACGCACGGCCCGGCGCAGGTCGTCGGCTCGCTCGCCGAGCTGGAAATCGAAATCCACCTGGAACATGGTTCCTCCAGGGCGGCCGATGCCCCCCTTGTCAGGCGCATATTATTGTCCGACAATCCGACAGGCAAGTTTGAGACGGAGATATGTGACCCGTGTTCGAACCGCTTGGTTATGCACCCGCCTATCTGCGTGTTTCCGAGGCGATCCGGGACCGGATCCTTCGCCGTGACCTGAAGGAGGGCCAGGCGCTCCCGACTGAAACCGAGCTGGCGCGCCAGTTCGAGGTCAACCGTTCGACCGTGCGCGAGGCGCTGCGCAAGCTCGAGAGCAGCGGCCTGCTGGGGCGGCGCGCGGGCGGCAAGCGGCTCTATGTCACCCGGCCGAGCCGCGAGTCGGTGGGAGGCGGCCTGTCACAGGCCCTGACTCTGCATGAAACCCGCGTCGTGGACGTCTGGGAGGCACTGCAGGCCGTGCAGCCGGGAATCGCACAGGCGGCGGCGCTACGCCGGACGCCTGCGGCGCTCGAGCGCCTCGCGGCTTCTGCGCAACGCTTCGCCGGCCGGCGCGCTAATCGTGATCTCGCGGTCGAGGACGTCGCGGATTTCTTCAATGCGCTGGGGGAAGCCAGCGACAACCCGGTCTTCGTGTTGTTGAACGAGCCGCTGCTGCGATTGCTGAAGCCGAGCCTGGCCGTGATCATCGACCGCGTGCCACAGGCGCGCGGGCGCATCGAATCGGCGCAAAAGCACATCGTGGAGGCCGTGGCGGCCCAGGATGCCGAAACAGCGGCTACCTGGATGATGCGTCATGTCCGCGACTTCCGCCGCGGCTACGAGGTTGCCGGCATTCCGCTGTCCACGGAAGTCGGCCAGGACCTTGACGTCAGTTGAGCCGCGATCAGGCGATCTCGACCGCAATGGCCGTGGCTTCGCCGCCGCCGATGCAAAGCGCGGCGACGCCGCGTTTCTTGCCGCGCTGGATCAAGGCATGCAGCAGCGTCGTCATGATGCGCGCGCCCGTGGCGCCGATCGGATGGCCGAGCGCGCAGGCGCCGCCATTCACATTGACGCGCTCGTGCGGGATGCCGATGTCCTTCATGGCAGCCATGGTCACGACCGCAAAGGCCTCGTTGA
>JANOSR010000025.1:0-2918 GCA_031415935.1 Steroidobacteraceae bacterium | reverse complement strand
TACCCGCCGGTTGCACGCCGCGAAACGGGATCGGCACCTTCGAGTTCGACGAGGAGAAGTCGAACAGCCTCGAACTGGGCGCCAAGCTCAATCTCGGCGGTTCCTTCGAGATGAATGCCGCGTTTTTCCTGACGGACTTCGAGGACCTGCAGGTCAGCACCTTTGACGGCGTGCTGGGCTTTAATGTCCGCAATGCCGGCGAATCCGAGGTCAGGGGCCTCGAGATCGACGCGCGCTGGCAGGCGACGCAGAACCTGCTGCTGTTCAGCAGCATTGCCTACACGGATTTCGAGTTCCAGGACTACATCGGACAATGCTTCCCGGGCCAGCCCTCGAACGCGGGAGACGGCCTCAACTGCAACTACAAGGGCAAGACGAACGAGTTCGTCGCGCCCTGGGTCGCGACGCTCGGCGCGAACTATACGCGTCCGATCGGTTCGAGCCTCATGCTGCGTCTCGGGCTCGACCTGTATCACACGGACGAATACTTCGTGGCGCCAACGCTCGATCCGAAGCAGAAGCAGGATGCCTACGTCAAAGTCAACGGCCGCCTCGGCGTTGGCGATGCGGACGGCTCCTGGGACGTCTCGCTGATCGGCAAGAACCTGTTCAACGAGCAGGTCCTGCCGTACGGCAATGTAACGCCGCTTGCTAGCCTGTTCGGTGCGTTCAGCGCCTGGCGCTTTGTCGAGCCTGGCAGCTCGCTGGCGCTCCAGGGCACAGTGCGCTTCTGATGGCAGACTGATGAGGCCCCGGCCTGGCAACGGGCCGGGGCCTTTTTCGTCGGCAGATGCGAGATGAGGGGGCGGCTCATGCGCGGCGACAGGGCAGGGCAGTCGTGACCACCCGGCCGTTTCGCTGCGGCCTCGAGGATCTCGGCAACGGCCTCTATGCCTGGATGCAGCCGGACGGCAGCTGGGGCTGGTCCAATGCCGGATTTATCCGCGACGACGATGAGTCGCTGCTCGTGGATACACTCTTCGACGAGCCGTTGACCGCCAAAATGCTCGCGGCCCTGCAGGATGCGACCGGCATTGCGCCGGAAGAAATCGGCGTGCTCGTCAATACGCACGCGAATGGCGATCACACGCACGGCAATGCGCTCGTGCCGCATGCCGAGGTGATCGCATCGGCCGCGGCCGCACGCGAGATGACGGAGCTGACGTCCGCGCAACTCGCGCAGTTCAAGGTCGCAGGCAGAGCGGGCAGCCTCGGCGAGGCAGGTACCTATTTCGCCGAGGTCTTCGCGCCATTCGATTTCGCGACGGCTCGCGGTCGCGAGCCGACCCGCACCTTTGACCGACGACTCGACCTGCAGGTCGGCAACAAGAATGTCGAACTGCACATGCTGGGCCCGGCGCACACCACGGGCGATACGCTGGTCTGGGTGCCCGACGATCGCGCGGTGTTCACGGGTGACCTGCTGTTCATCGGCGGCACACCCATCATGTGGAACGGGCCGGTCGGCAATTGGCTCGCGGCCTGCGATCGGATCTTGTCCTTCGAGGCGGAGATCATCGTCCCGGGTCACGGACCGATGACGGACGCCGCGGGCGTGCGCCGGGTTCAGGACTATCTTCGCTACCTGGACCGCGAAGCGCGCCTGCGTTTTGACGTCGGCATGGCGGTGGAAGACGCGGCCCTCGACATCGCGCTCGGCGAGTATCGGCACTGGCTGAATCCGGAACGCATCGTGGCCAATGTCGATGCGCTTTATCGCGAGTATCGTGGCGATCATTCAGAGCCGGACATGGCCCGGTTGTTCGGGCTGATGGCGCGGGTGCGCAGGCAGCTAGGAAGTCGATCCCTGGGAGATGCCACGTGAGTCAGTTGATACGCGTAACAGTGACGGCATTGATGTTCGCACTGCCGGCATGGGCGGGCGCATCGGAGTGTGCTTCGCTCTCGGCCGCGCGCTGGGTGCTTGGCGACTGGGTCGCCGGAGGCGAAAAGTCAGTCTTTCACGAGTCATGGATAGAACTCGGGCCGCAGACCTTCGAGGGCCTGGGATCCGAGCGCTCGATGGCGGATGGCAAGGTCATTGGAACCGAAGGGCTGAGACTGGTCGAGATGGCGGGCGGGGTTTACTACATCGCGAAGGTTTCGCACAACGAATTACCGGTCGCCTTCCGGCTGAGCGAATGCGGCGCCGACCGGCTGGTGTTCGAGAATCCTGCTCACGATTTTCCCCGTCGGCTCGAATACCGCCGCGAGGCGGACGGCAGGATGGTCGTTGCGGTCAGCGACGGAAAGGACAAGGGCTTCACGCTCAACTTCGAGCGTGGTGCTGCGGCTGCCGATCCCGGAGCGCTGGTGCTCGCAGCCGAAGATGCACGCTTCGCCGCGATGACCGCCGCGAATGCTTCCGAACTCGGATCATGGCTCGCCGAAGACCTCCAGTACGTACATTCGACGGGTCAGGTCGAGAGTCGTGGACAATTCCTCGCGTCGATTGCGGGCGGTACTTTCCGCTACCTGGAAATTGCGCCGCTGGAAAGACAGGTGGTCATGCTGGGAGGCGATTCTGCGCTGGTGCGCGGCCATGGACGGTTTCAAGTCATCGCCAGCGGCAACAGACTCGACCTGGAGATTCGCTATCTCGCCATCTATGGTCTGGGCGGCGACGGGCGCTGGCGCCTGCGGTCCTGGCAGTCCCTTCGGCTACCGCAGCAATCCGGCTGAGGACTATGATTGAGAGAGGAGGACACCATGAGCAAAGGAATGGACAAGAAACGAGAGGCCAAGAAGAAGCCGCAACGCACGCTGGAGGAAAAGCGGGCCGCCAAGCGCGAAAAGAAACGCAACGCCGGCCTGTTCCAAGCATAAGCGTTGCTGGCCTACGTTTTCTGGCATGTCCGGCGCACGGATGTCACGGCGCCGGACTACGAAGCTGCGCACCGCGCATTTCACGACGCGCT
>JANOSR010000024.1:0-9266 GCA_031415935.1 Steroidobacteraceae bacterium | reverse complement strand
GTACATCAGCGCCTCGAGCATCTCGATCTGCGCGGGGCTGATGAAGAGCGACAGTTCCCCGGGTTCGCTGAAGTCGGTCTGGGCGGCGAACATCGTGATGTCGCGAATGCGCTGGTCGCCCTTGCGGGCAAGCGCCGCAGCGGCGATGGCGAGCAGGGTGCCGCCGATGCAATAGCCGACCGCGTGAATGACGCGATCCGGCACGACAGCGGAAACCGCATCGAGCGCGGCATAGACGCCATTCCGCAGGTAATCGTCCATGCCGAGTTCACGATCCGCGGCAGTCGGGTTCTTCCACGAGATCATGAATACCGTGTGTCCCTGGTCCACCAGCCACGCGACCAGGGAATTCTTCGGCGACAGATCCAGGATGTAGTACTTCATGATCCAGGCCGGCACGATCAATAGCGGCTCGGCCTGAACATCGGGCGTCGTGGGTGAATACTGGATCAGCTCGATGAGATCGTTGCGGTAGACGACCTGGCCCTCGGTGATCGCAACCTTCTGGCCGACGCGGAACTCCTCGGTGCCGGGTGCCTCGCCGCCGTGCAGGGTCCGCTCGAGATCATCGAGGAAATTCTTGTAGCCGCGGGCGAGATTCTGACCGTGCTCGGCGACGGTCTGCTGCAGCACCTCGGGATTCGTCAGCGGATTGTTGGCCGGTGACATCGCCTCGGCGACCTGGCGCGCCGCGAACTCCACGAGCTGGGCATTGCGTGGCTCCACACCCGGGACGGCGCGCGCCGACTGCTCCATCAGTGCCATGCCATTCTGGAAGGCCTGAGCGTAGACATTGAACGGATATTGCTGCCAGGCCGGACTCGCGAATCGCCGGTCGCCATTGTCGGTGGGCGCGAGCGGCTTGCCCTGCGCGGCTTCGGCATGGAAGCGCCAGAGATCCATCGCCTGCTTCAGCGCGTTGTGCTGCAATTCCGCCTGCTTCGCGGGCGAGCGGGCGAGGTGCAGCCACCAGTCCCAGAATGCCGCGCCGTAATCCTGCGGCGCGAGGCCGCCGGTTACTTTCCCGAGCATGGCGCGGAATTCGCGCTCGACAGCGTCGAATTTGTCGTCCTCTTGCGTCATGCCGGGATTATAAGGTGCCGACAGCCGTCAGAGCGTGTCCTTGATCGCAAGAGCCGGGTCGGCGAGACGAACCAGGTCGGGCTTCACGTGCTCGCCAATCAGCTTGCGCGCGGCCATGAAATCCTTGACGTGATTCACCGCGTCGAGCGCAATCAACTCGCCATCGCGCAGGTAGCAGCAACTGAAGGCGCGGTCGGCGGGATCGCCGCGCAGTACGACCGAGTCGTAACCCTGGCACAGACCCACGATCTGCAGCTTGAGTTCGAACTGGTCGGACCAGAACCACGGGGTCTTGTCGTGTACCAGCACGCGGCCGCAGATATTCGCCGCAGCCGTGCGCGCCTGCTCGAAGGCATTGTCCACGGATTCGAGCCGGATGCGACGACCGTAACGCGGGCTTGGGTGACTGCAACAATCGCCGATCGCGTAGACATTGGGGTCACTGCTGCGGCAATGTTCGTCCACCGCGATGCCGTCCTCGCAGCGAATCCCCGCGGCGCTTGCAAGCTCCGTATTTGGCACCAGCCCGATGCCGATCAGCACCAGATCGGCGGGCACGCGCATGCCATCCGTGCATTCGACGGCGGTGACACGCGTGTCGCCATGCAGGGCGCTGACCCGCTTGCCGATCAGTATCGAGACGCCATGGGCGACGTGCTCGCCGGCATAGAAGCGGCTCATCTCCGGTGCGACGACGCGGCTCATGACCCGGTCCATCATCTCGATGACCGTGACCTCGAGTCCCAGCTTGCGAAAGGTCGCCGCGCACTCGAGACCGATGTAGCCGGCGCCGACGATCACAACGCGAGTGCCTGGAGCGGCCTGCGCGCGGATCGCATGGACGTCCGCCATCGTGCGCAGCACGTGTACGCTGGCCAATTCGGCGCCCGGCACCGGCAATGGCCGGGCATGACCGCCGACCGCCAGCACCAATTTGTCGTAGGCGAGCCGACTGCCGTCGGCGAGCTTCAGTTCACGCGCGCCCGTGTTAATCGTGGCTACGGAATTGCCGAGCAGCAGCTCGCAGTGAATGCTTTCGTAGAAGCTCGCGGGCCGGATCGGCAGGCGCTCGGCCTCCAATTCACCAGCAAGAAACTTCTTCGAGAGCGGCGGACGCTGATAGGGCAATGTCGGCTCTGCGCCGACCATCACGAGCCGCCCGCCGAAACCCTCGCGTCGCAAGCTGTCCACGACCTGCGCGGCCGCGTGACCGGCGCCGACGACGATGATGGTGTCCTGCATGCACTGCCACCCTTTGAGTCCAGCGCCACTTTATACCGACACGCCGCTGTTGACGATTGAGAGGCGTAGGCCGTGTCGAATGTGTTGGAAACTAGCTCGCGCTAGATGTCCATAACCGCGCCGTACTTGCGGCGTGCCGCATCGAATGTCAGGCAGGTCAAACGCGGAGGGCCGCCGCCGTGCATTTCCGACTGCGGCCAAGTCAGTTCCCATAGTCGCCCGTCATTGGGGTCCCTGTACAACTCGTCCCAGCCGGATGCGTCGGCGCCGAGTTGAACGAGATGATTGCTGATCAACCACTCGATCCTCTCGCATACTGGATCGGCAACAACCGTTTCTCGCTTCATCTGCCAGGCGCCGACAAAATCACTTTCCCGCGTAGCGAGTCGCACGGGTGCGGTCACTTGAGAAACTGCTTGCTTGCAATATGACCGTCCGTTGGATCGATTTCACAGCGGTAGGACGAGAACGACAATACGGTCAGTGGACTGCGGCTTTCTACTTGATAGTAGTAATCAACGGTCTCTGGAAGCTCCGCCTGCCACAGCAACGTTCCGTCACGGGTTAGGGCGCACAGGTTTCGGATCGCGTCGTCGCCCCGACGCCGGTCCTTTCCGTAGGCTGGATCGGTGAGGAATGCATCTGGATCCAGCAGGACGATCACGCGACCTTCCGTCCAGAATGCATTCTTGACCGGATAGTCCATGCAGAACGGCTTCCCGCCGATCATGACGATGTCGGCGGTATGGGTGACGGTGGGTGCCGAATTATCCATGATGCATTGTCATCTCAATCTCATGGGAGGTCCAAAACTCCACGTGGGAATTGCTTCCAACAATCTGAATTGCTCGCCACCGCCGCGAAGTCGACCCCAATGTGGAACCGGTAGCGCTCGGGATCGCTCGAGCAATGTGCCGTGCGGCACCAGAACTTCCTGAAAATAGCTCGCACGATTTCCAGGTGGCAGAGCAAGCGCTTCCTCAGCCCATGAACGACCTTTTGGGCGCATGGCCGTCAGCCACTTCCCAACATGGGCCTCGCCAGAGAAGACACGATAATAGAGTCTTGCTCCCTCCTGCTCAAAACGACGCACGACTCCGCCAACGCTCGGCACGGCTGTTCGCGCAGCGTACGTTCCCGTCGTGCGCAACGCTGCGGCAATTCCAGTGGCGATGTAGCCTATGTTGCCGAGTTGAGCTCCCTCTCGTCCGGCCGTAGAATCCGGCACGTCGAACCACTCGAAATCCGTGTCGGCACCGAACAGCCAGGTCACCGGCGCTGAGTTGAACGCGAGATTCCCCAGCCGCGCAGCGGCTCCCTGGAGGAAGTCGGCGGCCGCACTCTGCGACAGGGTCGGATCCGCTCTTGTGCCCGCAGTCAGCACGACGCTCGCGGGGGACACGAGCCTACCTCCTTGCATCGCGCAGGTGAGCGCGGAGCTGTCCTGGCCGCAGGGATCGCGTTCCGAAGCGGATACCATTTGGCCATAGCCGGCGCCGCCGACGTACCGGAAATAGTCGGCCCAAGTCACGCCGATCACGGTGACCCGCGCGCAGCGGCCGGAACGCGTCTCCATGCAGGGTATCTCTGGATCGAATCCGCTCGGATCGGTGAAGCTCAGCGGATTGTTGAATACGTAGGCGTAGCGATTGAGGCTTTGCCCGGAAAACGGCTCCGGCACGTACGGATCTGCGCTGATGAAGCGGCCGATGCGCGGATCGTAGACCCGGCCGTTCATGTGGATCAGGTCCAGATTGTCGAGATGCTCGTGACCGGTGTAACCGTCACGCGTATTCGCGGCGATCGCGGCCAGGTCCGAGGCGGCGGGCACTCCGCTCCAGTTGGCGCCACGACGGGCACCGAAGGCACCGAAACTCTCGGCCACGAGAATGTTGCCACTCGCGTCCAGCAGCTTGTCGGTACTGCCCTGGTAATCGTGGGTCAAGTAGCGCGTCGCTGCCGCCGTTCCGTTGTTGTAGCGCAGGTGCAGTGCAGCGGTGCCCGTGGGGGCAAGGACGTAGTGCCGCCAGGTCGTCACACCCGCGCGCGTCACCTTCTCCATCAATTCGCCGGCGTAGATCGTCGTTTCGGTCGCGCCGGCGTGGCTCGCCAGCTGCTTCCAGCGATTGCCCGCGGGGCCATGCCAGAACTGGCTGCTGTTGCCGTTCGCGCTCGTGATCCTGTTCGGCAGGTTTTCGCTGGTCCAGCTGATGGATGCGCCAGCGCGGCTCGTCATGTTGCCATTTGCGTCGTAACCGTAGGTCTGACCTCCGGCGGACGTGACAGCGTGCTTTTTGCTTGCGTGATAGTTAAAGCAGGGCGCTGCGGTCGGGCAGACATCCGACTTCCAGCTGATGTTGCCGATCAGGTCGTAGCTGAGGTCGAGGTTGATCGCGCCATTGCGTCGCGAATCGTCCAGCCGGTCGAGTGCGTCGTAGCGGAATTCCTCGGTCAGCCCCCGGTTCAGGTCCTGGCGCCGCACCAGGTTGTCGTTCGCATCCCAGGCGTAGGCGAGATTCTGGATCGTGCTACCGCCACTGACGCCGGCCTGGCGGTAGTCCATCGCACCGCTGACCGGTTGAAAGCCCGTGATGACACGGATCGCAGCGCCCAGCGTCTCGTCGATGACGTTGCCGGCCGCGTCCTGGGTGTTGAGCCGCCAGAATGAGGTGGCCGCCGCATTGGCGTCCTTGATCCGGACGAGCTGACCGGATTCGTATTCGTAGCCGACCTTGAAGCGGCTGCCTGAACCAGTGACGGGATAGGTCAGCGAATCCAACAGCCCGAGGCCGTTGTACGCATAGTCGTAGCGATAGCTCGCATCCGAGGTGATCGTGCGCGTCGCCGGCCGACCGTAGGCGTCGTAGGCGAGCGTCTCCGAATAGCCGGGCGCCGCGAGGCTGGCGAGCCGGCCGATGTTGCGCATCACCGAAGACGTGCCCCAGGTCCAGCTGCTCGCGCCCTCGGGTGCGCTGCGACCGGTCGGCCGGCCGAGTTTGTCGTAGGTGAAAGTCGTGACCTGCGATTTCGCATCGCGCAACGAGACGATTTCGCCGAGGGCGTCTCGCGTGTAATTCCAGGCGCCCAGATCCATGTCGGTCTGCGCGAGCTTCATGCCGCGCACGTTGTAGGTGATCGTGCCGAAGGTGTTGTTCAGGGCATCGCGAACCTGCGACAGCCGGCCAAAGGCGTCGTATTCATATTGAGTATTGCCACCAGCCGCATCCGTGACCCGCACGAGATCGCCCCAGGCCGTGCGCATCCCGGTTGTCGCGCGGCCGAGCGGATCCATTTGCGTGACCGCGAGCCCGTCGTAGCGGACCGCGATTGCCCGGTCGGACGCGCCGCTCGCCGCTCGCAGCGACGCAGCTGCGAGCCGGTCGAGAGTGTCGTAGTCGAATTGCCAGTATCCGCCGGGAGCGCCGCCGGCCCAGAACGGAAGGTATTGGCGGACCACACGTCCACGCATGTCGGTGTCGGCGGCTATGACGGTCATGCCGCCGCCCGGCTGGCGTGTTGCGGAGCGGAATGCGCGGCCGAGTTGATCGACATCGACAATCGTGGTGCCTTGCGTGACACCGGCGTTGTCCTTCTCTTGCTGCGTGAGCTGATAGCGTGTACGCGAATCGCAACCGCTGACGCAGGCCGCGCGCGACCATTGCGTCGTGGTCTGGTCCGGCCGCACTTCTTGCGTGGGGCGCCCCAAGGCGTCGTAGACCCAGTTCACGATCAGTGCGTTGGGGTCGGTCATCGCAGTCGGCAACCCGAGCCCGTAGTCCCAGGTCAATGCGGTCGACTGAGACAGCGGATCAGTCATGCCGACCGGTAACTGCCCGCGGCTGCCCCAGTTGAGGGCCGTGGTGCGAGCGCTCATGCCGACGCCCGTGACTGAGCGGCTCGCGAGATTGCCAAAGCCGTCGTAGGCGAGGTCGAAGGTCACCTGCCACTGGCTGTTGCCGGGTTCGATGCGTTGCTGCGTCGGCCGGCACTTCAGCCCATCCCAGGTCTGGCTGAAAATCCGCGTGAGCGCTGCGCCGCCGGCGAGGGTGTGGCTTGCAGTGAGTTGCATGCCCTGTGGCCGCCCCAGGCACCAGTTCGTCGTGTCGTTGAGCACGGACGTCTGAAGCGCCCGCAGGCTGCTCGATGAGCCGGCGTTGCTGCCACTCGCGATCTCGGTGATCGTGGTCGTTTCGTCGGTCACCAGGCCAGACGTCGCATCGATCGCGGCGACAACGTGTGTCGTTGTTGCGATCTGAGAGCCGCCGTAGGCGCCACCGACCTCGTAATGTCGCTGAACCGTCGACGACGCATATGGAAAGCGGCGCAAAGAAACGTCGCTGCCCAGATTCAGTGTGGACCAGGCATGAGTCGTCTCGCTGACCGGGGCGCCGGATCCCTGACGCACGACGACCATCGCAGGCAGTCCGGTGTAGGGGAAATCCTGGCGTCGCGTTTCCTCGACGCGTGTTTCGACGCCGAGCGTCGTATCCACGCTCGTGCGTGTCGCGAAACCGAGGATGCCGCGTCCCAGCAGGTGCCGGCGCAGGCCCTGGTAACTGTAGCGCGTCGCCGTCACAGACCCGAGCCCGGTGCCATCCGTCGTGCTCAATTCGGATACGACGTACGCGGACGACTGCTGGTCCTGCTCGGGATAAATGGCGCCGCTCCCGCGCGTGTAAACGCTTGCATCGGTCAGCGGGCGGTAGGCAAATGTCGCGGTGACGCCGAAGCCGTCCGTCGCAGAAAGCAGGACATCGGGCTTGGGGCCATTGCGCAACCGCCGAGCGAACACACCGTTGTGCCGAGTGACGAGGTCTGTCAGGCCGTCCCCGTTGGCGTCAACGGCGAGTGCCGTGTCGGTGCCGTTGGTTGCGATCCCCGTATTCACCGCCGGCTCAAACGAATCGCCGTTCGAAAGGACAAGCACCCAGCTTGACCAGGCTGCGTACAGCAGGTCGTCCCGACCGTCGTTGTTCCAGTCGTGGGCGATGTTTTGCGCGCCACTCCAGGTCGGCGCCGCAAGTTCCGGGCCGAACCATGGCACGCCGCAACCGCTCACGCGCACTCGCAATGCTCCGGTGTAATTGCCGTAGGCCATGTCCGAACAGCCGTCGCCGTTGATGTCGGCGAAACCGACTCCATAGAAGTTGCCCTCGAAATAATCGGTCGCGTACTCGGTCGCGGAGATGCGCGCGATCGTGTAGTCCTCGTTCATCACCAGGTCTTCGCCCCCGTCGCCGTCGAGATCGACGTGCTGGCCGGGACGTCCGAAGAATTGGCCGCCTTGCGGAGTCTCATATCCGATCGCGGTTGCCTGCTCGTAGAGCATCACCTGATCTGCGGAGAATCCGCCACCCGGCAGCGCGTAGCGCACGAACACGGCGAGGCTGTTCCCGGTGTAGGCGTAAATCTCCGACCAGGCAAGGTCACCGAGTCCATCGCCATTCATGTCCACACCGCGGTAGTCCACGATTTGCGGTCCAGGCGAGAGACCAGTCGTGAACGGCGCGCTGAAGCCAGCCGCGTTACCTGGGATGACGGTCCACTGCCGTGCCGCGGAGAGCATCAGGAGATCGGCGCGACCATCGCCGTTGTGGTCGAAGGGTGTGCCTATGCCATAGGGAGTAGCGATCTTCGTCGAGATCTCCGGGCCGAAAGTGTCTCCCGCGAGGCCGAGCCGGTAGCGCAAATTCATCGCCGCGGCCGTCGTGCCGCCGGCCCAGATGAAATCGCCGCGGCCGTCGCCATTGATGTCCGCCATCGTCCAGAGCCAGCTCTCGGGCATTGCGGTCGAGCCCGGAATCGCAGCCGCGAAACTCTTCTCAGCCCCGAAACCGGGCATGCCGTTCTGCCAGCTGAAGTTCGTCGCGGCGAAACAGTCGCTGCCGCCAGCGCCGCATTCCTGGATCGATGCCAACCGGCTGCGCCCGCCGGTGGACAGCGCCGGCTCGTAGCTGAGGTCGTAGCGCCGCAGGATTGCGCCGCTGTAGAGAACATCGATCCGATCGAGACGAACGACCTGGCGGATGCGCGCGCCGGCCACATAAGCGACATCCACCTCGTTGCTCGGGCGGCTTTCATAGACGAACGTGATCTGGTGCGATGCCGCAACGCCAGCACCGGGATTCGAGTTGTAGCGGATCGCGGCGATCCGGAAGCTACCGTTCGTGACGTCCTCGAAGTACTCGAAGTCGATCACATTGCCCGTGCGGTCGCGAATTCGATTCAGCGCCCAGGTCCGGGCGGGCATTGCAGGGTTGACGATGCCGCCGCCCGTGTCGATGCGTGAATCCGCCGTCGCGCCGTACTCGAGCACTCGACCGTCCGGCGCTTCCAGCACGAAGTACTGCGGCCCGCTGCCGGGGCCCGTGTACGAGCGGATGCGCGCGAAGGACTCGATCTCGGTGCGGTACTCGGCGCCGGCTTCGCCATAGGCGAGACCGTTCGTGACGACGAGTCGCTGGCCATCCAGGCAGAAGCGATCTTCAGCAGTCTGGGTGACCGGAGACGAGACGCCGTCCTGCACGACGGTTCGCGGGCAACGCGCGATCTGCGACAGGCCGCCGATACTCCAGCCGATGCCAACCAGGCCGACGACACCGCGGTGGCGGTATTCGAGCGACAAGGCTGGCGTCATGCCGTTGGTGCCGGGCGGCAGGTTCAGCGGAATCGAATAAGCCGCCTCGCCGCTCGGCGATACGGTGGCCGCGCCGGGCGTCCGGCCGACGGCCGCGTCCGCGAAATCCGCGGTCAGCACGAACAAGATAACGATCAATGCGCCGATGAGGCGCCACGTGATAGGCAGTTCCATTGCAAGGCCTCCAGTACGCGCCCGGCATCCATGCGGGCGTCGAGGCCAAGCTAGCGGCGCGCGATCAGGCGGGCCCGCCGGTAATCTGCGCGGAAGCAGGTCATTTCTGCCGATCGCAACGGCGGCTGCA
>JANOSR010000023.1:0-3661 GCA_031415935.1 Steroidobacteraceae bacterium | reverse complement strand
GCGGTTGCCATTGGCGCGCTAGCGCTAACCGCCTTGGCAATCGGCTACGCGATTTATGTGAGTCTCGATCCGGACACGTATTTTTATTACTCGTCAGAGCATCGTTCTCGCTGGACGTATGACACCGCCCATGTGGCGCTGGTCTGCAGTTTCATGCTCGCCGCGGCTGTGGTCGCCACGGCCGCTCTGATATCTCCCCGCCCGAGACAACTTTGGGTTAGGTGCTGCCTAGCTCTTGTGGTGCTAGTTCCATGGGCCCTTTATTCATCACTGGTTGTGCTGCACATGCCGGCGTATGTCATTTATCACCATCTGTGGGTGTGGGCGCTGGTACTGATTTTAGTGTTCACAGCTTTGACCTCGGGCGCTCGACAAATCATGGACGTAGTTAGGAGCAAACGATCAAATGAGCGGCCAGGGAGATAGGTAACCGATCAGTCCGGCGGAACATGGGTAACACGCGGCGGTGAACCGCTCGACGCAGACGTTGGATTTCACTGCAACGACTTCATCGCCCGATCGAGCCCGTCCAGCGTCAACGGAAACATCCGATCCTCGAACAGCTCCCGAGTGATCTTGACCGATGGAGTCCACTCCCAACGATCACGCGGCTCCGGGTTGAGCCAGACATGGTGCGGGTAGTTCGCGAGCAGCCGCCGCATCCAGGCGCTGCCTGCTTCCTCGTTCCAGTGCTCGATGCTGCCGCCCGGCTGCACGATCTCGTAGGGGCTCATGGTCGCGTCACCGACGATTACGAGTTTGTAGTCGTGGCCGTAGGTGCGCATGACCTCGGATGTCCGCGTGCGCTCGGTATGGCGGCGCCGGTTGTCTTTCCAGACCGACTCGTAGACGAAATTGTGGAAATAGAAGTACTCGAGGTGCTTGAACTCGCTGCGTGCCGCGGAGAACAGCTCCTCGCAGATGCGCACGTGATCGTCCATCGAGCCGCCGACATCGAGAAACAGCAGCACCTTCACCGCGTTGTGCCGCTCGGGAATCATGCGGAGGTCCAGCAGGCCGGCGCGGCGCGCGGTCGAGTCGATCGTGCCGTCGAGATCGAGCTGCTCGGCTGCGCCCTGGCGCGCGAAGCGACGCAGCCGTCGTAGCGCCAGCTTGACATTGCGCGTACCGAGCCCGATCGAGTCGTCGAGATTCGCGAACTCGCGGCGGTCCCAGACCTTGACCGCGCGGCGGTTGCGCGAGCCCTGCTGGCCGATGCGCACGCCCTCGGGGTTATAGCCATGGGCGCCGAATGGCGACGTGCCGCCGGTGCCGATCCACTTGCTGCCGCCCTGGTGCCGGGCCTGCTGCTCCGCGAGCCGACGGCGCAGGGTCTCCATCAGCGCGTCCCAGCCTCCGAGTGCCGCGATGCGCGCCTTGTCCTCGTCAGAGAGCGAGAGTTCGAGGCTCTTTCGCATCCAGTCGGCGGGAATTTCGACCATGAGCGCTTCGAATGCCCGTTCGATGCCGCGGAAATGCGCGGAGAACACCTGGTCGAAGCGGTCGAAGTGGCGCTCGTCCTTGACGAGTACGGCGCGCGCGAGCCAGTAGAACTGATCCACCGAAGGCCCGATGAGCCGCGCCTGCAGCGCCTCGAGCAGGCCCAGGAACTCGGTGATGGACACCGGCACGCCAGCGGCGCGCAGCATCAGGAAGAAGCGGATCAGCATCGGCCGCCCACGCCGCGTCAGCCGGGCCGGCCGGCCCGCCGATTCAGGAACACGAGCTGCTCGAACAGGTGCACGTCCTGCTCATTCTTCAGCAGCGCGCCGTAGAGCGGGGGAATCGAGACCTTCTGATCATCCGAGCGCAGCGCCTGCGGCGGAATGTCTTCCGCGAGCAGCAGCTTGAGCCAGTCGAGTAGCTCGGATGTCGAGGGCTTCTTCTTGAGACCGGGGACGTCGCGGATCCGGTAGAACGCCGTCAGCGCCTCGGACAGCAGCTCTTTCTTGAGCCCGGGAAAGTGGACATCGACTATCGCTTCCATCGTCTCGCGATCCGGGAAGCGGATGTAGTGGAAGAAGCAGCGGCGCAGGAATGCGTCGGGCAGCTCATTCTCGTTGTTGCTGGTGATGAACACGATCGGGCGGTGTCTGGCCTTGACCAGCTGCCGCGTTTCGTAGACATAGAACTCCATGCGATCGAGCTCGCGCAGCAGATCGTTCGGGAACTCGATGTCGGCCTTGTCGATCTCGTCGATCAGCAGCACCGCCCGGTCGTCGCTCTCGAACGCGCGCCACAGCATGCCCGGCACGATGTAGTTGGCGATGTCCTGCACCTTCGAATCGCCGAGCTGCGAGTCACGCAGCCGGGAGACCGCGTCATATTCATACAGTCCCTGCTGGGCCTTGCTGGTCGACTTGATGTGCCACTCGTAGAGCGGCCGGTCGAGCGCGCGGGCGACTTCCTGCGCAAGCTGGGTCTTGCCGGTGCCGGGCTCGCCCTTGATCAATAACGGCCGCGAAAGCGTGACCGCCGCGTTGACCGCGAGCGTGAGCTCACCGGTCGCGACGTAGCTGTCGGAGCCGGCGAATCGCGGAGCCGGTTTGTTCAACTGGCCTTGGCAGTCGTGGCCTTGGCGGCCAGCTGCCGGAGGTCGGTCAGCACGAGTTCTGCATGACCCTTCGGATCGACGCTGACGTAGTGCTTGGCCACGCGGCCCTGCGGATCGATGATGAAGGTGTCGCGCCGGGCCATTTCGAGCGTGCCCATGTACAGCTTTAAAGTACCGTAGGCCGTGGTGACCTTTTTGTCGACGTCCGCAAGGATTGGGAAGGGCAGGTTCTGTTCTTCAGCGAATGTCTTGTGCGATTCGACACTGTCGACACTGACGCCGAGGATCACGGCGCCCAATTCACGGTAGGCGAAGATATTGTCGCGGAATTCGCAGGCCTGGGTCGTGCAGCCCGGCGTGCCGTCCTTGGGGTAGAAATACAGCACAACCCACTTGTCGGCGTAGTCCTTGAGGGAATGCCACTTGCCGGTCTGGTCCTGCAGTTTGAAATTCGGGGCGGCGGCGCCGACTGCGGGCGACTCCTGCGCGACAGCCGCCGCGCTCAGCATCAGGGTGACGCAAGCAATGGCGGCGCTCTGCAACAAACGCATCATGGCGGTGCCTCCGGTTCGGGCGATTAGATCGGGCTGCTCTGGGGTGGCTGTGGGTAGCATAGTATCGCGGCCTGCGGCCTGAAGACCATGACGCGGCCCAAGGGTTCCCGATGATGAGCGAGGCCATGACTGGCCGGAGCGAAGTCCGGCCACGCATCGCACTGGTGCTGCCGGGCGGCGGTGCCCGGTCGGCCTATCAGGTGGGTGTGCTGAAGGCGATCGCCGGCTGGTGCCCACCCGGTGAGCCATTGCCGTTCTCAATCCTCTGCGGCACCTCGGCCGGCGCGATCAATGCCGCCGTGATTGGCGCGGGCGCCGGCGATTTCCGGCGCGCCGCGGCCGAGCTGGACCGGGTCTGGAGCACATTCCGGGTCGGCCAGGTATTCAGGAGCGGCGCGGTGGACATGCTGCGTTCGGGCCTGCACCTGCTGTTGGCGCTGGTCTCGGGCGGCTGGCTGCTGGCCGTGCCACGGGCGCTTTTTGACAACGCGCCCCTGCGCACGCTGTTGACGCGCGAGATCGACTTCGCTCGGCTGTCGCAAGCCATCAGCAC
>JANOSR010000022.1:0-1617 GCA_031415935.1 Steroidobacteraceae bacterium | reverse complement strand
GACGATCCGCCCGTCGCGCATGATCGCAATGCGGTCCGCGAGCCGGATCGCCTCGTCGAAATCATGTGTGATGAAGACGATCGTCTTCTTGAGCAGCCCCTGCAGGCGGATGAATTCATTCTGCATTTCGCGGCGGATCAGGGGATCCAGCGCCGAGAAGGGCTCATCCAGAAACCACAATTCCGGGCCGACGGCGAGCGAGCGGGCGATCCCAACGCGCTGCTGCTGGCCGCCCGAAAGCTCGCGCGGCAGGTAGTACTCGCGTTCCTGAAGTCCGACGAGATCAATCATTTCCCGCGCGCGAGCCTCGCGCCTGGATCGCTCGACGCCCTGGATCGCCAGCGGAAACGCCACGTTGTCGAGCACGGAAAGGTGCGGCAAGAGCGCGAAGTTCTGGAACACCATGCCCATGCGGTGACGCCGGATCTCGATCAACTCCTTCTCCGGCACCGCGAGGAGATCGCGGCCATCGAACAGGATTTGGCCTGCCGTGGGTTCAACCAGGCGCGAGAGGCAGCGGACGAGCGTCGATTTTCCCGAGCCCGAGAGGCCCATGATGACGAATATCTCGCCGGCACGGACGTCGATGCTGACGTCGGCGACGGCGGCAATCAGGCCTGCGCTGCGAATTTCCTCCGGCGTGGGCGGTGACGCGCGCGCGCCCAGGAAATTGCCCGCGGCTTCACCATAAAGCTTCCAGACGGAGCGGCACGAGAGCTTGTTCGCGTCGTCTGGCAAGGGCGTCACTAAATCCTGATGAGGTGGTCTCGCCTACACGGGCGAAACCGCCTCGCCGCAGAACAGTGTGAATGTCCCCGGGTCTACTTGGCGATCCAGGCTTGCCAACGGGTCTCGTTTGCCGTCATCCAGGCAGAGACGACATCTTCGACTTTCTTGCCATCGAGGTCGACCTGGGTGATCAGGCCGCCCATCTCGTCGTTGTCCATCTTGAAGGACTTGATCGTCTGGTAGGCGCCCGGCCACTTGTCCTTGAGGCCCGCCCACGCCGCGATCCAGACCGGGCCGCGAGGCTTGCCACAGTCATGAGTCGCGTTGGGGTTGAGGCCCCACGCCGGATCCGTGTAGCAGGCCTTCTCGTACTTCGGGAACTCGACCCATTCGCCCTTGAACTTGAGCGGCGCCCAATGCGGCGCATAGACCCAGAGCAGCACCGGCGCTTTGCGCTGATAGGCCGATTCGAGTTCGGCAAAGAGCGCGGCATCGGTGCCGGCATGGACGATCTCGAAGGGCAGGTTGAGGGCGGCGATGCGCTCCTCGTCAAATCCGCCCCAGGTCACCGGCGCGCCGAGATACCGGCCCTTCGGCGCCGTCTCCGGCGTCGAGAATGCCGCGGCGCAGCCCTTGAGCGCCTCCCAATCGGGCAGCCCCGGGCATTTCTCCTTCATGTACTCGGGATACCACCACTCCTCGATGGCGAGAAAGCCGGTTTCACCCAGGTTTTCTACCTTGCCGGTTGCGACCGCTTCGTCCAGGGCTTCCTGGCCGGTCGTCGCCCAGATCTCCATCGCGACATGCAGGTCGCCCGTCTTCAGGCCAGCGAACTGCGCGAGATAGTCGGCCGGCACGTATTCGACCGGATAGCCCGCCTTCTCCAGC
>JANOSR010000021.1:0-3534 GCA_031415935.1 Steroidobacteraceae bacterium | reverse complement strand
ACGAGTGACTGGTTCACGGCGGGCACGAAACCCCCGATCTGGCGCAGCAGTTGCCGGTGCAGGCGATCGCGCTCCACGCGCCAGCTGGAATCGCTGAAGCGGTAGGGAAGGTATTGCACGAAGCAGGTCATCACGTGATGGCCCGGTGTCGCCAGTGACGGATCGATGAGCGATGGCACCAGGCAGTCGATCCACAACTGCTCGGCGATCTTGCCCTGCCGCGACTGCTCGTAACAGCGCTGCGCGCCCTCGAGCCAGGGCACGAGCGTGAATTGCGCCCGCTGCAAGGCGTCCGCGCCCGGATCGATACCTTTGAGCCGCGGCTCCTCAGCAAGCACCAGGTTGAGTTTGGCGCAGGGCCCGTCCATCTTGATGCCGCGAACCGCGGATAGAAATTCCGGGTCGAGTTCCCCATCCTGCACGAGCCCGAGAAACGTGCGCTTGGGATCGGCGTTCGAGACGATGATGCTGGCGGCGATCTCAGAGCCGTCTTCGAGCAGCACGGCCTCCGCGCGCCCGGCACTCACGAGGATCTGCTTCACCGCGGCATTCGTTCGGAGCTCCACGCCCTTGGCGCTGCATGCCGCCGCCATCGCCTGGGTGATGGCGCCCATGCCGCCCATGACGTGGCCGACGAATCCCTGTTTCGCCTGCGGCCCGCCGCCCAGCAAATGGAACAGCAGGCCGAAGAGGGTGCCTGGATCGTAAGGACCGCCGTGCTTGCCATAGAGGCTGTTGGCCAGCACCAGCGACTTGAGATGCGGGGACTCGAGCGAACGATCGAGAAATTCTCCCAGGCTGCCGGTCGCGAAGGCGACCAGATCGGCGATCTCCCGTCCGCGCAGGCGCCGGAATTTGAACGCGAAGCGCAAAAGCTCGCACAGGCCTGCCAAGCCACCCCGCTGCAGATCCGGGGGCGCCTGCATGAAGAGGGGTTCGAGGTGACGGGCAAGGCCGCCGAGTCGATCTTCGAGCGACAGGAAGCGCTCGCAATCGGCCGGGGAAAATCGGAGCAGGAATTCCCGCATGCGCTCGCGGTCGCTCCACCAGGGGAGAACCGTGCCGTCCGGAGTTACCGCCTGAACCGTCGGCTCGGCTGCGATCATGCGCAATCCCTGCCGATCGAGCTCCAGGTCGCGGATGATTTCCGGACGCAGCATGCTCGCCATGTACGAGGCCGTTGAAACGCGGCATCCGGGAGCGGCGGCCGGATCGATCTCTTCGGTGACGCAGCAGCCACCCAGGATTTCCCGCCGTTCGAGCACCAGCGTCTTGAATCCGGCGCGGGCCAGGTAGAACGCGGCCGTCAGTCCATTGTGACCGCCGCCGATGACGACGACGTCATACTGCTTGCGGGTCACAGGATTTTCCCGGCGCCTCAGCCAATCCGGGACAGATCGCCGAGACGCTTCTCGAGATAACGCCGGATATCCAGGCTCGGATCCTCCATCGGCGCATAGAAACCGCCGCGAAACCCGCGTGACCGCATTCCCTGCTGCACTCCCTCGCATACGTACCAGTCCTGGCGATTCACGACGTCCCAGAAATCGACCACATCACTCGGGTCGAATTCTGGCTTGTTGATCTCGGACTCGTGGAAGAGGAACTCGCAGGCGATGCGCGTGAGATCCGGTCCCCTGGGCCAGAGCGTGAATGCCGCGACATGCTCAGCCGCGACACTCAACAGGAGATTTGGATAAGCGACATCGCCGTTGTGATGCGTCTTTTCCTTTTCGGAAAGGCCTGGAAATGGCGCGCGTGCTGATGTCCCGGTCGCCGTGAATGTCCACGCTCCCGGGCGATGCGGGACTCCGTCCACCCAATCCAGACCGGCGCCACCCTGCTCGCGAAACGCCGGAACGAGGGCGCACAACTCGGGATGCACCGGGCCGCAGTGATAGCACTCGTTGTAATTCTCCATAATGACTTTCCAGTTGGCCTGCACGTCGTAGACCAGCTGCACACCACGGCGCAGATCCGCAAGCGGGTAGCGCACCAGCTTTCGTGCTGGTTCTTTTAGTTGCGCGAGCAGGGGTGGCGGCGTCTTCGCGGCCAGATTCACGAATATGAACCCGCCCCAGGTCTCGAGATTCACCGGTACGAGTGAAAAACGATCTTTCGGGCACTGTTCGTCGAAGCGCACGAATGGCGCGCCACGCAGGCTGCCATCGAGGTTGTAACTCCAGGCGTGATAGGCGCATACGACTGCGCCGTTGATCCGCCTTGAATTGACAGCGTGCGGAGTCGCGATTTCGGGCAATGCCTGCGTGCGGATCAACTGGCTGCCACGATGC
The DNA here is from genome assembly GCA_031415935.1 of Steroidobacteraceae bacterium. Lineage (GTDB taxonomy): Bacteria > Pseudomonadota > Gammaproteobacteria > Steroidobacterales > Steroidobacteraceae > SCUD01. The sequence goes on along the minus strand of JANOSR010000021.1, from coordinate 1,240 downwards.
CGGCAGACATTGTAGAAACCGCGCAGGGCATCGTCGCGGCCGCGCAGCACCAGCACGCTTTCCCCTGCAACATCGACGTGCAGGCAATCGCCCTTTTCCGCAAGCTGTTCCGCCCGGCCGACGCAGAACCACTGGTCGTGAAAGATGCGCTCCCTCTCGAGGCGGAAGATATCCGCGCTGCTGTAGAAGCGCGCCTCCAGGGCCGGTTTCAGATCCTTTGCAGATACGGTGTCTTCATTCATATGGCAGGCCCCGGGCGAATCGGCGATCCGTCGAAGAAACGGCCCAGGCGAAATCCAGAGAGCTCGTTCAGGTCCGCCCTGCCGCGCACCATGTCCGCGATGAGTTTACCGGCACCCGGGCCGATGCCAAACCCATGACCGCTGAATCCCGTCGCGATGAAAAATCCCTCGAGTCCTTCGACGCCCGAAATGATCGGCAGCACGTCGGGTGAAGTCTCGATCATTCCTCCCCAGGACTCAACGAATGGCGCATCGGCGATCTCCGGAAACCAATTTCGCAGCGCCTCGCGCATTTGTCGGAGAACGCGCGGCTCCGGTGCCGGGTTGAGTACTCTTTCGCGCTCGAACGGGGAGGGCGCATCGAGCTCCCAGCGGCTGGGCTCGGCCAGCGCCTTGAAGAATTCGCGACCGAAGGTCAGGCGCAGAGACTTGTGCCCCTGCCGGAATGCCGGAAAGAACTTGACCGCGAACCGGAATGTCGCTGGCGTCAGTGGATGGACGGTCGAGCTACCGTGCGCAACCGTGTAGCCGCCATCGGCGCGGCGACAGATGGCAATCTGCGGCGCCCAGGCTTCCCCTTCGAGAAGTTGTACCGCCGGTGCAGTCCGCGCGACCGTCCCGAGCACCGTGAGCTGCGGCACGCTGATCCCGAGCGAGCCGCAGAACAATCGCGTCCAGGCGCCGCCGGCACAGACGACGGCAGGCGCGGCGACGACTCCGTGCTCCGTCACTACACCATTGACGCGCCCCGCAGCCCGCTCGATACCGCGCACCGCGCACTGACTGACGATGTGCGCGCCAGCCCTGCGTGCTCCGCGTGCGATTGCGGGGGCCGCCCGGTTTGGTTCGGCGCGTGCGTCGCTCGCCGTGTGCATCGCGCCCGCCCATTTCTCGCCATCGGTTTTCAGGACCGCAGCCAACTCATGGCCCGACAGCAGTCGCGTATCAAGTTCGTGCGCGCGGGCAACCTTGAGCCACTCTCCCAGTTCGGCGAGCTG
>JANOSR010000020.1:0-2361 GCA_031415935.1 Steroidobacteraceae bacterium | reverse complement strand
ATCGTCCACCAACCACTCGCCCCAAGTGGAGTCCGGCGCACCGGTTGCCAGTGTTGGACGCTGTCGATAAGGAACGGGCTTGGCTGGATCGGAAACGTATTCGTCGTAGGATTGCCCCGTTGCTTGCGGCCGATCAAAGCTCAGCCGCCCACCGGAAAGCAGGTAGAGTTCGCGCGCTTTTTCGGAACATCCTTCAGTGCATGAGCGCGGCCAGTGGTAGTAGCGGTGCCACTGGTCGGCGCCGGTTTCATAAGCCAGTACGCGCGGGGTGCCAGGCTTGGGGCCGCCTCTCAGGTAATAATCCAGAAACGGCTGCATCACGGTTCGACGAAACCAGGCAGCTGTGTCCCCCTCGAACTGGATTGCGCCGATGCCGCGGCCCTCGCGTCTTCCCTGGCCGTGATTCCAGGGACCGAGTACCAGGTGCACGAATTCGCCGTTGGGATCTTTTGGCGCGAGTGCCTTGTACAAAGCCGGCCCGCCATAGATGTCCTCCTGGTCGAAGAGTCCGGAGACAATCATCATCGGAACGCCCAGTGGTTCTTCCGCGAGAAGCTTGTCGACCGCCTGATTCTGCCAATACGAGTCGTAGCTCGTATGTTCGGCGAGCGCCCGCCAGAATCCGAGTTGTTCAAGACCGCGCGATGATGCCATGGCGCCCGCTGAACCCGCTCTCAGATAGCTGTCGTAGGTGTCGTAAGCGCCGGACCACCATTTCTCCTCGTTCTTGCGTGTCGCTTCCTGATCGTAAGTGTAGTCAAGCCCGCCGTCCTGCCGGAACGCGCCGTTGTGAAACCAATCGTCGCCGATCCAGCCGTCGACCATCGGCGCGAACGGCACGGCGACCTTGAGCGCCGGGTGTGGATCCACCGTTGACATCACCGTCGTAAAACCTTCGTAGGAACCGCCGATGGTGCCGACGCGACCGTTGGTCTCGGGCACGTTTTTCACCAGCCACTCGACGGTGTCGTAACAGTCCGTCGCATGATCGACGTCCGTCGGATTCAGCGGACCCTTGAGCGGCCGGGTCATGACATAGTCGCCCTCGGATCCATATTTTCCGCGCACGTCCTGGTACACGATGATGTAACCGGCCGCGACCGCCGTGTCATACATCTGCGGCACGGCGGCAGCGAGGTGCGGACTGTTGAAACGCAACACACGCTCAGAGGCGTTGTAGGGCGTTCGGGTGAGCAGGATCGGTGCCTCTCTCGCGCCTTTGGGTACGAGGATGAATGTTTTCAACATGACGCCATCGCGCATCGGAATCATTTCCTGGCGCTTGACGTAGTCGAAATCATCGGTCTTGGGTGTGAATTTCGCAGGCGTCTCGCTCGGTAGGGCAGCCACAGGCCCATCGGCGAATGCACAGGCGCCGCCAAGTAGCAGAGAAGTCGCAATTATTGCGGCGAACTGATCGAGCCTGCGAAATATCGGCATACGGCATCTCCTGGGAGCGAATCCGATGTCAGGATTACATACTTGCGGCAGGGAAAGCATTACCTGCCATCTACCCCGGCCACGCCACTGATCAACGGCCCACCGTGCTAGGATCATTTGTCTCATTTTGCAGACCGCAGTAACAACAGGGGGAACTACGATGATTCGTAAACTTACCGGCGCATTCGTCGCCGCAGCTCTCTTGGTGGGCCTTGCCGCACCCGCTGCCGCAGAGGAATCGCGCTATGAGTCCGGCAACGTCTGGTATGTCTCCGATATCGACGTGCTGGACGGGCAGTTCGAGAACTACATGACCTGGCTCGCCGACGAATGGGTCAAGTTCAGGAAACTGAACGCCCTGCACGGCAACGAGGTCGGCTATTACGTTCTGGCCAATACCCAGGCGAGGAACGGAGAACCGGACCTGTACCTGGTGACGATAAACAAGGACTTCCAGACGATCGCCCAAGGTCTCGCCACCGAAAAGAAGATCAACGAGGCGATGGCGAAGGACCGCAAGCAATTTGAAAAGGAAGGCGCCGAGCGCGCCCCGATGCGCAAGGTGATGGGCAGCATCGAACTGATCGAGCTCAAACTGAAATAGCCGGTGCCGGGGTCCGGGCGGTGCCTGGACCCCTTTCCGCCCACTCCGCCCGGAAGCGGCCATGCTGCGAACTGTCGGGAATGACAGAAACTGTGGTAGCGGGGGGCGGCTTGCAGATTAACGAAACGGCCTGGCGCGCTGAGATACTACTGCGCTGACCGCGCTTGCTATCCAAGTTGCCGCATCAACCAACGTCCGACCATTTCCAGTCTTCGCTGCCGGGGCGTCAAGCTACCGGAGGAGCAAACCACTTCGACGTCAGCGTGCAGGCTGGACGTGACGGCTGATATCGGCGTGCGGCACGCCAGCCAGCAGCT
>JANOSR010000019.1:0-3861 GCA_031415935.1 Steroidobacteraceae bacterium | reverse complement strand
GATAGCGATCAGGCCGCTCCATGAAATCCACCGGCCCGCCGAGACTCGCGACCATGCGCGCGAATCGCTCGGCGGCCGCGCCGGTTGCCAGCGATTTCATGAGTTCTGCCCTCGCCACATTCGCGTTGGCCGCGAGACCGCTCAGCACCATCACTTCGACGCCAAGCGCGACTATGACTTCCATGAGTCGCGCATCGGCCGGCTCCCCGCGCAGAACGCTGAGTGCTTCGTGGACTTCCAGCGCATTGCCGGCGGAACGCGCGAGCGGTTCCGACATGTCCGTCAGGAAAGCGGAGGCGCGCAAGCCCGCTTCGGCGGCGATAGCGATCATCCGTGCCGCCAGTTCACGGCCGCGATTCGGATCGGTCATCACGGCGCCATTGCCGGTCTTGACGTCGAGCACGAGCGCATCAAGTCCCGCCGCCAGCTTCTTGGACAGGATCGACGCGACGATCAGCGGAATGCAATCGACGGTCGCCGTCACGTCGCGGATCGCATAGAGGCGCTGATCGGCCGGCGCGATCCGCCCGCCTGCACCGATGATCGCAACCCCGGCCTTGCGCAGCGTGCTACGCACGAGTTCCGGCTCCGGCCGCGAACGATATCCGGGAATCGCCTCCAGCTTGTCGAGCGTGCCGCCGGTGTGCGCGAGTCCACGGCCACTGATCATCGGCACCCAGGCGCCGCAGGCGGCAAGCATCGGGCCGAGCGCCAGTGACACGAGATCGCCGATGCCGCCGGTCGAATGCTTGTCGAGCACGGGCCCCGGCAGCGATTCATTGCGCCAGTCGAAGATCTCGCCACTGTCGCGCATCGCGAGTGTGAGACCGGCGCATTCGGCGGGTGTCATGCCGCGGAAATAGACCGCCATCGCGAGTGCAGCGACCTGTGCGTCCGCCAGGCTGCCGTCGGCCATGCCGCGCGCGAGCGCGCGCAGATCGTCGGCACCGAGCGTCTCGCCGTCGCGTTTGCGCCGGATGGCCTCCTGCGGAAGCCAGGAGAGAGGCGTATCGCTCGTGGAAGGCGCCGCCATTATTTATCCTCCGGCTTCCGCGATGCTTTGGATGCTGCCGGCCGCCTGCCGCTTGCCGCGGTCTCGCACAGACCTGCGATCGTCGTGGTCGTGTCGTCCTCGCCGAGGCTGGTCAAGTCGAGTACTGCCAACACGCGCGCGGCTGTCGCTGGCCCGTCGGCGTTCATTGCCCTGGCGGGCCTGCCGGCAGAAAGAACGCGAATGGCAGCAGATCGTCGAGAGTGACCGTGCGAATCTCGTCCTCGCGCCACGGGAAGTGAATCGCGACGGCACCGCTCGTGGCGAGCTCGCGGATTCGCTGCCTGCATCCGCCGCAGGGCGAGCACGCAAGTGTCCGGCCATCGCGGTTCGTCGCCCAGACCGCGATCTCGGCAATACGAAATCCAGCGCCTTCGGATTGCACGCCGGCAGCGATCGCGCTGGTTTCCGCGCAATTGCCCAGGGGATAAGCCGCATTCTCGACATTGGTGCCCAGATAGACGGCGCCGCTCGATGCGCGAACCGCCGCGCCGACACGGATGCCGGAATACGGCGAATGCGACTGCGCGCAACAACCGCGCGCGGCGGCGATCAGCGAATCGCGGGTGTCCGTCATGCCCCGTCGATCTTACCGCGACGTTCCAGCATGCGGTGGCAATAGCTGCCGGCCAGCATGGCCGGCACGAAAATCATCGCGTCGCGGAGACCCCCGGCGAGCCCGACCAGCGCGGGACCGGGACAGAACCCGATGAGCCCCCAGCCGACGCCGAAGATCGCGGCACCGAGCAACAGTTGGCGATCGACGGCTGTCGCCGCGGGCAACTGAAACCCGGCCGTGAAGACGGGCCGCGGCAGTCGCAACACGAAACGGAATGCGATCGCGGTGACGGCAACCGCGCCTGCGAGCACGTAGACCAGTTGTGGATTGAATTCACCGGACAGGTCCAGGAAGCCCAACACGACGAAGCGGTCCGTCATACCCGAGATCGCGAGCCCCAGGCCGAAGAGCGCGCCCGAAACGAGCGCCGCAAGCACTGTCGAGTTCATGCCGGCGCCCCGATCAGGTGTCGCATGACGAAGACCGTCGCCATTGCCGTGGTCATGAAGGTGAGCACTGCCGCCAGCGACCGCCACGACAGGCGCCCGAGGCCGCAGACTCCATGCCCGCTGGTGCAGCCGCCACCTATGCGCGTGCCGAATCCGACCAGCAGGCCTGCCAACAACAGAAGCGGCGTGGAGCCCGTCTGCGCCCGCGACGGCGCATCGGGCAGGAACTGCAATGCGATTCCGCCCGCGGCCATCAGGCCCAGCAGGAAGGCCACGCGCCAGACGCGATCGGATCGTGGCGCGGTGCCCAAGCCATTGACGATGCCGCTAATGCCCGCGATGCGGCCGATCGACCAGAGCAGCAGTGTCGCCGACAAGCCGATCAGCACACCGCCGAGCAGTCCGGATAACAGGCTATCCATAAATCAGGGTGGAGCGGGTGATGGGAATCGAACCCACGTTAGCAGCTTGGGAAGCTGCAGTTCTACCATTGAACTACACCCGCAGGATGCCGGAATTCCAGGCGTTTCCTGTCACGCATAACAGTCCGGGAACTCCGGCCCGCGCGCACGGAACCGCCGGTGGATCCAGAGATACTGCGCCGGCGCCATGCAGACCTGCCGTTCGACCAGCCGATTGAGGCGCGTCGCATCCAGGATCGGGTCACCAACTGCAAAGTCCTCCAGCGCAGGTCCGAAGGTCACACGATATCCTGATCCGTCCGCGACTCGCACGACAAAGTACGGGAGCACACTCGCACCGGTTAACTTGACGATCCGCATCGGCGTTGTATTGGTCAGCGCCGGAACTCCGAAGAACGGCGCGAGCATCCTGTTCTTCGGCGGATACGTCTGGTCCGACGGGTACCAGACGACCCCATTCGCCTGCAGCGCACGGACGGCGGCAAGCGGCCTCGTATTCCGGATCAGGCGGGCGCCCGCGCGGCTCCGGTAACGCCGCATCAGCTCCTCGACCAGCGGATTGCTGAATTGCTCGTACACGATGCAGGGCACGGCGACGCGATGCAGCAACGCACCCGCGAGTTCCATCGTCGTGCAATGAACCGGCAGCAGCAGCACACCCCTGCCGAGCTTGCGCGCCGCGTCGAGATGCTCCGTGCCCTCGATGCGCGCCATGCGATGCAGCCGCGGGAAAGGCGTCCACCACGCCATCGCGATTTCGAACAGCGCGATGCCGAGCGACTCGAAATGTTCGCGCACGAGGACTCTGCGCGCTGGGGCGTCGAGTTCCGGCATGCAAAGTGAGACGTTGCAGTTCGCGTTGTGCCGCCGGCCGCGCATGAAGCACATCGCCAACCGGCCGACGCGGCGACCGAGAGCCAGCTGCGCGTGGTAAGGCAGTTGAGCGAGCAAACGCAGCAGCCCGAGCAGGCACCAGATCAGCCAGTAGCGCGGACTGAAGAAGCGGTACAGAGGTATCGCGTTTGGAAGGACCTTCGGGCCCGCGGCTACTTCGCGACCAGGATCTTCTTGACCCAGCCGCTGCCGCTGCCCGATTCAACCTTGAGGTAGCCGCTCTGCTCCTCGCCCATGTAGATCATCTCGTCGGTCTTGGCAAGTGTCGCGATCACCTTGCCGCCGTCACCCGCGCTGCCCATCAGCTTGACGCCGCCGATCTTGGGATAGAGCACGTCGCCTTCGTTGAACACCGCGCCGGCCTTGGTCGAACCGCCGGCCGCCGCTTCCTGGGCCAGAGTGCCGACGTCGCGCTGCAAGGTCGGGTCGTTGCGGATGACCCTGACGATGTTGTTGTAGTTGTCCGCGAAGCTGGCGGCCACAATC
>JANOSR010000018.1:0-6626 GCA_031415935.1 Steroidobacteraceae bacterium | reverse complement strand
ATTGTCCTGGCCATCGAGATCCCGCTCGGCGTGGCCATTGCGCTGGCGATGCCGCGGCGCGGCCCGTGGGCGTCGGTCTGCCTGGTGTTGATGGCGATGCCGCTGCTGATTCCTTGGAACGTCGTCGGCGCGATGTGGAATATCTTCGCGCTGCCTGACATCGGTTTGCTTGGGCGTTCGCTGAACGCACTCGGCGTCGACTACAACTTCACGCGCCAGCCGCTGGCGGCCTGGTCCACGTTGATCGCGATGGATGTCTGGCACTGGACGTCGCTGGTCGTATTGCTCGCCTACGCCGGCCTGTCGGCCATTCCCAACGCCTTTTACCAGGCTGCGAAGATCGACGGCGCATCGGCCTGGGCCGTGTTCTGCTACATCCAGCTGCCGAAGATGAAGCGCGTGCTGATGATCGCCGTGCTGCTGCGCTTCATGGACAGCTTCATGTTCTATACCGAAGCCATCGTGCTGACCGGCGGCGGTCCCGGCAATGCCACCTCGCTGCTGTCGATCGATCTGGTGAAGATCGCGCTGGGCCAGTTCGACCTGGGGCCCGCGGCGGCCATGTCGCTGATCTACTTCCTGATCATCCTGCTGCTGTCGTGGATCTTCTACGCCGTGATGACCCGCGACGAGGCTCGCTGATGAGAACCCGGCGCGCAGCGGTGCGGCGATGAGGCGGATCAAGTGGCTGCTCCCGGCGCTGTACATCGTGTTCGTGCTGCTGCCGATCTACTGGCTGCTGAACATGTCGTTCAAGACGACCAACGAGATCCTCGGATCTTTCACGTTGTGGCCGGACAACTTTACGCTGGAGAACTACCGCACGATCCTGACCGACCCGACCTGGTACACGGGCTACCTGAATTCACTCGCCTATGTGCTGATGAATACCGTCATCAGTGTGACGTTAGCGCTGCCCGCGGCGTACGCGTTCTCGCGCTACCGCTTCATGGGCGACAAGCATCTGTTTTTCTGGCTGCTCAGCAACCGCATGGCACCGCCCGCGGTATTTGCGCTGCCGTTCTTCCAGTTGTATTCGGCCATCGGGCTGTTCGATACTCACATCGCGGTGGCGCTCGCACACTGCCTGTTCAACATCCCGCTGGCGGTATGGATCCTCGAAGGATTCATGTCCGGAGTGCCCAAGGAACTCGACGAAACCGCTTTTGTCGACGGCTATCCGTTCTGGCGTTTCTTCATCCGCATCTTCATTCCGACGATCGCCGCCGGCATCGGGGTCGCGGCGTTTTTCTGCTTCATGTTCTCCTGGGTCGAGCTGTTGCTGGCCAAGACGCTGACCGCGGTCGTCGCCAAGCCGATCGCGGCGGTGATGACGCGCACCGCGAGCACCTCCGGATACGAGTTGGGCCTGCTGGCCGCGGCGGGAGCGTTAACCATCGTTCCCGGCGCCTTCGTCATCTATTTCGTGCGCAACTACATCGCCAAGGGCTTCGCCCTCGGGCGCGTTTGACGGAGGCGACGATGAATCCCACCGGGCTCGGCTGGATGGCATGGACCTGGCAAACCGCCACCTTCTTCGTGTTCATCGCCGCACTGCTGATCGTCATGACGATCTGGGAGTGGCGCGCCCCCGGGGGCAACCCGCGCCGCGGTGTGCTGGGCATCGACACGACTCGCGGCGATCGGCTGTTCGTCTCGCTGCTGTCGGCAGCGTTCCTGCACCTGCTGTGGCTGGCGTTCATCGGTCCGCCGCTATGGGGGGCGATGTTATTGTCGGCGGGCTTTGCCGTCCTCGTGTTTCGCTACGTCTGACGACCGACACCCAAAAGCGGACGCAGGGACGAAGCTGCGATGGATGGCATTTCTAGGCCAGGCTGGCCAGCTCGATCTCCCAGGACATCCGCGTCTTGCCGGCGACATCGGCAATGCCGAGCTTCAGCCGCGTCGACGGTCCTTGCCAGACGATGTCGATGAAGCCGAAATTGGCCTCGCGCAGCACCTCGCTCACGCGATTCGCATTGGGTGGCACGACCGGCCACACTTCCGTGAGGCCGCTGGCGGTCAGGTCCCACAGCGTGTACGGCACATTGACGTCGAGTTTTGACATCTCGGCATAGTGGGTATCGCCGCTCAGGAATACGACGCCTTTCGCGCCCTTGCGGCGGATCAGGTCGATGAGCCGCTGGTGGTCCCGTGCGTAATTGATCCATGCCTCCCAGCCCGGGAAATCGGCGAGCACCTGCAGGCTGGACGCGATCAGGCGCAGTTCGGCGGGCACTTCGAGCTGCCGCTCGAGCCATTGCCACTGCCGCTCGCCGAGCATCGTGGCCTGCGGATCCGGATTGCGCGCATACGGCCCCGGCACCGGCAGCCCCGCCGTTTCCTTGCCCTTTGCCCATTTCTCGTAGTCGGCGCCCGCCAGGTCGAGGTTGAGGATCGGCGTGCGGTTGTAGCGCAGGTCCGGCAGGATCACCTGCACGCGCTTGCCCGGTGGGCCGAAGACATAGGACGCGTAAACGCCATCGCGGTCCCAACGTGGCGATCCGGCCGGCTCGCCCCAGAATTCGAGGAAAATCCGCCGCGATTCTTCTTTAGGCGGGTACTCGGCGCCCGCATCGTTCTCGCCGAAATCGTGGTCGTCCCAGATCGCAACCACGGGCGTCGTGGCGCGCAGCCGGGCAAATCCGGGTATCGCCGCAAATTGCGCGTACTTCGCGCGCAGCACCGACATGTCGCGCGTGTCCCCGTAGACATTGTCGCCAAGGAACATGAACAGATCGCAGCGGCTCGCAAGTATCGCGTCCCAGATTGGCTGGGGCTTCGATTCCTTCGAGCAGGACCCGAATCCGATGCGCGTCAGCGTGCGCCTGAGCGCCGGATGCGGGTCCGACGCGGGCGCGCCGGTGGCCACGCCGGAGGCGGCGGCAGCCAACGCGGAGCCTGGCGCGCCGCCCAAAGCCGCCGCACCGGCGAGAGCAATCGATTGGCGGAGCATCGCTCGCCGTGCGGGATCGTGGTCGTGTTGGCTCACGTTGCGCATCAGAATGTACTGGCGCAGCGCAACCGTCAATAGCGTCTGCCAGTCGCGGCCGCTTGCTGTTCGCGGTCCATCACCTTCCGGCTGCTCTGGCGGGACTTCTCGGCATCGGCCTCAAATACCCCGTCACCAGCGCAATCCCCAGCAGGATCACCACCATCCCCGTGATCTGCATCCAGGCGAGCGTTTCGTCGAGCACGAGCCATCCGATCAGCGCCGCTACGGCCGGAATTACATAGCCGTAGGAGCCGACCACGACCGGTGTCGTGTGAATGGTGAGCCAGGCGTAGGCCGAGTAGGCCACGCAGGAGCTCATCAGCGTCAGCCACGCGAATGCGAATGACGCGCGTGCCGTCCAGTGAACATCGAACGATTCGCCGGCAATCCAGGCGGCGACGAGCAGACCCAGCCCGCCCGCCAGCATCTGCAATGCTACGAACATCAGGGGCGGATTCGCCGCGCCTGCGTTGCGGTAGTAAATGGTGCCGAGAGACCAGCTCAGGCAGCCGAGCAGGATCAGGAGTTGCCAGCCGAGCCCGGCTAAGTGAAATCCGCCTTTTGGCGCGAGCACCATCAGCACGCCGGCGAGCCCCACGAGAAGTCCCAGCCGCGCCGCGCCGGAGAGGTGACTACGGCGATGGCCGAAGGTGCCGAGCCAGGCGATCCAGAGTGCGGGCGTCGCATTCAATAGTGCCGCCGTATTGGACTGCACGAACTGCATCGCGATCACATGGCAGGCATTGCTGAACAGCACGGACAGGAAAGCCATCGCGAGCACATGCCGCAGCTCGATGCGCGTGAACACCGGCGGCCCGCTGCGCCACCAGGCGAAGGCCATCAGCAATATTCCCGCGGCAGTGAAGCGCAGGCCCGCGGCGACGAGCGGCGGCTCGTCGGTCACCATGATCTTGGTTGCCAAGTAACTCGAGCCCCAAACGAGATAGACGATCGCCAGTGCGATCGCGAGCTTGAAAAAGGGGATGCGCCCCTTTTCGGCGGGACCAAAAAAGGGGCGCGTCCCCTTTTTCAGGTGCGCGCCCCGCGCGTCGCCACCCGGTGCAGCCACCAGCCAAACGCTGCGAGTGCCGCGATGCCGGCCCACTGCCCGGGCCGCATGGAAGTTGCAACCGCCAGCACGTCGGCATCCCCGCTCGCCACAATCGGGATAGCGATCAGCACGCCGACAATTGCTTCACCGGCGATCAGGCCGGCGGAGAACAGCAGTCCGTTCTGCTTCAGCAATTCCGGATCGGCGTTGGGACTGCGGCGCCGGTGCCAGCGCGTCGCGAGTTCCGCGAGCAGGCCGCCCGCGAATATCGGCGTCGAGAGTTCGAGTGGCAGGTAAATACCGACAGCAACCGCAAGCACCGGCGCGCGCCAGCTCGCGCCTCGCCTGCGCAGCCACTCGTCCAGCGTGATCACGATCGCGCCCACCACCGCGCCGGTCGCGACCATGTTCCAGGGCAGGCCGCTGCCGAAGATACCGCTCGCGACCGAGGCCATCAGCGTCGCCTGCGGTGCGGCGAGCGCATTGACGCCCTCGCGTGCCGGGGTGCCGATGCCATAGGCCTCGAGCAGCAGGTTCAGCACCGGCGCCATGACGGCGGCGCTTGCGAGCGCCCCGATGCCGAGCATCACCTGCTGGCGCCAGGGCGTCGCGCCGACGAGTTGCCCCGCCTTGAGGTCCTGGAGGTTGTCGCCGGCGATTGCGGCGGCGTTACAGATTACCGCGCCGATCATGATCGCGGCGACCGGGCCGACGGTCGAGCCTTTGCCCAGGATGCCGAGCAGGATCAGGGACGCGAACAGGATGGTCGAGATCGTGATCCCGGAGACCGGGTTATTCGACGAGCCGACCAGGCCCGCCATGTAGCCGCTGACGGAGGAGAACACGAAGCCGGCGATCACCATGATCACGGCCATGGTGAGCGCGATGCCGAGGTGGCCGACGACCACGTAATAGAGCGCGAACAGCGGTATCACGAACAGCACGATGCCGGCCAGGATCATGCTCATCGGCAGGTCGCGCTCGGTGTGCGGAACCGCCGCGCCGCCGGCGCCGCGCAGGTTCATGCTGGTCTTGACGCCGGACAGCAAAGACTTCCGCAACGACCACAATGACCACAGGCCGCCGATCAACATCGCGCCGACGCCGATGTAGCGGATTTGCCGGCTCCAGATCAGGTTGGCCGCATCCTCGGCGGAGGCGCCCGCGAGACGCGCCGCGAGCGCCGGATCGTGGTCGGGCATGAACGTGTTGTAGAACGGTATGAACACCCACCAGGACAACGCGCCGCCCGACAACATCAGCGCGCCGATGTTGAATCCCACGATGTAGCCGACGCCGAGCAGCGCAGGCGAGAGATTGATGCCGAAGAACCCGATGGTCCGCTCGCCGAAAAAGCGCGCGGCCGTGAAGGCCTCCGGAGAAAGCTTCAGGCCCGACAGCGCGAGCTTGAACAAGGCGCCGGCCGCCGCCGCGAGCGACAGCGCCTTGATGCCCCGGCCGGGATGCTCGCCGACCTTCAGCACCTCCGCCGTCGCGACGCCTTCCGGGAACTTGAGTTTTTGCTCGAGGATCAGCGTACGGCGCAGCGGCACCGAGAACAGCACACCGAGGAGGCCGCCGAGGCCGGCGATCGCGAGTACCCACCAGTACTCGAAGCGCGTCCAGTGACCCATCAGGACGAGCGCCGGGATCGTGAAGATCGTGCCGGCCGCGATCGCAGAGCCGGCGGAGGCGCCGGTGGCGACGATGTTGTTCTCGAGAATGTTCGAGCGGCCGAGCAGGCGCAGCACGCCCATCGAGATGACCGCCGCCGGGATGGCGGTCGCGACCGTGAGCCCCGCGAACAGGCCGAGGTAAGCGTTCGCCGCGGCGAGCAGCACGGTCAGTATCAGCGACAGGATGATCGCGCGGGCGGTCAGCTGCCGGCCGGCATCGGGGGAATTCATGTCAGATTCCTTTCTTCTTGCTTCTTACCAGCCGCACTGGCGGCCGCGGTTCTGTTCTGCGAGCCAGCCCATCAGGGGCTGAAAGTAATCGATGATCGCAGAAGCGTCCATCTGGCGTGTGCCGGTGAGCTTCTCGAGCGCATCCGGCCAGGGCTCGCTGGCACCGAGCGCAAGCATTTCGCGGAAACGGCTGCCGGCCTCGGCATTGCTGTAGATCGAGCATTCGTGCAGCGGACCCTGGTGGCCGGCGGCGTCGCACAGTGCCTTTTGGAACTGGAATTGCAGCACGAAGCCCAGGAAATATCGCGTGTACGGCGTATTGCCCGGGATGTGGTATTTGGCGCCCGGGTCGAAGTCTGCCTCGCTGCGCGCCACCGGCGCTTCGACACCCTGGTACTTGCGGCGCAGATCCCACCAGGCCTCGTTGTACTTCTCGGGCGGGATCGCACCCGAAAAAACGCCCCAGCGCCATTGGTCGATCAGCTTGCCGAAGGGCAGGAAGGCGATCTTCTCGCTCGCGACTTTCATCTGGCGGTTGATCAGCGCTTCGCGGCTCGTCTTGCTGCCGGCCGGGACGAGACCGACGCTCGCCAGGTATTGCTCGGTCATCGACAGGTTGATGGTGTCGCCGACGGCCTCGTGGAAACCGTCATGCGCGCCGTCCTGGAACAGA
>JANOSR010000017.1:0-3385 GCA_031415935.1 Steroidobacteraceae bacterium | reverse complement strand
GCCGCGACCATCTGCCGGAGCGTCTCGAGGCTGGTCGCGCCGAAATCCTGCGCCTCTGTACCCGCCTTACGGCATACCTCCAGCGCCTGATCGCGCAGGCAATGGCCGTCCTCGAGTAGCAGCAGTTTCTCGCCGGCGAGATCGGCGGGCTTCAGCCGGCGGCGTGTCGCGAGTCGGTGACGATCCGGCATTGCGACCAGGAAGGCTTCCGCGAACAGTGAGCGCGTCTCGAGGCCCTGTGAATCAGCGGGCAAGGCCAGCAACGCGAGATCCAGCTCTCCGTCCACGACTCGCGCGATGAGCGGCGCGGTCTGGTGCTCATGCAGGAACAGCTGCAGTTTCGGCAGCGCGCGCTGCAGGCGCGGAGCGATGCGCGGCAGCAGATAGGGGCCAAGCGTCGGGATCAGCCCGATCTTGAGCTGTCCGCCCAAGGGATCCTGACTGGCACGGGCGAGGGCGCGGATGTCGTCGGCATCGCGCAGCATGCGCCGCGCGCGCTCGACCACGGCCTGGCCGGCCGCCGTCAGCGCGACATGCCGTGGCCGGCGCTCGATCAGCGTAACGCCGAGGAACTCCTCCAGCTTCTTGAGCTGGGCGGAAAGCGTCGGCTGGCTGACGTGGCACTTGCGGGCGGCCCGGCCGAAATGCCGGGTTTCGGCCAACGCCACGAGGTACTGCAGGTCGCGGAGATTCACGTTAATACCATAGGCTATGACTATCAATCATATAATAACAATCGATTGTACTAATGGCGAGCCCTGACCCATCCTGTGCGCACATTCTGAAAGGAGAGCGACCATGTTGGGTATCGGCCGGAAGTTTCCCGCGTTCAAGCTGACGGGCGTCGTCGGCAACGACGTCAGGACCTCGTTCAAGGAATTCGATGAGAAAAGCCATGCCGGCAAATGGCTGGTCGTGTTCTTCTGGCCGAAGGATTTCACCTTTGTCTGCCCGACCGAGATTGCGGGTTTCGGCAAGCTCAATCGCGATTTCGCCGATCGTGACGCCCAGATCCTGGGTGTCAGCACCGACTCGGAGTTCGTGCACCTGGCCTGGCGCAAGGATCGCGAGGAACTCGGCAATCTGCCGTTCCCGATGCTGGCCGATATCAAGCGCGAACTGTCCGCTGCACTCGGCGTCCTCGACCCCGAGGCGGGTGTCGCGCAGCGTGCGACCTACATCGTGGATCCGCAGGGTGTCATCCGTTTCGTCTACGTGACCGATCTCAATGTCGGCCGCAGCCCGGAGGAAGTGCTGCGCGTGCTGGATGGCCTGCAGACCGACGAGCTGTGCCCCTGCAACTGGCAGAAGGGCGAAGAAACCCTCAAGGCGGCCTGAATGGACGCACTCAAGAACCGGATCCCCGACTACGCCCGCGACCTGCGGCTCAACATCTCATCGGTGTTGACGCCGCAGGGCGCGCCAGGTCTCAGCGAGTCGCAGTTGTGGATGGTCGCATTCGCCTCGGCGATCGCCTCGCGCAATGCCGAGCTCGCGCGCAGCGTCGAGGCCGAAGCGAGCGGCCGGCTCACGCCGGTCGAGATCGAAGCGGCGCGCTCCGCCGCCGCGATCATGGGCATGAACAACGTCTACTATCGTTTCCTGCATCTGGTCGAGGACGAGGAATACGCCAAGCTGCCGGCGCGCCTGCGCATGAACGTGATCGGCAGCCCCGGCATTCCGAAGGCCGATTTCGAGCTGGTCTCGCTCGCGGTCTCGGCCGTCAACGGCTGCGGCAAGTGCGTGACCGCGCATGAACGCGTGCTGCGCCAGCACGATGTGAGCCGCGAAGCCGTGCAGTCGGCCGTTCGCATCGCCTCAGTGATCCACGCCGTGGCCGGCGTGCTCGACTACGAGACTGCCCGCGCCGCCTGAGGTGGTGCCGGAGCTTCGGATTTCGTATTCGCAAATCCGAAATCCGTAACTCCGGCACCGTCTTGATTCGGTGGCGCCGGCGGCGCAACATGCCCCCTTCACGCGCCCCGAGAGGCGCGGTCAGCGAAATCGCAATCCCGAGGGGGGAATATGAATCTGAAAGTCATCCTGGTCGGTGGCCTCGTTTTCTACGTCGTGCTGTTCGTGGTCAGTTTCGCGACCGGCGCGGTTGTCCATCAAAACCTCCTGATGGAGGCGTACCGGGCCCACCCGGAATTCTGGCGGCCCGAGCTCAACATGGTGCCGCCCGACATGATGGCGCTGATGCCGTTATGGGTCATCTGCGGGCTGATCGCTTCCTTCGTCACTGCCTTCATATACGACTGGGTGCGGCCGGCGCTCAGCGGTGCGGGCTGGCAGCGGGGGCTCAAGTTCGGCGTCATCGCAATGCTGTTCCACGGCGTCTACATCCTGAACTGGTCAGGCGTGTTCAATCTGGAAAACAAGATCTGGCTCTGGTGGTGGCTGGAATCGATCGTGTACATGCTCGTGGCCGGTGCCGCACTCGGTTGGGTCGCGCAGAAACTTTCTCCGGTCAAGAGCTAAGGGTAAACAATGAGAGGCCCTGGTCCGGCGAGGACCGGGGCTTTTTCTTTTATTTGCGTGACTAATTCACCATGAATCTGGATCGCCTCGACTCGAAATATCCCGCGAAACGCGCGTTGATCACCGGCGGCGCGAGCGGGCTCGGTCTTGCAACCGCCGAGCTGCTCGCCACGCGCGGCTGGCGCCTCGGCTTGCTCGATCGCGACGCCGCGCGCCTCGCGGGTGCCGCGACGGAGCTACGCGCCAAAGGCAGTCCGCTTTGCGAAGTCTATTCGGTGGATACGACGGACGAAGCGGCCGTGAAGGCGGCTGTTGACGATTTCGCGGCGCGCTGCGGCGGGCTCGATTTCGCGATGAACTCGGCGGGCGTCGCGGTCGCGGGTGGCATGATCGAGACGCCAGCGGCGGACTGGGACTGGATCATGAACATCAACGTGCTGGGCGTCGCGCATTCCTGCCGCGCGGAGCTGCCGCACCTGGTCGCCTCGGGCGGTGGCCTCGTCATCAACGTCGCGAGTGCGGCGAGCTTCGCCTGCGGTGGCGAGATGAGCGCCTACAACGCCTCGAAGGCTGCCGTGGTCGCGCTATCGGAAACGCTGTATCAGGAATTCACGGATCAGCGCGTGCATGTCGTAGCGGCCATGCCCGGATTTTTCAAGACCCGGCTGATGGAGCACGCGCGGGCGCCGGCCGGCGCGGTGGGCTTTGCGCAGAAGATGATGCACGCGTCCAATCTCGAGGCCGACACGGTCGCGCTGGAGATTGTCTCGCGGGCGGCGGCAGGTGCGACGCACATCGTGCTGCCCGGACGCTATCGCTGGCTGTGGCGTTTCAAACGCCTGGCGCCGCGCGCATACTTGCGCTGGATGGTGTCATTGAGAAGGCGCTACGCTGCCCGTGCCGC
>JANOSR010000016.1:0-6277 GCA_031415935.1 Steroidobacteraceae bacterium | reverse complement strand
TGTCTCGCGGGCGGCGGCAGGTGCGACGCACATCGTGCTGCCCGGACGCTATCGCTGGCTGTGGCGTTTCAAACGCCTGGCGCCGCGCGCATACTTGCGCTGGATGGTGTCATTGAGAAGGCGCTACGCTGCCCGTGCCGCGGCGCGTCGCCAGGGAAAATGAGGCTGCCATGTATCTGCTGATGAAACTGCTGCACATCGTCGCCGTCATCGCATTCCTCGGCAACATCGCGACCGGGCTCTTCTGGCACATCCACGCGGCGCGCACGCGCGATTCGCGGCTGCTCGCGCACACGGTGGACGGCATCATCAAGAGCGACCGGCTGTTCACAATCCCGGGTATCGTCGTGATCGTCGCGACCGGCATCGCTGCGGCGGTCGCCGGCGGATTTCCGCTGCTGCGGACCGGCTGGATTCTCTGGACGCTCGTGCTGTTCACGCTCTCGGGCCTGATATTCATGGCATTCGTCGCGCCCCTGCAGCGGCGACTGCTCGCGTTGGCGCAGGCCGGGTCCGGACCGCGAAGCTTCGATTACGCGGGCTACGCGAGCGTCGCGCGGCGCTGGGAAATCTGGGGTGCCGCGGCGCTCCTGACACCCGCTGCGGGCCTTGTACTGATGGTCCTGAAACCGGCGCTCTGAGCCATGACGAGCCTCCAGGACAAGCGGAATCCGGGGTTGCCGCCGCCACCTGCGCCACCGCGTCGCAGCGCAAACCCGTGGCGATTCTCCGAGACTGCCCGCAAGGCGGAGCCACGGCCGGAACCGATCGGCCAGCAGCTGCTCGACGAGCTGATGAAGCAGGCGCCCGCGAACAACGTTCACGCGGAGGAGGAAACGCCGCTGCAGCCTGCCGTAACGCGTACGCGGCCTGGATTGTGGTTCCTGGTAGTCGCCGCTGTCGTGGTCCTGATCGTGGTCCGCATTTTCTTCGAGGCACGCAAGGATAGCGACTGGATGGGCATGATCGGGCCGCTGATCGCGATCGCATTCATCGCGCACGGCTGGTGGAGATTCCGCCAGCGGCGCGAGGCACGGAAAGCTAAGCCGGACTGAGCGCGCGCTTCCAGACGAGGGTCTGGTTGTTGGCCGGCATGCGATGGTCTGCCTGCAGGGCGAAGTCGATGCCGCGTGCAAGCGCGTCCACCGCCTCGAAATCGCGAATGCCGCTTTTCGGATCCCGCGCGCGCAGCATCTCGTCGAAGGATGCATTGCTCTCCGAGGTGTACTCCCCCGCGTAACGAAATGGGCCGTAGATCGCGAGCACGGCGCCGGGTTTCAGGATGACCGGAAGATTGGCGAAGAAAGCTTCGACTTCACGCCAGCTCATGATGTGCAGGGTGTTCGCCGTGAATACGCCGTCCATGCGCCGCACATCCCAGGGCGGCTGCGTGACGTCGAGCTCGACCGGCGCGCGCAGGTTCTTCGGTCCCTCGTAGACGATGCGCTTGCGCAGGCCCGACATCTCATCGGCGCGGTCGCTGGGCTGCCAGACGAGCCAGGGCATCTCGTTGGCGAAATGCACCGCATGCTGACCCGTGCCGCTGCCGATCTCGAGAACGCTGATACATCCCGCGAAAACCTCGCGCAGGACCTCGAGTATCGGCCCCTTGTTGCGCTCGCAGGCGTCGGAATGCGGAAACATCGGAACAGTATCGCGCGTCTCAGGAAAGCGCGAGACCCCAGGCCGAAGCCAGCAGCGCGATCGCGGTGAGTCCCGCCGCCCATTGCAGGCCGCTGCGCCCGGGTGGCGGCATCGGGAGGCGCGCGCACAGCGCGCCGAGGGCCGTGCCGACCACGAACCCTGCCAGGTGCGCGAGCAGATCGGTGTTTTCGCCACCGGTGCCGGTAAATGCGAGGAGCGCGATGCCGCCGATCAACGGAGCGCTGCGGCGCATCCACGGCGACCAGTTTCTCAGGTGCCGGCGCCAGCCATAGGCCGCAACCAGCCCCAGCGCCGTGAACACGGCCGTGGAAGCGCCGAGCAGGTGGTGATTGGGCGGATGCAGCATCGCGTCCACGCCGTAGGCGAGGCCGCCACCCAGCAAGATCAGCAGCCAGGCGATGCCCGGGCCGAAGAGTCGCGCCGCGGGATAACCGAACAGCGCGCCGAAGGCGAGATTGGAAAGCAGATGCGGCAGGTCGGCGTGCAGCGTCAATGCGGTCAGCGCGCGCCAGGCTTCGCCGCGCTCCAGGAAGCCGGCGTCGAGTACACCCGCGGCGTGCCAGTTGCGCCCGCCCAGGTGCTCGACCGCGGCGAGCGTGACCGCGATCAGGATGAGCGCATAGCCGTAGACGCCATAAAGGGCGTGCGGGTGATTCGGCCAGATCACGGGCGCCGCAGGCGGGCGGCGGTTCTCGCGCAGGTAGTGCTGGAGTTCAAATGCCGCGCGGGCGTGATCGGCGGGCAGGACCCAGAGACTGGAGCCTGCCGCGGTGGTCCGCATTTCGTAGGGAATGCCGACGGAGTCCAGCACCAGCGCCCAGTCGGCGCAGGCAGAGGGCGAGAGCTCGCTGGTCAGGGGTATCAGTGGCACAGCCGCGCTCATGGCCAAATAGCCTTTCTACATGGTGCCTATCGGAAAGGTATCAACTAAAGTAGCGCCCATGTACGCAGAGAAGCGCGAGCAGGCCCCGGGTCGGGACGAGCAGCTCGGCCGCTGGATACTCGGCGGGCTGGTGCTGATTGCGCTCGGTGCCGGTTTCTGGTTCTGGCAGAAACGACAGTCGGCCGACGACGTTCAGCCGGTCACCGACGAGGCGATTGCGACCGACGAGCCGCGGATCCTCAATCCCATCGACCCCGCCGCGGATGACGGCACCGACCTGTCGGCCGCGGACCGGATCGCAGCGCTGGTCGGAACGCCGCGCTTCGAATCCCTCTTGTTTATCGATGACATCGTACGGCGCATCGTCGCGACCGTGGACAACCTGCCGCGCCAGAAAGTCGCGATGCAGCTTTCGCCGGCGAAGCCACCGGCAGGCAGCTTCATCACCGCGGGCGGCGAGGATCAATTGGTGCTCGGCGCGGCGACTTTCGAGCGTTACACACCTTGGATCGAGCTGGTCGATTCGCTCGATCCGGACGCGACATTCGAGTTGTACCGGCGCCTGTACCCGCAATTCCAGGCGGCCTACGAGAGCCTCGGCAACCCGGACGGTTATTTCAACGACCGCGTGATCGACGTCATCGATCACCTGCTCGCGACGCCGGAACCTCCGGAAACGATCGCGCTCACGCGGCCAAACGTGCTGTACGAATTCGCCGATCCCGCGCTCGAGGCGGAATCGGCGGGCCGCAAATTACTGCTGCGCATGGGCCCGGGCAATGCAGCGCGGGTGAAAATGAAATTGCGCGACATGCGCGACCGGATCGCGGCGCGCAAGGGCTGATCTAGCCCCCGTTCACTTTCCGGAAGACGCCCTCGCGTCGCGGATCGGCCGCACCTTCGCTGCGGCCGTCATCGTGCAGCACGACGCCGTGCAATCCTGATTCTTCGCCACGCCCGGCCTTAACGGTGATGCCGCGCTCCGCGAGACCGGCGACGACTTCCGGCGGGAGTTTCGCTGCTTCCCCGAAATATTCGTCACCACGCGCGATCAAATTCGGCAGGTCGATCGCCTGCTGCAGCGTCAGCTCCCAGGCCAGCAGTCCGACCAGCGTCTTGGCGTTGTAGGCAAGGATCGCCGTGCCACCGGGCGAGCCGAGCGCCGCGACCACCTGTCCTTCGCGATCGAGCACGATGACCGGCGACATCGAGGAACGCGGGCGCTTGCCGCCCGCGACGGCATTCGCGACCGGCTGCCCGTCGATCACGGGGCGGAATGAGAAATCCGTGAGCTGGTTGTTCAGCATGAAGCCGCCGACCGCGCGCCCGGAGCCGAACAGCGATTCGACCGTGGTCGTCATCGAGGCTACATTGCCCGCGGCATCCACCACCACAAATTGGCTGGTCCCGTCGGCTTCGGTGGTCGTATCGGTGCCGCGTTGGATCGGCGCGGGATCGCCAGCGGCAGGAGCAGGGCCGGCAGCCGCGCCGATCAACGCGGCTCGACGCGTGATGTATGCAGAATCCAGGAGCCCCACAACCGGCACATCGATGAAGGCCGGATCCGCGACATAACGGTCGCGGTCCGCGTACATCAGCCGGCTCGCCTCCGCGAACAGGAACCACGCCTGCGGATCGCCAGGTCCACGCAGGGCGATGTCGGTGCGATCGAGCAAGGCGAGGAGTTGTAGCAGCGCGACACCGGAGGACGGTGGCGGCGGCACGCAGACGACATAGACGAGATAAGACCCGCACAGTGGATCGCCGATGCGCGGGTGATAAGCGGCGAAGTCGCTGGCCGCGAGTGTGCCGGGCCGCGGCTCCGCCCGCGTGCGCGCGATGATGGCATCGGATAGCGGCGGTTCGAGCAACGCGCGCGGACCGTTTGTCGCGATCTGCCGCAGGGTCCCTGCGTAAGCGGGATTCACCAGCCGATCGCCGGCCTGTAGCGGCTTGCCGTCGGCGCGCGAAAAGAGCGCGCGCACATCGCGCTCGGCAGCCTGCGAGGCCGTGCTGTTCGCAAAGCGCGCGAGCCGCTGCGGCACGGTGAATCCCGATTCCGCTGCGCGGATCGCGGGCTCGAACAGGCGTTGCCAGGGCAGCGCGCCATGACGCGCATGCGCGGCGCCCAGCATCGCAACCACGCCCGGCACCCCCGTCGAGCGCCCGGAGAGTACGGCGTCGCGATAGGCGAGCGGCTCGCCATTCTCGTCGAGGAACATCCCGGGCGTTGCGGACGCGGGCGCGGCCTCACGTCCATCGAATGCCGTGATGTGCGAAGTCGCCGCATCGTAGTAAAGGAGGAATGCGCCGCCACCAGGACCCGAACTCTGCGGTTCGACCAGCCCCAGCATCGCCTGCACGGCGACCGCGGCGTCCGCCGCGCTGCCGCCGGCAACCAGGACTTCGAGGCCGGCGTCGACCGCGAGCGGATTCGCGGCCGCGACGCCCGCCTCGCGGACGACGCGCGCTTCGTCCTGCGCGGGTAGTTGCGCGCAGGCGGCGAGCCAGGCCGCAGCGAGTGGTAGCAGCAGCCGAACGGCAGGATTCACTTTTCTTCGACCGGCGGCACGGCAGGCTGCCAGCTCGCATCGCGCGCCGCGATTTCCGCCGGCACATCGAGGGGCTCGCCGTCGATAGCGGCATCCACGGCCTGCAGCACGGCCATCGGCATGGAAGCGGCGCCACGCAGCTCGCCTTCCTCGGGAGTCGCCGCAGCGAGCACCTGCAACTGCCAGTCGTCACCCGCGCGACAGGCCAGGCCCGCGAGTGACGCTTCCTGTTGCAACCGGAATGTGCGGCAGTAGCTGCCGCCGCGGTCGCGGAAACTCGGCCCGATGCGCACCGC
This sequence comes from Steroidobacteraceae bacterium, assembly GCA_031415935.1. GTDB lineage: Bacteria > Pseudomonadota > Gammaproteobacteria > Steroidobacterales > Steroidobacteraceae > SCUD01. Next base: position 881 of record JANOSR010000016.1, on the reverse strand, counting down.
CCCCGTGCCCGCGTCGCTTGCAAGCTGGCCGTTCAGCGCCCAGGCGAGATCGCCGCGCGCGACCAGGCCGGATTCCGATTGGCCATACGGCATCTCGGGACCACGCATGGCGAAGACACCAATGAACAACCCGAGCGTGACCGCGGCCGCCATCGCGCTCCATTGCGGAAGCTGCCAGCGCCGGACCAACGCAGGCGGTACCGTGGCTGCCTCCGCTGCGCGCCGCGCCGCGAGGTCCACGACCGGCGCTGCGACTGGCGGCACAACGAGGGCCGATAGCTGCACGGGCACCGGCTCGTCGAGCACGCCGCCGTAGGCCGCCTGCACGCGCGATCGCATCGCGCGATGGCGCTCGACGATGCGCGCGATTCCGGGGTCTGTGGCCATCGCGGACTCGATCTCGGCGCGCGAGACGAGATCGAGCTCGCCGTCGGCGTAGGCCATCAGCATTTCGTCGGAAAATTTCATCGCGGCGTCTCCCGCCCATCGTCCAGCATCGCCTGCAGCGCCTCGCGGCCTCGTGCGAGCCGGCTCGTGAGCGTGCCGATCGGTATGCCGAGGGTCTCGGCAGACTCCTTGTATGACAGGCCTTCGACCAGCACCAGTGCGACTGCGAGGCGCTGTTCGTCCGGCAGTCGCGCCATTGCGGCCTGTATGGAGAGGGCGATGTCGCGGTCCTCGGCCGAGCGGTCGCCGACGTCGAGCCCCGCTTCCTCGGGCGCAAACACGCGGCCGCGCCTGCTGCGCGCGCGAATCTCGTCAATCCAGGCGTTTTTCATGATGCCGAACATCCAGCTGTCCAGGCGCGACTCAGGCCGCCATTGGTCGGCATGCGTCAGCGCTTTTTCGATCGCCACCTGCACGAGGTCGTCGGCATCCTG
>JANOSR010000015.1:0-7723 GCA_031415935.1 Steroidobacteraceae bacterium | reverse complement strand
GAGGCAGGGGCACTCGACTGCCATGACGGCCAACCGATTCATCGTCATCGGAAAAAGATTCCGCGGACCGCCGCAGTCCGGTAATGGCGGCTATGTCTGTGGCGTGCTGGCCGGAGCGGCAGGTTTGGTGCTGACGGTGCGGCTGCTGCGGCCGCCGCCGCTCGATCAGCTGCTCGAGATCCGCGAGGATCCGGAAAATTCGCAGATTCTCCTGATGCATGGTGAAGAACCCGTGGCGAGCGGCCGGCCCGGGACCTGCAAACTCGACGTGCCGGAGCCACCGTCCTATGCCGATGCGCTTGCTGCGGCGCGTGCCTACGAAGGATTTCGCGCGCACGCCTATCCGGGCTGCTTCGTCTGCGGTCCCGAGCGCGCGCGCGGCGATGGCATGAGGATCTTTGCGTCCGCGATCGCGGGACGCGATCTATATGCCGCGACCTGGCTGCCGGATGCGTCGCTGGCGGGCGCGGATGGCAAGGTCCTGCCGGAGTTCATGTGGGCGGCGCTCGATTGCCCGGGTTTCTTCGCGACCGGCCTCGCCGCGCGTGGCCCGCTGCTGGGTGAGTTCACCGCGCGGATCGACCGGCGCGTGCACGCGAGTGCCGCCTGCGTCGTGATCGGCTGGGCCATCGGGCATGAAGGGCGCAAGCATCACACCGGCACGGCGGTGTTCGACGACAGCGGCGAACTCTGCGCGCGAGCCGCTGCAACCTGGATAGAGCTGAAGAGCTAGCGACGGAGGCGGTTCGCGAGCAGCAGCGCGCCGCCGGCCGCGAGCAGCCAGCCGATCCAGGCAGGCGGGGTTCCGAGCGAGAGCCAGATGACTCCGCCCAGGAGCGAGGCGGCGGCCGCGATGATGACATCGGTGCGCCGCCGGCTCTCGCGCAGCTCGCCCTGCAACGCCTCGAGCGAGGCGGATTCGGTGCGGACCACCAGGCGCTCGTCGTAGGCCTTGCGGATCGCGCGCCGCGCGATGACCGGCAGCAGCTTGAGGGCCTCCGCGACATCCGGCCAGTTGTTCCGGATGTGCTCGGCGATCGCCCGCGGCCCGGTGCGCTCGCGCATCCAGTCGCGCAGGATCGGCAGCGCCGTCTTCCAGAGGTCGAGATCGGGATAGAGTTCGCGCCCGACACCCTCGATATTCAGCAACGTCTTCTGCAGCAGGATCAGCTGGGGCTGGATCTGCATCTCGAAGCGCCGGGCGATCTCGAACAGGCGCAGCAGCACGAGGCCGAAGGAAATGTCCTTGAGCGGCTTGTTGAAGATCGGCTCGCAGATGGTGCGCACGGCGCTCTCGAGCTCGTCCACGCGCGTGCCGGCCGGCACCCAGCCGCTCTCGACGTGCAGCACCGCCACTTTGCGGTAGTCGCGCTCGAAAAAGGCCAGAAAATTACCGGCGAGGTAGAGCTGGTCGCGCGGGTCCAGCGTGCCAACGATGCCGAAATCCACCGCCGCGTACTTCGGGTTCGCCGGGTCGCTGACATCGACGAAGATGTTGCCCGGGTGCATGTCGGCGTGGAAAAAATTATGGCTGAACACCTGCGTGAAGAAGATCGTCACGCCGTTCTCGGCGAGCTTCCGGATGTCCGTACCGAGCGCGCGCAACTGCGCAACATCCGAAATCTGAACGCCATGGATGCGCTCCATGACCATGACTTCGCGCCGGCACAGGTCCCAGTGAACTTCCGGTACGTGCAGCATCGTGGAGCCCGCGAAATTGCGCTTGAGCTGCGAGGCGTTGGCGGCCTCGCGCATGAGATCGAGCTCGTCGAGCACGGTCTTTTCGTACTCGGCGACGACCTCGGTCGGTCGGAAGCGCCGCGAGTCGGCCCAGTAACGCTCCGCGAGTGCCGCGAGCGCGTGCAGTACCTCGATATCCCGGCCAATCACTTCGCGCATGCCAGGTCGCAGCACCTTGACCACGACTGCGCGGCCGTCGATCAATGTCGCCGCGTGTACCTGCGCAATGGAAGCGGCTGCCAGCGGTGTCTCGTCGAAGCTGCCGAACAGCCTGGTGACCGGACTCCCGAGTTCTTCCTCGATGCGCGCTTTGGCGACGTCGCCGGGGAAGGGCGGGACGCGGTCCTGGAGCTTTGCGAGCTCGTCGGCGATGTCCACCGGCAACAGGTCGCGCCGCGTCGACAGGAGCTGGCCGAACTTGACGAATATGGGCCCCAGATCCTCCAGGGCGCGTCGCAGGCGTTCCGCGCGCGAGCCACGGCGGCGCCTGAACCAGGTCCACGGCGAGAAATAGAATACGAATCTTAGCGGCCGGTACAGGTGCGTCGCGCGAACGAAATCATCGAGTCCGTAGCGCACCAGCACGCGATGGATGGTCAGAAGCCGTCCCGCGACGCGCATCGAGATCAACGTCGGCTCCCCGGACGCTCGAGCTGCTCGAGCCGCGCTTCGAGCCGGTCGGTCGCCTCGCGAACGGCATCCACGCCGGCCAGAAACTCGTCGACCTCAAGTCTTGCCGGAACGTCACGCCCTTCCTCGGTCAGGTATTCGGCGACGTTTTGAGCGAATGTGTCGCTCGCCTTGAGTCCGAATCGCAGGGCGCGATGCGCCAGACTTGCGAGGTGGTGTGCAAAGGCATCGCCAGTAATGCGCGAAAGCTCTTCCTCGAAGTCCGGCTGCGCAGCGGCAAACAGTCTCTGGAATCCCTGTGCGATCTCGGCGTCGCCGGCGATCTGAAGGCTGCCGCTGCGAAACGCCTGGGCAGCCTCCGGCGCGGCGAGCCTCGCGAGCGACAGCGGCGTGCCCTCGATGGTCGCGTCGGCCGGAGCGTCGCCGCCGCTGCCGATTGCAATTCGATCCACCGCCGCCTCGATGCGAACGCGAAATGGCGTCGCGGCGACCCTGATTTCCAGCGACTTGCCGGCGACCTGCGCCAGCAGAGCGCGTGCACGCGAGGAGCCTGCGATGTTGCGGTTCAGTAGCGACTCCAGCGGGCGCAGCAGCGATTCCGGCGTCATGAGTTCTCAGTAAACGCAACCGCGATGCAGCGCGACGATGCCACCGGCGAGGTTATGCCAGCGGCAGTCCTCGAAACCCGCTTCGCGCATCATCGCCGCAAGCGCCGGCTGGTCCGGGTGCATGCGGATGGATTCTGCGAGATAGCGATAGCTGGCCTCGTCGCCGGCAACGACGCGTCCCAGTGCCGGCAGCAGTCCGAAGGAGTAGGCATCGTAGAGAAGCTTGAGGCCCGCGACCTGCGGCTGCGAAAACTCGAGCACCAGCAGACGCCCACCCGGGCGCAGCACACGGCGCATCGAGGAAAGGGCCGCGGCCTTATCGGTCACGTTGCGCAATCCGAACCCGATCGTCACGCAGTCAAATGTGCGGTCGGGGAATGGCAGGCATTCGGCATTCGCGATGACGAAGGCGGCATTGCGGGCGATACCTTCGTCGAGCAGCCGGTCACGGCCGCGCGACAGCATTTCCCAGTTGATGTCGGAGAGCACCGCGAGACCCGACGATCCGACCTGGCGCGCAATGCCGGCGCCGAGATCGCCGGTGCCGGAGGCAACGTCGAGTGCGCGCTGGCCGGGTCGCAGGCCGGTCTGCGACAGCACGAACCGCTTCCAGAGCCGGTGCATGCCGCCCGACATCAGGTCGTTCATCAGGTCGTACGAGCCTGCGACCGAATCGAACACGCCGCGCACGCGCCCGGCCTTCTCGGACGCGGCGACCTGCTCGTATCCGAAGTCGACGGATCCGTCGCGCGGCTGACCGGAAGTCCCTGATTTCATTGCGTTGTCGTGCTTGGCCACTACCCGATTCTACAGCGTCAGACTGGCGGCTTGCGCTCGTAGCCGAGCTTTTCGCAGCGCTCCAGGTAGCGGGCCCACTTGCGGTCGCATTCGACGCCGAGTTCGCGCAGATAATCCCAGCTGTAGAGTCCCGTATTGTGCCCGTCGTCGAAATGCAACCGCACGGCATAGACGCCGATCGGCTCGACCTGTGTCACCTGCACCGATTCCTTCGCAAGCTCCAGCTTGCCCTCGCCGCCGGCGTGACCGCGTACTTCGGCCGACGGCGAGTAGACGCGCAGGTACTCGAAGGGCAGCGAATAGCGCGTGCCGTCCGGCCAGGCGACCTCGACGACGCGTGACTTGCGCTTGACCTTGATTTCGCTTGGCGCCTCCATGCCCGCTACTTGCGTCGCCTGGCGCGCGGGTGGGATTCGTCATAAACGCGGGCGAGGTGCTGGAAGTCGAGGTGCGTATAGACCTGTGTCGTGCTGATATCGGCGTGACCCAGCAATTCCTGCACGCCGCGCAGGTCGCGGCTGGATTCCAGAAGATGCGTCGCGAACGAATGGCGCAGCAGATGCGGATGCACCGGTATGCCGAGTTCGCTGCCGGCAGCCCAGCGGCGTATGCGTTGCTGGATCGCGCGCGCCCCGAGGCGCCGCCCACCCTGCCCGACGAACAGTGCCGTGACACCCGGCTTCACGATAGCTGCGCGCTCGGAAAGCCAGATACGCAATTTCACAATGGCCTGGCGGCCGACCGGCAGGATCCGCGTCTTCGAGCCCTTGCCGAGCACGCGCACCGTGCGGTCGGCGAGATCCAGGTCCGCGACATCGAGACCGACGAGTTCCGCGAGCCGCAGGCCGGAGGAATACAGCAGTTCCAGCATGGCGAGGTCGCGCCGCGACAGCGGATCGGTGGTCTTGCGTTCCAGCAGGCTGGCAACCTGGTCGACATCCAGCGTCTTCGGCAGGCGTTTTGCCGCCTTGGGCGCGCGGATGTCAGCCGCGGGATTGGCCTCGATCACACGTTCGCGGATCAAGTAGTTGAAGAACCCACGCAACGCGGACAGCCGGCGCTGGACGCTGCGTGGCCCGAGGCCGTCGCGATGCTCGCGGGCCGCAAATGTGCGGATGTGGAAGTTGTCCAGCCTGGTCCAGGTCCCGAGGCGCTCAGCGTCGCAGAAAGCCGTGAGTGCGCCGAGGTCCCGGCGGTAGCTGGATTCGGTATTCGGTGACAGCCTGCGCTCGGTCCGCAGATGGGCCAGATAGCGCTCGATCCAGGCGCCCGCGGCGGCCTGCATCAGTCCTCGGCGAGCGCGGCCGCGATCAGTTCGCCGATGCGCTGCAGAAAATCCGTGCTCATCGTCGGATTGAAGCGCTGCGAATCGTTCGAGCCACAGGCCAGCAAGCCGACACTGCCCTTGGGGCCGAGCGGAACGAGCGCGACCGAGCCGATCGCGACCGACCCGGCACCGAACAGGAAATCGCGCTGCGAATCGCGCAATTGCCCGCACCGCGGCCTGCCGGAGCTGAACAGCGTCTCGAAAGAACGAAGGTCCGGTGCGTCGGCCGCTACGACCCGCAGGAACCGGGACTCCGAGAGACCCGCGGGCACGGTGGCATGGGTCAGTACAAGCACCGATTCGCCCGCGTCGAAATCCTCGCGCAGCGACGCCTCGACGGTCTTGATGACGGCCACGCGGTCGCCTGCAGCAATCAGCCGGCGCGCCATCGTGAGCACTCGCGCGTTGAGCGTGTCGTTCTCGCGCGCGACGTCGACGAATTCCCTGACCTTGCGCTCGAGTTGCCGGTTGCGCTCGCGCAGCACTTCCACCTGGCGCTCCAACAGCGAGACGGTGGTAGCGCCACCGCGCGAGTCGGGGAGGCGGATCTTTGCGAGTAGCTGGGCGTGCCGATCGAAGAATTCGGGAGTCGCGGAAAGATAGGAAGCGACGGCCGCTTCGTCGACTTCGGCGATCTCGACGCCGCGCACCGGACGGGTCGTCATGTTGGTACTTCTCCCTCGAACGCCGTCTCCGCCGGTCCGGTCATCCAGATCGACTCCCCCGGCCCCTTCCATTGTATGTCGAGCCGCCCGCCGGGGAGGTCGACTTGAACATTTTCATCGAGCAGGCCGTGACGCCGGCCGACCGCGACTGCGGCGCAGGCGCCCGTCCCGCAGGCGCGCGTCTCGCCGGTGCCGCGCTCATGCACCCTGAGGCGGATATGGCCGCGATCGACGACTTCCATGAATCCGACATTGGTGCGCCGCGGAAAACGCGGGTGATTCTCGATTGCGGGCCCAAGGCGGGCGACCGGAGCGTCGGCGACCGAGGGCACGCGGATCACGGCGTGCGGGTTGCCAACCGAGACGGCGCCGATCTCGACCTCGCTCGCGCCAACCGTCAGCGGATAGACATAAGCCTCACCACTGGCCTCGAACGGCAGCGCCGCCGGGTTGAATTCTGGTATGCCCATGGTCACAGAAACCTGGGAACCCTGGATCTTCGCCTGCACCAGCCCACCGGGACTGTCCAGCACGAGTTCCGGCGACCCGTCCCCGTGCCTTTCATGCAGGAAGCGGGCGATGCAGCGCGCGCCATTGCCGCATTGTTCGGCCTCGCGGCCGTCGGCATTGAAGATGCGGTAGTAAACGGCGGTGCCCGTGCGGCGCGGTGGCTCGAGCATCAGCGCCTGGTCGAAGCCGATGCCGGTGTAGCGATCGGCAAGTCGGCGGAAAGTTTCGGCGTCGGGTGGGCCCCCTGCGGGGGCGTCGAAGATGATGAAGTCGTTGCCGAGTCCATGCATCTTCGTGAAGCGCATGGCGTGATTCTAGCGCGATTCGACGGTTAGAATGAGCCCATGCAAATCCACGCGAAACGCGCGGACATCACGACGCTCGCGGTCGATGCGATCGTCAATGCGGCCAACACGTCGTTGCTGGGCGGCGGGGGCGTGGACGGAGCGATCCATCGTGCCGCCGGCCCGGAACTGCTGGCCGAGTGCCGCAAGCTCGGCGGCTGCGCCACCGGTGACGCGAAAATCACCGCCGGGTACCGATTGCCGGCGCGGCACGTGATCCACGCCGTGGGCCCGGTTTGGCAGGGCGGGGAGAGCGGCGAGCCTCTGCTGCTGCGCTCCTGCTACGAGCGCTCGCTCACGCTTGCGGAGCAGTACGGCCTGGCGTCGATCGCCTTCCCGTCCATCAGCACCGGCATTTACGGCTATCCGATGGAGCCCGCGGCGCGGATCGCGATCCAGGCCGTGCGGGAATTCGCCGCGCAGGTCACGACGCTGCGCGAAACGATATTCTGCTGCTTTTCCGACAGGGATCTCGACGTTTACCAGAGGCAGCTAGCGGCATGATCGACGGGGACCAGCTGCCGACACTTGCGGCGCCGCGTGTGGCACTGCGCTGGCTCACAGAAGCCGACGTCGGCGCGCTCTACGGGATTTTCTCCAATCCGACGGTCATGCGTTACTGGTCGACGCTGCCGATGTCGGACATTGCGCAGGCGAAAAAACTGGTCGCTGACATCCATGAGGGCTTCCGTGCCCAACGCCTGTTCCAGTGGGGCGTGGTTCGCCTCGAAGACGATCGGATCATCGGCACCTGCACCTTGTTCGCCATCAACGAGTCGCAGGGCCGCGCTGAAGTCGGTTATGCGCTCGGTCACGAGTTCTGGGGCCGCGGCTACATGAATGAGGCGCTGACGGCCCTGGTCGAATTCGCCTTCCGGACGCTCGCAATGCGGCGACTTGAGGCCGACATCGATCCGCGCAACGCAGGCTCGCTGCACGCACTTGAACGGCTCGGTTTCCGGCGCGAAGGGCTGTTGCGCGAGCGTTGTCAGGTCGATGGCGAGCTGCAGGACTCGGTGGTCCTGGGTCTCCTGAGTCACGAATGGCGGTCCGAGCCGGCGGAATGACCGACTTCCTGATTGTACCCTTCCGGCGCGAGCT
>JANOSR010000014.1:0-2723 GCA_031415935.1 Steroidobacteraceae bacterium | reverse complement strand
ATCCGCGCTGGTGCAGAAGCTGAGCCACGGACAGCACATAAAGCGATTCGGAGCTGCCCTCCCAGCCGTGCAGAAGCACGGCGAGGCGCTGCGGTTCCGGACTCTCGCTCGCCGGCGGATCCGCGTGCCAACCCATCAGCCGTGCCCCGTCGCCACAGTCCAGCACGAGCTGGCGGCTCGCGGCGATGACGGGTTGCGCGCGCCGCTCGACGGGCATGCGCCGCAAGGGCAGGCTCGGCAGCATCGACTGGAGATGGCGATTGCCGAGCCAGGCGGGTGGCTTGAATATTTCGTGACCGGCCGGATTCAGCTCATTCAACGGTGATCTTCGACGCTCCCGGCAGCCTGGTGACGAAATCGGCGCCCATCAGCCGCGCCGGCGTCGTGAATCCCGGCGAAACGCCACCCGCGAGCAGCCGGCGCGCGATCGCAATGGACGCATCGGTCGTGACCGTATAGCCATTCGGAACACGGACCCTGGCGGTAGTCGTGCGGCCGCCGGTGCGCGCCTCTCCCCAGACGAATACGGGCGTCTTCACGCGCTCCTCGGCAGTCGGACCCGGCGCACCTCTCCGGATGCGCCACTTCAGGAATGACTGTGCGGGACCGGAGCGCAGCAGCCAGCCTAACTTGCCCAGGCGGCGCAGGTTCGTGAGCGCTCGCGGCGACACCGGGACGTAAACCTCGATATTCGGGATGCCCGTGGTGCGATACGCGGTGCTGACGTCGCCCCAGGGAATCGCGGTAGCCTGTTTCTCGCCTGCGCCGAAATCGGCCCGTCGCGTGCGCGAGCCGAGCGGGATGTGGCGGATGACTCCCCCCTCGCGTACGCGGCTGCCGTGACCAAGGCCCTCTACGCTCGTCGAGGCGGTCCCGCGGCTTAATCCCGAGCGGCTGTCGAATCCGAGCGCGAGGTGGGTCGCATCCGGAAGCGCCTGCTTCAGTGTCAGTGCGACGCAATCGGTCGGCACGACGTCGAATCCCACACCTGGGCAAATCACGATTCCAGCCTGCCTTGCGGCGGCATCCTGGCGGAAACCGAGTTCGAAGACCTCGATCTCGCCCGTGATGTCCGTGTAATGCGCGCGAGCCGCGAGACAGGCGGCCATCATCGGGCCCGCGGTTGCCGAGAATGGGCCGGCACAATGCAGCACGACACGGCTGCCAGCGAGTGCCGTGGCAACGGCCGCCGCGTCGTCGAGACCGAATACGCGGAATTCGCATCCAAGCTCGCGGGCAAGTGACTCGATCGGCGCGGCCGACCGCCCGGCCAGGACCGGTGCGAGACCGGCAGCAGCCGCAGCGCGCGCGATCATCTCGCCCGTGTAACCGTTCGCGCCGTAGATCAAGAGGCCGCTGGTCATCGCGGGATCACGCTGATCTCGACGCGGTTGTTGGACTGCGCCGCCGCGTTCCACTGGCCGGACGTCGCCTGGTCGATGGGCGGATAGGATGCGGACAGCCGATCACGCGGACCCGGCGCAAGCTCGAGTTCGATCGCCCCATCGGTGCGCCGGCGCACGGTCGCAGCGAGGTTTGCGAATCCGAGCGGCGGCCGCGCTGCGCCCCCCTGGGTATCGTCGTAGGGATTGCCCATCTGCTCGCATTGCGAAGCGGCAGTCGCCGAGGCGGCGAGTGTGTAGCCCTGCTCGCCGCTGCCTGACAGGCAGAAGCTGCCCGAATAGGTTTCGACGCGCACGATACCGCCGATGGCGGCTCGCTCGAGCTGGGCAACGAGCGTGCGCAGCGCCTCCAGCCGCGCCGGCGCTAGCGGTGGCTCGCCGAATGGCACCGACAGCACCAGCGCGCGCTGTTCCCCGCTGTCATCCGCGGCTGGTGGCCGCTCGCTGACGACGCGCCATTTTTCGATGGCCTTCGTCAGCGCTTCATTGGACGCCGTGACGGCCTCGAATGCGCGCTGCGCCTGCTCCGTGGCGCCCTGCGACTGCCAATACAGCACGCCGACCACGATGAGCGCGACGAGTGCGGATGCGGTCGCGAGGATCCAGCCCCAGGGTCGCGCGGCGGATACCTCCGCCACCGGCTCGGCCTCCTCGCCGGATTGTGCAGGCTCTTTCGGGCGCAATTCGGCAACGACCCGGTGCAGTTGTGAGTCGAGCGATGCGACGATGAACCTGCGCAACTCGATGCTCTGCTCTTTGAGCATCGTCTCGACCAGGCCGCGCAGGCGCGGATCGGCCGGCCCCGGCGGCGCCGGTGTCGCAGGCTCGCCCGCGTGCACTGCCGCGCCGCCATTGACCGGTTGCAGCATCGAAGGCTCGTCGTCGCGCCGCTCGGGCAGCAACTGCAGCTGGTACAGCGCCTTCGTGACGTCGATCGGGCGAATGGATTTTGGCAGCACGCCCACTGCGCCAGAGGCGCGCGCCTGACCGGCGTAAAGCTCGCCCTCCTGGGACGTGTACATCATGACCGGGATGGCTGTGAGCTCAGGATTCGCCTTGATTTCGCGCACCGCCTGCAGGCCGTCCATGCCGGGCATCAGGTGATCCATGAAGATCATGTCCGGACGGTGCTCTCTCAGATATTCGAGGGCCGATTCGGCCGAATCGGCGCTGTCGACCTCAATCCCGTATTTCTCGAGCATCCGGCTCAGGACGACTCGCGCGGACTTGGAGTCGTCAACGACCAGAGCGCGCTTGCCCGGCATCATGCCTCTCCCTGAATGGGTCGTGCGAAGTGTAGCGCAGGCGGGCGACAACGCG
>JANOSR010000013.1:0-4193 GCA_031415935.1 Steroidobacteraceae bacterium | reverse complement strand
TGCCGGTCCACGGAGCGCCGACCAGCAGGTCGTACTGGTTCTGCGAATGCAGGCCCGAGCCGGACTCGATCACGCGCGTCATGATCCGGTTCGGAAACGAGCGCGGCACGATCCTGACGATGCGACCCTGCTGGTTGCGCTCACCCCCGGAGCCAAGCACGCGGATCCGCAGCCGCGTTGAAAGCGCCGACGCGGCCCTCAGCAGACGATAGGTCTGTCCCCAGCGCGCGATGATGTCGGCCACGCCGCTGACGTCCATGTCCCCGCAGGCGATCAGGTCGTTGCGCGCGACGAGATCGTTCGTGCCACTCGTCAGTTCCCGCGGTATGGCCGAAGGCATCAGCTGTCCGTTGACATTGACCAGGAGCTTCGGCACGCCCGTGCCGGTGGCGGTGACATTGCTCGCAATGACCACGTCCTCGAAACCGTCGCTGTTGACGTCGCAGACATTCAGCCCGAAGCCGAATGTTGCCTGTGTCGTGTCCTCGCTGACGGTCGTCCCACCGTCAAACACGCCCGCCGTGTTGCGATGGAGGCGCGTGACGGCGCCATCGTGATGGATCAGGTCGAGGTCGCCGTCGAGATCCACGTCGATCAGCTTGAGGCCCTGGTCGGCGCGGACCGGCATGCCGGCGGGGACGCTCCCGTCGCTGAACGTGCCGCCGCCGTCGTTAAGCAGAAGGCGCGACCCGAACAGCAGATCCACGCGGCTGTCCTCGTTGAAGTCGACCGCCTGGCCGCCGCGCGGAACGTAATGCACGCCGGCCGGATTGGCGTCGACTCCGGCGGCCGCGGCGACATCGGTAAACACGCCCCCGCCGTTGTTTCTGAGCAGCCAGTTCCGCGCACCATCGCCGCGGGTATGGTCGTGCGGCGCGAATAGGTCGACGTCGTTGTCATTGTCGAAATCCGCGGCGAGCAATGTGCCGCCGAAGCCGCCGATGCCGAGCGCCGCGACGCCGGCATTCGACAGGTAATTACCGGTTCCCTGATTGACGTGCAGCAACGCGCGCGAGGCGGTGGCGTCGGCAGGCGAGAGCGTATTGCTGAACAGATCGTCGCGGCGGTCGCCGGTGAAATCCGCGAAGCGCGAATCCCCGTTGGTCCGGCCCGCCGCCAGGAGTTCGGCGAGGCCGGCATCCGTCAGGTTGCGGGCGGAGAAACTGCCCAGGCAAACGTTGTTAGTGATATTGCCGTTGGCACTCGCGAGGTCGAGACAGTTGTCGGCATTCGGGTCGCCAAATGCTGCCCCGAGACTGGGCAGGTCATAGGTCGTAATGCCGAAGGTCGGCGCAACCACGACCGGGCCGCCGAAGCCAATGCGACTCCCGTTCATCGCGATGACCCGGTAGTGGACTGCTGCGCTGATCGGAACCTGTGGACGTCGGTGTGGCGAGCTGGTGGCCTCTTCGAACAGGGCCGCCGGACGGCGACCGGCCAGTTGATCCTGGGATGACGCGATGTACACGCGATAGCTGGTCGCCCCTGGGGCCGTCGCAAAATAAACCGTGTGGCCGGGGTTGGGGTTGGCAGGGTCGTCTGGGTCGGTGGGCGCCTTGGGCTTGTTGCTGGTGACTGCGGTCCACTCCGCGTCCCCGGGTAACGGTCCAGGCTCGGCGGTGACCAGGATGCTCTCGGGTCCGCGTCCGCCGCCGGTCTCGGCAGCGATCCGGTAGCGGTGGAGGCGAAGATTGGTCAGGCCTGTGTGTAGGAAGTTGGTTGTCGTTATATCTTTGATTAGATTAGATAAATCACCGCCGGCCGTGTCGGACCATAGGATCACGTACTTCGTGGCGCCGGTGACCGCGCCCCAGCTGAGCGCGACTTCGCCGTCGCCGGACTCTGCCACGGGATTCGCCGGCGCGGCATGGGGCGGACTGCCGCCGCAGCTGGCGACGGTGAACGCCCAGAGCAATGCGCAAACTGTGGGAACCGCCCGGGTGGCGGTGCGTTGTGTCAGTGCCATTGAGATGAAATCCAGTGGTCCGTTAGCCGGTCTGCGTCCGATAGACGGCCGCGACACCCGACAGTTCCGCCGGCAGCCGCCGGCAGTCAAATTTCATTGCCCGCAGTATAGCCTGAACCAGGTGTTTTTCCGGCCGCGTTCCCCTGCGCGGCAAACTATGCGGATCGGAGCGGGGGGAAGGGCTCGCCCGCGGCAGAACCAGGCGGGCGCTAGCCTTCAGCCGAAATCGTCAGCGTGGCCGTGGTTCGGCTGCGTCCTGTGGCGCGGCGCCGGAATGGCCGATCCTGCCGAGAATGCGGCGAAAACGCTCCGGGTCGTAGCGCTCGTCATCCCTGAGGTCTGCGAACAGCGCTTCGACTTCTGGATCCGACTCGACGGCAAGCCCGGATTCTGCGAGCAGCATCGTCACCGCCATGGCTGCCTGCTCAGCGGCGGCGTAATCGGGATATTCGCCGCGTTCCGCGGCCGCAAGCACCGAGCGCAGCAGTGCGCTGCGTTTGGCAGGCCCAAAGCTGTGCGCGCCGAGTTCGCGCTGCAGCACCGGCAATTCGTCCAGGAGCGCAGCGGCAGCCTCACGTAGCGCCGGCATGCCGCGTGCGGCCGCGCGATGCAGCCCGGCCGTGGATTCGCGCAGCCGGGCCGCGCGCGTGGCATCGAGCGCATCCAGTGCCGCGGCCAGTATGACGAGCGAACTGTCATTCACCCTGAGGCTGCCCGGCGCGACACCTGGCGGGTCGCGGAAGCGACGCAGCCGCATCGAGCGGTGGCAGGAATAGCAGTTGAACAGCGAGAACTCCGGCAGCACGCCCTGGGACAGCTCGTCGCTCCGGGTCAGCTCGAGCGTGCGTCCTGCGCCTTCGACGAGTCCCGTAAGCCAGGACTCGACACTGCCGGACCCGGTCTTGCGCTGCCGGTAATCATCGTCACGCCGGAAATGCTCGCGACCGCCGCTGGTCCGCCAGAGTTCGGAGTAGGTGTCCAGCTCGAACACCAGCCGTGGGTGACCCGCTGCCATGAGCGAATGCCCGGCGAGACGGTCGGCGGAACCCACGTGGCAGGCCGCGCAGGTCGTGGCACGCAGGTCAGCCCGTTCGAGTGCCGCAAGCCCGCGAGTGACACTGTCAGCGTGCGTACTTGCCGGTCGGTCGTCGTGACTCGCAATCCAGCCGCGTGCAGCGCCGTGGCAGGCTTCGCAACCGACACCATCATCGAGCTGGAAGCGTGGTCCGCGCGATGCCGGCTTCACGTTTTCCGCATGACAGGAGAGGCACAGCGGTTCGCGATCCGGTGCGCCGATCCCGAGCCGCCTTGCCATGTCGGCGGAGGCCGTGTTGCGCAAGGTCCGGTAGGCCTCCGAATGCGGATCGAAATGCGACCAGGTGACGTATTCGTTCTGCAGGACGGCCGTGGCCTGCAATGGCTTTGCCGAGCCATGGCAGACGCTGGAGGCACAGGAGGCGACGCCCAGGTTTTCGGCCGGCGCCGCTGCCGCCGCCGGCCCGGTCGCAGCAGTCAGTGCAACTGCCAGGAGCCAGGCGCAAGTCTGCAATGGGTCAGTCTTGTACATGCCAGGGCTCGCCATTCTCGTCGAGATACATGCGGCGCATTTCCGCGCCGTTGAAAGGCCGCGCGCCGCGCCGGCCGAATACGGCGACCTGTCCGCCGCTCTCGTCCACGGCCCGGTCGCGCTCCAGCGGCCGCGACAGGCCGAGCGCGGGATAACGGGTCGCGTAGCGCGCGATGAGTTGCGGCTTGGGCTCGGGGCTGAAGCCGTAGAATTTCGGCTGGGTGTCGGGTGCTGTCAGCTGCAACACCTTGAGTCCGCCGCCGCCGTCCGCGACATACGCAAACAATGATGCATTGGTGGACGCCACGACGACGTCGCGCGCATCGACGATCTCACCGCCGGCGTCGTAGTGTTGCAGCAGCCTCGGGCGCTCGGGCCGCTCGATGTCCACGATCGCCAGACCCTGCGGCCCGTTCGCAACATAGGCATAGGTCCGCGCCAGGAAGAGCCCCCGTGCTGCGGCGAGCTGCAGGGCGGATTCCGGCAGTAGCCGCGCCTTATCCGGATGTGTCACGTCGATGACCTTGAGGCCATCGGCGTCGGTCACGAAGAGATAGCGGAATTGCAGCGCGGATGCGCGGCCATCATTCAGGGGCAGGCTGGCTACCACAACTGGCTGCAGTGGACTCGTCAGGTCCACGACGACCAGCCCGCTGTCCG
>JANOSR010000012.1:0-14579 GCA_031415935.1 Steroidobacteraceae bacterium | reverse complement strand
GTGCTGCTGGCGAGCTTCTTCGTGCCTGGCGGGCCGACCGGCGCCGGCTGGACGCTCTACCCGCCACAGTCCGTGCTGCCCGGCACACCGGGCGAGGGCTGGGGCATCCTCCTGATGCTGGTCTCGCTCGGCATCTTCATCGTCGCCTTCACGATGGGCGGCCTCAACTATGTGACGACCGTGTTGCAGGCACGCTGCCGCGGCATGACGCTGATGCGGATGCCGCTTTCGATCTGGGGCATCTTCATGGCGACGATCCTGGGCCTGCTGGCCTTCCCGGCGCTCTTGGTCTCGGCGGTCATGATGACGCTCGACGGCACGCTGGGCACCAGCTTCTTCATGCCGGCCATCCTGTCGATGGGCGAGCAGCTCGATCACCAGGGCGGCAGCCCGCTTTTGTTCCAGCACCTGTTCTGGTTCTTCGGGCACCCCGAGGTCTACATCGTCGCGCTGCCCGCGTTCGGCATCGTCTCGGATTTGCTCTCGACGCACGCGCGCAAGAGCATCTTCGGCTACCGGATGATGGTCTGGGCGATCCTCGCGATCGGCGCACTCAGCTTCGTGGTCTGGGCGCACCACATGTACGTCAGCGGCATGAACCCCTACTTCGGGTTCTTCTTCGCGACCACGACGCTGATCATCGCGGTGCCGACGGCGATCAAGGTCTACAACTGGGTGCTGACGCTATGGCGCGGCGACATTCACCTCACCGTGCCGATGCTGTTCGCGATCGGCTTCATCTTCACCTTCATTCACGGCGGACTGACCGGCCTGTTCCTCGGCAATGTCACGGTGGACCTGCCGCTGTCCGACACCTACTTCGTGGTCGGGCACTTCCACATGGTCATGGGCGTCTCGCCGATCCTCGTGGTGTTCGGCGCGATCTACCATTGGTACCCGAAGATCACCGGGCGCATGTGGAACCTGCGGCTCGGCAAGATCCATTTCTGGCTGACATTCCTCGGCACCTACGCGATTTATTTACCGATGCATTACCTGGGTATTCTCGGCGTGCCGCGCCGCTACTACGCGCTCGGCGACACCGCGTTCATCCCCGATTCCGTGCACTCGATCAATGCGGCGATTACGATCGCGGCATTGATGGTTGCCGCCGCGCAGGTCGTGTTCCTGTACAACGTGATCGTGAGCCTCTGGAAAGGCGAGAAGGCGCCGCCGAATCCCTGGGGCGCGACGACGCTCGAATGGCAGACCCCGGACACGCCGCCGAAGCACGGCAACTGGGGCCCGAAGCTGCCGGTCGTGCATCGCTGGGCCTATGACTACAGCGTGCCCGGCGCGAAGCAGGACTTCATACCGCAGAATGAGCCGGTGGATCCGCACCTCACTGCCGGGCGCGATCACGGGGTCAAGCATTGAGTTTGATCACGGCCGCCGCCGCCATCCTCGCGGGGATCATCGTCTGGATCCTCGTGGTCCGGCGCCTGACCGCACGCTCCTGGGAGGCCGGCAGCGAGGAAGGCGATGTCGCCGCGCTGCGCATGGCGCCCGCGCGGCTCGGTCTCTGGGTGTTCCTCGCGGTCGTGACTTCGCTGTTCGGCCTGTTTCTGTCGGCCTACTCGATGCGCTCGCACCACGGCGACTGGTCGCATGTGATGCTACCCGACGTGCTGTGGGTCAACACGGCATTGCTCGTGCTCGGCAGCGTCTCGATGCAGATCGCGCACCATGCCGTCGGCAGGGAACTGCTGCGACGCCTGAAGATCGGCCTCGTCGCGGGCGGCCTGTTCACACTCGCATTCCTGGCCGGCCAGCTCGTCGCCTGGCAGCAGCTCAACGACTCCGGATATTTCATCCAGGGCGATCCCGCGACCGCGTTCTTCTACCTGCTGACGGCGGTGCACGGCCTGCACCTGCTGGGCGGCCTGTGGGTCTGGGGCCGCACGATGACGCGCCTCTTGCGTGGCGCCGAACTCGTAGACCTGCGCCTGTCTGTCGAACTGTGCACGGTTTACTGGCATTACCTGCTGCTAGTCTGGATCGTGCTGTTCGGCGCGCTGACGTACCTCTAGGGAGAAACGACGCCAATGGCTCAAGACGCGCAAGTCGCGACCCTAGGCCCCCTGCGGCAAGTCGCAACCGATTTCGCCTCAGACAAGCAGGCGTTTTCGGTGCCCTGGGGCAAGGCCATGATGTGGATCTTCCTGCTCTCCGACACCTTCATCTTCACCTGCTTCCTGACGTCCTACATGAACGTCCGGATGTCCACGACCGAGCCGTGGCCGTTCCCGAGCGAAGTGTTCGCGCTGCACATGTTCGGCCAGGACATCCCGCTGATCCTGATCGCGATCATGACCTTCGTGCTGATCACCAGCAGCGGCACGATGGCGATGGCCGTGAACTTCGGCTATCGCCGCAATCGCCGGAACACCGTGCTGCTGATGATCGCAACCGCCGCACTCGGCGCGGCCTTCGTCGGCATGCAGGCCTTCGAGTGGACCAAGCTGATCTCGGAAGGCGTGCGCCCCTGGGGCAATCCGATGGGTGCCGCGCAATTCGGCTCGGCATTCTTCATGATCACGGGATTCCACGGGCTGCACGTGTCGGCCGGCGTGATCTACCTGCTGGTCGTCGCAAGACGCGTGCACATCGGCTTCTACGAGAAGCGCGGCAGTTACGAGATGGTCGAGATCGCGGGCCTTTACTGGCACTTCGTCGACCTGGTCTGGGTCTTCATCTTCGCTTTCTTCTATCTGTGGTGAGGCGTCATGTCGCAGGCTGAAGGCCAACAACACCCGATCAAGATCTACCTGTGGATCTGGGCTCTGCTGTTCGTGCTCAGCACGTTTTCCTACCTCGTGGACTTCTACCAACTGCAGGGCTACCTGCGCTGGTCGCTGATCATCACCTTCATGCTGCTGAAGGCCGGCTTTATCGTCGCGATTTTCATGCATATGGCCTGGGAGCGGCTCGCGCTGAAGTTTGCGATCCTGATCCCTCCACTTTGCCTCCTCATCCTGATCAGCTTCATGGCCATCGAAGGCGACTACACCTTCCTGACGCGCGGGGCCGCGTTCCTGCGCTGATACAATGGGGCCATGGCGGACGGCCCCCTGATCCGTGAAGCCGACTTCGTGCAGAGCGTCGCCGACGCCCTGCAGTTCATCTCCTACTACCACCCGGCCGACTACATTGAGCACCTGGGCCGCGCATATGAACGCGAGCAGTCCCCGGCGGCGAAAGACGCCATCGCGCAGATCCTGACCAACTCACGGATGTGCGCCGAGGGCCACCGTCCGATCTGCCAGGACACCGGCATCGTCAATGTGTTCGTGAAAGTCGGCATGGGCGTCCGCTGGGACACGAGCCATGGCCTGCAGCAGATGGTGGACGAAGGCGTGCGTCGCGGTTACGCGGATCCGGACAACCGGTTGCGCCCGTCCATCGTCGCGGACCCGCTGTTCGCGCGGAAAAACACGGGCGACAACACGCCGGCCGTCGTCCACGTCGAGCTCGTGCCTGGCACCACGGTTGAGGTCACGGTCGCCGCCAAGGGCGGCGGTTCCGAAAACAAGGCGATGTTCACGATGCTGAACCCATCCGACTCCGTCGTGGACTGGGTGCTCGCGACCGTGCCGAAGATGGGCGCCGGCTGGTGCCCGCCGGGCATGTTGGGCATCGGCGTCGGCGGCACTGCCGACAAGGCCATGGTGATGGCCAAGGAAGCGTTGATGGAGCCGATCGACATGCACGAGCTCCTCGAACGCGGCCCCGCGAACAAACTCGAGGAACTGCGCATCGAGCTGTACGAGAAGGTCAATGCACTCGGCATCGGCGCACAGGGCCTCGGTGGCCTGACCACCGTGCTCGACATCAAGATCCTCACCTTCCCGACGCATGCGGCCTCAAAGCCCGTCGCGATGATTCCGAATTGCGCTGCGACTCGTCATGCGCATTTCGTGCTGGATGGCAGCGGGCCCGTCGCGCTCGATCCGCCGCCGCTCGAGGCCTGGCCGGAGGTGCACTGG
The DNA here is from genome assembly GCA_031415935.1 of Steroidobacteraceae bacterium. Taxonomy (GTDB): domain Bacteria; phylum Pseudomonadota; class Gammaproteobacteria; order Steroidobacterales; family Steroidobacteraceae; genus SCUD01. Next base: position 10,593 of record JANOSR010000012.1, on the reverse strand, counting down.
AAGCCGGCCGCCGATGCACGACGCGTGAATCTGGATGCGCTGGCGCCGGACGAAGTGAAGTGCTGGAAGCCCGGCCAGACTTTGTTGCTCTCGGGAAAAATGCTGACCGGCCGCGACTCCGCCCATAAGCGAATGGCCGAATTGCTGAATGCCGGCAAGAGCCTGCCGGAGGGCGTGGACCTGAAGAATCGCGTGATCTATTACGTCGGGCCGGTGGACGCGGTACGCAACGAAGCTGTCGGGCCCGCGGGTCCGACGACGGCGACACGCATGGACAAATTCACGGGACTCCTGCTCGAGAAGACCGGACTGCTCGCGATGATCGGCAAGGCCGAGCGTGGACCTGTTGCCATCGAGGCGATCAAGAAGCATCAGGCCGCGTATCTCATCGCCATCGGCGGCGCGGCTTATTTAGTATCAAAAGCGATCCGCTCCGCGCGAGTGGTCGCGTTCGAGGACCTCGGCATGGAGGCGATCTACGAGTTCGAGGTCAAGGACATGCCGGTCACGGTTGCCGTCGACTCACGCGGCGAATCCGTGCACCAGACCGGCCCCGCGATCTGGGGCGAGAAGATCAGGGCGCTGAAGATTCCGGTTCGCGTGGCGTGATCGCTTCGATTTCGCGCTTCGGAATGCCTGCGCCTTCGCAGGCCGGTTTCCAATAGCGTCGCACGGTCGACTCGAGCCGACGCACTTCGACCTCGGCATCGTCCTTCTCGAGCCCAAACAGCCCGGCTTCGCTCTGCGCGTTGTCGAATGTCGCGATACGACCCTGCGTGCCGACGCCGATCGCCTGCATCCGCTGCGTTCTCGTCGCGGGCGACGGCACGATGTCGAATACGGGGGACAACCGGAATCCGTCCCCGAAATCAATCACCGCATGATTCCGCAGATGATCATCGGTATTGCCGATCAGGACATTGAACGCCAGGCGCCGGAAGAGCTCGCGGCAGTCTTCGCGGGGCGCGAACCCGTACCTGCGCAGCCACTGCGCGATGGCCGCGTAACTTCCGCGCCCGTAGTCGCGCTCGTGGAGGCCAAGCATCGTCAATCCGCTCAGATAGTGGGCGCGCTCGTTGATCCCGTCGCGCAGGCGTCGGTCGAAGCGCGCGACCAGCAGCACGGGCTGCCCACCCACGATCCGCAGGCGCCGTTCAGGCACATCCAGGCCGCAACGCGCGGCGAGCTCGAGAGCCGCATATTCCCAGCGCGTGATGGCATGGCGATCGTCACGGGCAGGGAACTTGGCGACCCACAGCTTGCCCTCATGTTCGACCGTGGCTTTCGGCCGCATGCCGCCGAGCGTCCCGGTGCCTGGTCCGAGCAGATCCAGAACATCGGGCGCCACCGGCTCGTCGCGCTCGATCCTGGCCGCAGCCGCCATGAGGTCTTTCAGGCGCGCGGCCGGGGGCGGGGATTTCGCGCCGGGAGGAATACGCCCGGTCGCGAAGGCGAGCGCACCCACCCGCTGGTCGCCAGCGGCGAGCAGGAACTCGAGCTCCGTCAATCCGAAGCGATTCAGGCGGCGCTCGATTAGCTTGCGGCCCCAGTAATCGGGCCCCGCGTCGCGCAACACACTGAACACCTCCCAGCCGGGCTGGGACTCGAACTCATGCTCTTCGAGCGGCAGCAGCTCCGGATCCAGCGGGAACGCGCGGCGATGATCCAGCCACTCCCGGGCGTACTTGAATCGGCAGAAACCGTCATTGCCTGCCGCCAGCACGATGACCTGCCCGACGAGGTTCGGCGCAGTCTCGTCGGGCAGGTAGGCGTAGACGTAGGCGCGGTCAGACATCGAACGTCACCGCGCTCTTGCTCGCCGGGCCGCTGCTCTGATGTTTCCTGCGCTCGAGTGCGAACCCGACCCTGTCCTTCGCCGGATCCGCGAGTTCACACAGCCGGTCGAGCATGCCGTAGAGCATGAGTGCATTGGCGAGGATGCCGAGGCCGACGCCCGGATGGCCCGCCTCGAGGTTGCGCACTGTGTTGATGCTGACGTACAGCCTGCTTGCGGCATCGCGCAGGCTCATGCCCCGGCGCGCGCGCGCAAGCGCAAGGTCCGCCCCAAGTCTGATCAGGGCCGCCCGGGCCTGGCTGGAGAGGGCGGAACGGCCGAGTGAATATTTTGACATATCAATAAAATGATATTAATAAGGTATTTAGTATCATTATATTGACACAATTGCCGAATGACAAGAGTCTTTGACGGGCGCCTGGTGAAGGAGTCACATGCCGTTGAATACGCTCGCGACTGGGCCCACAACGGGCACGTGCGCCGGCTGCGACGTCCGACGGGGTCAACCGCCCCGCGACGTTTCCGCGGACGTGCTTATCCGGTTGGCTTCGGTGAACGCAAGATCTTGTCTTCACTCGGATTGGGACTTCCGGGCGGTTCAGTCATCAGCGTCCGCAGGAATGCCGGACTGCAGAATTTCCTCTGATTGAGCCCGCCCGATTTCCTGGGATCGGACCCACCTGATTTCCTGAGATTGGACCCAGCCGATTTCGTCGGATTGGGCCCACCGGCGCCGAGCCCCAGGCAGTCGCATAGCCGGCACCGATCGCGCTTCTCAGCCTGCTCTCCTCGTCGTACTCGTACGTGTACGTGCCGACAACGCTAATTTTCGACGCCTAGTGAGAACCCAGCCTCTAGCTCCCGCTTCGAGTAAGTACGAAACGCGATCATCGTCTCCGAACCCGCGATGTCCGGCAGTTTCCGGATTCGGTCGGTGACGACCGTTGCGAGGTCTTCGTTGTTGCGCACCCGCACGATTGCGACCAGGTCCCAGCGCCCGGCGACGGAGAAGACCTCCTGCACGCCCTCGATGCCGGTCAGCGCCTGCGCGAGGTCGCCGACCTTGTCTGTCTCCGCCTTGATCAGCACGAGGGCCGCAACCATGGATCGCACTCCTAGATCGATGTCCGCAGGCTGATCAACTCGGGGAAGAAACCGCGCTTCAGCACGTGCTCGAGGTAACCGACACCGGTCGATCCGCCGGTGCCGCGCTTGAAGCCGATGATGCGCTCGACCGTCTTCAGGTGCGCAAAGCGCCATTGCTGCAGGCGGTACTCGAGGTCCACGAGTTTTTCGGCGAGCTCGTAAAGATCCCAGTGCGCATTGGAATCGCGGTAGATCGCGAGCCACGCGGCCTCAACCGCGGGGTGCGCTTCGTAGGACTGGGTCCAGTCGCGCTCGACGCGTTCGCGCGGGATCTCGAATCCGCGCCGCGCCAGCAGTCGGAGCGTTTCGTCATACAGCGAGGGTGTCGCGAGTTCGCGGCCAAGCAATGCGTGATTGGGCGGATCCGAGGAATGCACTTCGATGAGCTTCGCGTCCTTGTTGCCCAGCATGAATTCGAGCAGGCGATACTGCCAGGACTGGAAGCCGGAACTCTGGCCCAGCGAATCGCGAAAGCGCATGTAGTCGGCCGGCGTCATGGTGCCGAGAACATCCCAGGACTGGATCATCTGCGCCTGCGCGCGCGCGACACGTGAAAGCATTTTGAATGCAGGCTCGAGATCGTCGGCGCGGATCTGCGCGCGCGTCGCGACGAGTTCGTGCAGGCAGAGCTTTAGCCACAACTCGCTCGCCTGGTGGATCACGATGAACAGCATTTCGTCGTGCTGCCCGGACAGCGGTTTCTGCGCGCCCAGGACTTTGTCGAGCTGCAGGTACTGGCCATAGCTCAACGAGCGGTCGAGATTCCAGTGAATCCCGGCCATCGGGTCGTCGGGCTTGCGGTCGAGTGGATCGGTCATTCTGCGTCCGGTTGTGCTTCGGGTCGCGCCGCGGCGAAGGCCGGCAGCGACGTCAGGTGGGCGCCGATCGCGACCAGCGCGGGGTATGGCGTCACATCGCAATAGTAGCGCCGCGCGTTGTACATCTGGGGAACCAGGCAGACATCGGCGAGCGTGACGCTGCCGCCGTACAGGTAATTCTGGCCATCGCCGTGACGGCGCGCGAGTTCCTCGAGTGCCTTGAATCCCTCCCCGATCCAGTGCCGGATCCATTCGGCAACCGGTTCGTCGCCCTGGCCCAGCGGCCCGCGCAGGTAGTTAGTCACGCGCAGGTTGTTGAGAGGATGGATGTCGCAGGCGATGCCGAGTGCCATCGCGCGCACCTGGGCGCGGCCGGCAAAGTCCGGCGGCAGCAATGGCGGCTCCGGGTGGATCTCCTCAAGGTATTCGATGATCGCCAGCGACTGGCCGAACACCTGGCCGTCGTCGGCAAGCGCAGGCACCAGGCCCTGCGGGTTCATCTCGCGGTAGGACTCGCTGTGCTGCTGGCCGCCGTCACGCAGCAGGTGTACGGGTACGGTGCCATGCGGAATGCCCTTGTAGTTGAGCGCAATACGCACGCGGTAGGCGGCTGAGCTGCGAAAATACGTGAAGAGTTTCATCGCGACACGATCCCATGTTCCAGCACGCCGATGCCATCCACGCCGCCCCGCACGCGATCGCCCGGCACCAGAGGCCCGACACCGGCCGGTGTACCGGTAAAGATCAGGTCTCCGGGGACTAGCTCGAACCAGGTCGAAAGCTCGGCAATGATCTCGGGCACCTTCCAGATCATGTCCGCGAGGTCGCCCTGCTGGCGCGGCTTGCCATTGACCTCGAGCCAGATCCGGCCCGCGGCCGGATGGCCCGACTTCGCCGCCGGCACGATCGGCGTGATCGGCGCAGAGTGGTCGAAACCTTTTGCGGTATCCCAGGGCCTCCCCAGATCCCGCGCAGCACCCTGCTGGTCGCGGCGCGTCAGGTCGTTGCCGACGGCGTAGCCGAATACGAGCGAAAGCGCGGCATCGACCCTGACATCGCGGCCACCGCCGCCGAGCGCGACGACCAGTTCGATCTCATGGTGCAGGTTTGTCGTGTGCGACGGATAGGGCACGTCGGTGCCGCTCGGGATGACAGCATCGGCAGGCTTCGTGAAGAAGAATGGCGGTGCGCGGTCGCCCATGCCCATTTCGCGCGCGTGCTCGGCGTAATTGCGACCGACGCAGAAGATCCGCCGGACCGGAAAGCGTAACGCGCTGCCCGCGACCTCGACGGCCGGCCGGGGAGCGGCAGGAACGGCAAAATTTTCCGTCATGACAACTTCTGGCGCGGGCCGCGCGGCAGGTACACTAACCGAAACGAGGATCAGCGGCCATGAGTATCTGGTTCCGGGAATACAGTCTCGACGAGATCCGCGCCTTGCAGCACGGCAACATGGGCGCGCATATCGGCATCGAGATCGTGCGCATCGGCCCGGATCACCTGGACGCGCGGATGCCGGTGGACGAGCGCACGACGCAGCCGGATCGCATCCTGCACGGTGGAGCCTCGGTCGCGCTCGCCGAGACACTCGGCAGCATCGGCGGCGCGATGGTCGTGGACCGCGAACGCTTCCAGGTCGTCGGACAGGAGATCAACGCGAATCATCTGCGTGCGGTACGCGAGGGTCATGTCCATGGCAGCGCGCGGCCGATTCATCTGGGCCAGCGCAGCCAGGTCTGGGCGATCGAGATCAAGGATGACCGGCAGCGCCTGGTCTGCGTCTCGCGCCTGACCCTCGCGGTCATCGAGCGCCAGCCGCGTTGAGGCTGGCCTATACTGCCCCGATGCGCGTGACCAGATTTTTGCCGCGATTGACGCCGGCGGTACTCCTCGCGCTTGCCGGCTGCGGCCAGACCGGTGCGTTGTATCTGCCTGACGCAGGCGTCGAGACGCCGGTTGAGGTGCGGACAACCGCGACACCCTCGATACCAGTGACACCTGCCGCACCAGTACCCGCGCCAACTCCTGCGCCGGAACCGGACGACGAGGAAGAGCAAAGCGACCTGCCCAAGGGTCTCTGAGTCATGGCCAAGTCCGGCAAGCTCTGGCTCGTGGACGGCTCGTCCTATCTGTACCGCGCGTTCTATGCGCTGCCACCGCTGTCCAGCTCATCCGGTGAACCGACGGGCGCCGTGCTCGGTGTCCTCAACATGCTGAACCGGATCTTCAAGGAAGATGATCCGCAGCTGATTGCGGTCGTCTTCGATGCGCCGGGCCGCACCTTCCGCGATGAGCTGTTTGAGGAATACAAGACGCATCGCCCGCCGATGCCTGATGAGCTACGCGCCCAGATCGCGCCACTGATAGAGGCCATTCCCGCGCTCGGACTGCCGATGCTCCGTGTCGCGGGCGTCGAGGCCGACGACGTCATCGGCACGCTGGCCGAGCGCGCCGCGCGCGAAGGCCTTTCAGTCATCATCTCGACGGGCGACAAGGACATGGCCCAGCTCGTCAACGACAAGATCACGCTGGTCAACACGATGTTCGAGACGCGGCTCGATCGCGCTGGCGTCAAGGCGAAGTTCGACGTGTTTCCCGAGCAGATCGTGGATTACCTCGCGCTCGTCGGCGACAGTTCGGACAACATCCCCGGTGTGCCGAAAGTCGGGCCCAAGACCGCCGCGAAATGGCTCAACGAGTACAGCACCCTCGATGCGATCATTGCGCACGCCGGCGAGATCCAGGGCAAGGTCGGCGAGAGCCTGCGCGAGAATCTGGTACCGCTCGAGCTGTCACGGCGGCTCGCGACCATTCGCCGCGACGTGCCGCTGGAACTCGCGCCTGCCGACTTGACGCGCAGACCACCCGATGTCGAGACGCTTTCGGCGCTGTACCGGCGCCTGGAACTCAATTCGCTTCTGCGGCAGCTGACCGGCACCATGGCGCAAGGAGCGGGCGGACGGGACCCGGCGAGCGAGCGCGTAAGTTCCGGCGGCGCGAGCGAGCCGGTGTCCCGGCCGCCGGCGCCATCGCGCCAGTACGAGACGATCACGACGGCAGAACAACTCAAGGCCTGGCTCGACCAGCTTCAGAAGACACCACTCTTCGCCTTCGACACTGAGACCACGAGCCTCGATTACATGCAGGCCGAGATCGTCGGTGTCTCATTTTGCATCGAGCCGGGTCATGCGGCCTACCTGCCCCTTGCGCATGACTACCCCGGCGCACCGGACCAACTCGACCGCAAGAAGACGCTAGCGAAGCTCAAGCCGCTCCTGGAGGATGCCAGTCGGCACAAGGTCGGGCACCACCTGAAGTACGACGCGCATGTATTGCTGAATCACGGCATTGCCCTGGCAGGCATGCGCTACGACTCGATGCTGGAATCCTACGTGCTGAACTCGACGGCGACCCGCCACGACATGGATTCCTGCGCGAAGCATTACCTGGGTGTCGTGACGATCAAATACGAGGACGTCGCCGGCAAGGGCGCAAAGCAGATCACGTTCAACCAGGTGGCGCTCGAGCAGGCATCCGAGTACGCAGCCGAGGACGCCGATGTGACGCTGCAGCTGCACCGCGTGCTCCACGGGGAACTCGCGAAGCTGCCGCCACTGCTCAAGCTCTACGAGGAAATCGAGCAGCCACTCGTTCCCGTGCTGCTCGACATGGAGCATCGCGGCGTGCTGGTCGATCGCGAGCTGTTGCGTATCCAGAGCGGTGAACTCGCGAAGCGCCTGGTCGAGCTGGAGGCCGATGCGCACAAGTCCGCGGGCCAGCCATTCAATCTCGACTCCCCGAAGCAGCTGCAGGAAATCCTGTTCAACAAGCTCGGCCTGCCCGCGATGCGCAAGACCCGCACCGGCCAGCCCTCGACGGCAGAGGACGTACTCGAGGAACTGGCCGATAAATACCTGTTGCCGAGGATCATCCTGGAGTACCGGGGCCTCGCGAAGTTGCGTTCGACCTACACCGAAAAGCTGCCGGAGCAGATCGACGAGAAGACCGGCCGGGTTCACACCTCGTATCACCAGGCGGTCGCGGTAACGGGCCGGCTGTCATCCAGCGACCCGAATCTCCAGAACATCCCGATCCGCACGCCCGAGGGCCGGCGCATCCGCCAGGCCTTCATCGCACCCAAAGGCCACCTGCTGCTGGCGGCCGATTATTCACAGATCGAACTTCGGATCATGGCGCACCTGTCGGGCGACGAAAGCCTGAGGCGCGCCTTCGCGGCGGAGGGCGACATTCATCGCGCGACTGCAGCCGAAGTGTTCGCTGTCGAGCCCGCCGCCGTCACCGCGGATCAGCGCCGCGCCGCCAAGGCGATCAACTTCGGACTGATCTACGGCATGTCGGCCTTCGGCCTCGCGCGCCAGCTCGGCATCGAGCGTCACGCGGCGCAGGAATACGTCGGGCGCTACTTCGGGCGCTACCCCGGGGTGCGCGAATACATGGAGCGAACCCGCGCGCTCGCGCGCTCGCAGGGCTTTGTCGAAACCGTATTCGGCCGGCGTCTGTACCTTCCCGACATCAACTCGCGCGACCGGCAGGCGCAGCAGTATGCCGAGCGCAGCGCGATCAACGCGCCGATGCAGGGCACGGCCGCCGACATTATCAAGCGCGCGATGATCAAGGTGCATGCCTGGCTCGCGGCCAAGTCAGTACCCGCAAAGCTCGTCATGCAGGTCCACGACGAACTGGTGCTGGAAGTCGCAGATTCGGCGGTCGAAAAGGTGCGCCACGAAGTAGCAAAGATCATGAGCGGCGCGGCGGAACTCTCCGTGCCTCTCAAGGTGGATACCGGCACCGGAAAAAACTGGGACAAGGCTCACTAGAAAACCCAACCGAATCAATGCCGTGCAGCGCAGCTCCGGGCAAGTCACCGGCCGGAACTTTTTTCTGACTGCTTCTCTCTAATGTTTCGAGCGCCGTGAGACGCTCCCCGCCTCCCTCCCTGAGCGGGTTGCCCGGATTGCATCCCCAAGCCGGGTCTGTGTGCCCGGCGGTCCTCTGGATCGCCGGGCGTTTTTTCAGGCGGCTTGCCGCGGCGGGCGCCGCGCCAGCATCGCATCCAGTGCAACACGAGCCGCATCCACTTCCGCGCCAGTCACGGCAGAAAAGAGTTGCGCCGTCGCCCGGTCCGCGAGCAGCGCAAGGGTCTTTTTCAGCAGCTCGCGAGCTTCATTGCGGCTGAGCTTGTCGGCCTTGGACAGCAGCACGTGCACCGGGCGGCCACGCGCCGCCGCGTAATCGAGCATGACCTGGTCACTGTCGGCGAACCCACGGCGCGCATCCACAACGACGAAGAGCCCCGCGAGCGAGTCCCGCGCGGCGAAAAACGCCGCCATCAGCCGGCCCCAGTGCGCACGCATGGCCGGCGGTACCTGCGCATAGCCGTAGCCCGGCAGGTCGACGAGGCGCCGGCCCGGCTCCAGCTCGAAGAAATTGACCAGCTGCGTGCGGCCCGGCGTTTTGCTGGTGCGGGCCAGATCGCGGCGCTGGACGATGGCATTGATCGCGCTCGACTTGCCGCTGTTCGAGCGGCCCGCGAATGCGACCTCGGCGCCCGAATCGTCGCCGAATCCGGCTGGCGCATCGGCGCTTATCAGGAATCGGGCCCTGGGGTAATGGGACATCGGCGGGTGGACGGCAGCACCGGTGGCTTGCGTATAATTCCGGGCTCGTCGGCGAGTAGTCTAACAGCTACCCGGATCACCCGCCCGAGGCACTGCTGGAGAATTTCGCCGATGAAAATGACGTTCGCGATATTCGGCTCCCTGGCATTCCTTGCCATGCCCGCGCTTGCCGGCGATGGCGCGGCCGGGGCGCAGAAATCCGCGGTTTGCGGAGCCTGCCATGGCACCACGGGCAGCAGCGTCAACCCGGAATGGCCAAATCTGGCAGGGCAGCACGAGGGCTACATCGCCTCCCAACTCGCGCTCTTCAAGCAGGGTGTGCGCGACAATGTGCTGATGATGCCGATGGCCTCCGCGCTCACGGATCAGGACATGCAGGATCTCGGCGCGCATTTCGCGCGCCAGGCACCGGCCGGGCTCGAGGCCGATCCGTCGAACTACAAGGCGGGCGAAAAGCTCTATCGCGGCGGCGACCCAGAGCGCAAACTGCCGGCCTGCATCGCCTGTCATGGCCCACAGGGCAAGGGAAACGGGCCCGCAAGCTATCCGGCACTTCGCGCGCAGCATGCGGTCTACACGTACAACCAGCTAAAGGCCTACGCTGAAGGCAAGCGCCGCGCACCGGGCAACGACATCATGCAGGTGGTCGCGGCCAAGCTGACCGATGAAGAAATGCGCGCGCTCGCCTCCTATACCCAGGGCCTGCGCTGATCCAGAACCATAGTGAGGATGACACCGATGATGAGGCCCCTGCTTTGCGCGTTCATTGCCATGTGCTCGTTGACCGCTTGCGGCGAGCAGGTGGCTGACGACGCCCCGACGACACCCGAGCCTGCAGAGCAGGCGGCACCGCCGGCCTCCGTGCCGGCTTCCGACGCCGAGCCGCTGCGTCCGCCCTCGGAGTTGCAGCAGCCCGCGGGCGAAAGCGACGGCGAAACCGTTGAAGCCGGTACGACCACCACGAGCCCGATCGCTGCGGCGGTCGCGGCGAATACGCCCGCCGTGCCGGCAACCGAGCCGCTGCGCTGGAAGAAGGGCGAGAATTACACGGAGTTGGCAGTCGCACAGCCGGTCAGCACGGCGCCAGGAAGCGTCGAGGTCATCGAAGGCTTCTGGTACGGCTGCGCCCACTGCTTCTCGCTCGAGCCGCCACTGGTGGCCTGGGAACGCAACAAGCCCGCCTGGGTGAAGCTCA
>JANOSR010000011.1:0-21413 GCA_031415935.1 Steroidobacteraceae bacterium | reverse complement strand
CGCTCGGAGGTCGTCGAGGGCGTGATCGTCGAATGCGGTTCAGTCCTCTCGATGGGCGTCTTCATCAGCTCGAGCACGCGAATCTACGACCGCGAAACTCGCACGACATCGTTCGGGCGAGTGCCTGCCGGGTCGGTGGTTGTCCCCGGCAATCTCCCGGCAGCCGACGGTTCCCATTCGCTCTATTGCGCAGTGATCGTCAAGAAAGTCGACGCGCAGACCCGCGCCAAGACTTCCATCAACGAACTGCTACGGATGTGAGGGAAACCGCGCGGGCGCGGGCGGGATCCGGGCGGGGTTCCCGCTCGTTCGCTCAGCCGGAACTTACGCGCTTGCTCGTGCGGTCCCGGTCACCTTGCCCGCGCGGCATGAAATGTTGCGTCTCGACGCGCAGTTAAAAGAAGCAGCGGCTCGCGGAGCCCAATACACGGGCGATCCGCGAAGGAGGTGGATACGCATCTCTGCGCGGGCCGGCGGAGCGCGATCTCGCTCGTGAGCGAATTTCCGATCTTCTGAGCGAACGAGCGAGATCGCGCCCAGCCAGGCCCGCGCTCCGCTCCGTTTCCGACTCTTATCCGAATCTACCCGTGATGTAGTCTTCCGTGAGCCGGTGCTTCGGGTTGGTGAAGATCATGTCGGTCGAGCCGACTTCAATCAGGTCACCGAGATGGAAATAAGCCGTGCGCTGCGATACGCGCGCCGCCTGTTGCATCGAGTGCGTGACGATGCAGATCGCGTAGTTCTGGCGAAGCTCGTCGATGAGATCCTCGATCCTCGCAGTCGCGATCGGGTCGAGCGCCGAGCAGGGCTCGTCCATCAGGATCACTTCCGGGCCCACGGCGATCGTGCGCGCGATACAGAGCCGTTGCTGCTGGCCCCCCGACAGCGCCGTTCCTGGCTGGTCGAGGCGGTCCTTCACTTCCTCCCAGAGTCCCGCACGCTGCAGGCTGGTCTGAACGATTTCGTCGAGTTCGGTGCGATCGGCGGCGAGCCCGTGAATCCGCGGTCCATAGGCGACATTTTCGTAAACGGATTTTGGAAACGGATTCGGCTTCTGGAACACCATGCCGACTCGAGCGCGCAGCTGCACGACATCCTGGCGCCGTTCGTAGATATCCTGGCCGTCCAGCGTGATCATGCCCGTGACGACCGCGGTTGGAATGGTGTCATTCAGCCGATTCAGGCAGCGCAGCAATGTGCTCTTGCCGCAACCCGATGGTCCGATCATCGCAATGACTTCGTTGTGCGCGACGTCGAGGCTCACGTCGCGGATCGCGTGCTTGTCGCCGTAGTGCACATTGACCTGGCGGCAGCTCATCACTGGATTCGGCACGGTCACGTCGCCGACCGTGCGACGGGCCGTCGGCTCGCTACCGCCCGCCGCGGCCGTTGCGGTCTCAAGTGCTGCGCTGCGGCTCTGCGTTTGCGATTCGACTGCCATGCCGGGAACTCCAGAATCCATGACGCTCACCAGCGCCGCTCGAATTTCTGCCGCAGGATCACCGCCGCCGCATTCATGACCAGCAGGAAAGCGAGCAGCACCATGATAGCGCCCGAGGTGCGCTCGAGAAACGCGCGTTCCGGGCTGTCCGCCCACAGGAATACCTGCACCGGCAAAGCCGTGGCCGGGTCGGTCAGGCTGCCCGGGATATCTGCGATGAAGGCCACCATGCCGATCATCAGCAATGGCGCCGATTCACCGAGCGCACGCGCCATGCCGATAATGGCACCGGTCAGCATTCCGGGCATCGCCAGTGGCAATACATGGTGCGCGACCACCTGCACTTGCGATGCGCCCATGCTGAGCGCGGCCTCGCGGATCGATGGCGGCACGGCCTTGATGGCCGCGCGGCTCGCGATGATGATCGTCGGCAATGTCATCAGCGTCAGCACCAGGCCGCCGACCAGCGGCGCCGAACGCGGGACTCCGAAGAACTGGATGAATACCGCGAGGCCCAGCAGACCGAAGACAATGGATGGCACCGCCGCAAGATTGTTGATATTGACCTCGATCAGATCGGTAAAGCGGTTGGCCGGTGCGAATTCCTCGAGATAGACCGCTGCGGCGACACCAATCGGGAATGACAGCAGCAGCGTGACTGCCAGCGTCAGGAACGAACCGACCAAGGCGCCCAGTACGCCAGCCTGCTCCGGCTCGCGTGAATCACCTGCCGTGAAAAACACGCGGTTGAATCGCCTTTCGACGCGATCCTGCGCGCTCAGCGCATCGAGCCAGCCGAGCTGCAGGTCCGAAACGACCCGCTGGTCTTCCGGCAACCCGCGATCGATCTTGCCCTTCACGAGCTGGTCGATGTCATCCGAAGCCATCAGCCAGAGTTCGCGGGTCTGGCCGATCAGGCCGGGATCGTCGAGAACAAGATCGCGGAGATCGAATGCCGCACCGTCGCTGACGATTCCATAGAGCTGCCGCAGCTCGCGACGCTCTTCGACCTGCGGAAACTTCTCGCGAAGGGCTCGTCTGAACACGCCGGAGTAATCACCCATCCGCAGACTTTCTACGTCCTTCTTTCCTTCTGGATCCATGAGTTGCTGATCAAATATAATGTCAATCTTTACATAGGTCTGCACAAAGGCCGTATAGCCCGTACTGATGATCGACAGGAACAGGAATCCGACGAACAGCAGACCGGAAATTGCCGCGGCCAGGCCATAAGCCTGGAAGCGCCGCTCGGCCCGATAGCGGCGGCGCAATCCCCGCTCGACGAGATCGCGAACCCGTTTCTGTTCCTGCGGGGCCCGTACCAAATCCGGCTTATTCATACTGCTCCCGGTAGCGGCGCACGACCTGCAGGGCGATGACATTCAGGAGCAGCGTGACCAGGAACAGCACCAGTCCAAGCGCGAACGCGGCAAGCGTCTTGGGACTGTCGAACTCCTGATCACCGACCAGCAGCGTCACGATCTGCACGGTCACAGTCGTGACTGCCTCGAGTGGATTGGCGGTCAGGTTCGCGGAGAGCCCGGCGGCCATCACGACGATCATCGTCTCGCCGATCGCACGCGACACCGCGAGCAGCACGCCGCCGACGATACCCGGCAGCGCAGCAGGCAGCACCACCTTGCGGATCGTTTCGGAATGGGTCGCACCCAGGCCATAGGAGCCATCGCGCATCGACTGTGGCACGGCGGTGATCATGTCATCAGCCAGCGAGGACACGAACGGGATGATCATGATTCCCATCACGAGTCCCGCGGCGAGCGCGCTCTCGGATGCCACCTCGAGACCGATGCGCTCGCCGATGCCGCGAAGAAGTGGCGCCACGGTCAATGCGGCGAAGAAGCCGTAGACCACCGTCGGAATGCCCGCAAGAACTTCCAGCACCGGCTTGGTTACGGCGCGAAATCCGCGGCTTGCGTACTCAGCCAGGTAGATCGCGGAAAAGAGCCCGACCGGCACCGCGACTGCCATCGCGATGAAGGAGATCAACAGGGTTCCGGCAAACAGCGGCACCGCTCCAAAGGCGCCTGAGGAACCCACCTGATCGGCCCGGATGGCGAGTTGCGGACTCCATTGCGTGCCGAAGATGAATTCGGTCACCGGAACGAGCCGGAAGAATTGCAGCGATTCGTAGAGAACCGACAGGACGATACCGATGGTCGTCAGGATCGCTATCAGCGAGCAGCCCATCAGCGCCACACGCACGATCTGCTCGACGCGATTGCGTGCCCGAAGTGCCGGCGTAATGCGCAAGAGCGTGATCCAGCCACCTGCAAGGGCGACGCAGAGTGCCAGCACCGCGGCACCGGTCCGGCTGAGCCCGTCGAGCGTCTGCCAACGCCTGGCGGCCGCGGCGACCTCGGGTGCCACCGAATCCGGTGTCACGTTCCCCGCGACGACATTGCGTACGTCGTTCAACACCAGCGACAACTCGCCGGGCGTCATTTCCTGCACGGAGCCGGACATCGACTGCACCACCTGGTCGGCGATGATGCGGTCTTCCAGCACCTGCCAGCCCAGTACCACCACCAGCGCCGGCAGGCTGCACCAGATCGCGGTCAGCAAGCCGTAATACGCCGGCAGCGAATGCAGCTTGCGCGCGCCGCGCGGACCGCCGGCAACACGCAGCGAGCGTGCGCGTCCGAGCTGATAGGCAATGGCCGTCAGCACCAACAGCGCCAGAACCAACGTAGACGTCTGCATCCGCATCCCCGCGGGTTCGCGACGGCAAGCGCCGTCCTGCCCGTTGTCGGCAACCCGGCCTTTCTACGCCCCCTTTGTTACCGAATTGTTGCACAGCATAAAAAGGGGACGCTTCCCTTTTTCCAAGACAAAAAGGGAAGCGTCCCCTTTTTTGTGTATAAAGGGCCGCGCCCGGATGGGGCCGGTGCCCTGGAGTTCCTGCAACGATGTCGTCCACCCTCGACCTGACCCGGCAGCTGCTGTCCCGCGCTTCGGTGAGTCCGGTCGACGGTGGTTGTCAGGAACTCCTGATAGCGCGTCTCGAGCCGCTGGGCTTCGCCGTCGAGCGCATGCGATTCGGCGATGTCGACAATTTCTGGGCCTTGCGTCGCGCGGGCAAGGGACCCGTATTCTGCTTTGCCGGCCACACGGACGTCGTGCCACCGGGACCGCTCGAGCATTGGCAATCCGACCCATTCGAGCCGGTCATCCGCGACGGTTACCTGTTCGGGCGCGGCGCCGCGGACATGAAGACCGGACTTGCGGCGATGGTCACGGCAACGGAGGAATTCGTCGCCGCTCACGCGCAATACGATGGCACGATCGCCTTTCTGATCACGAGCGATGAGGAAGGACCGTCGGTCGACGGCACGCGCCGCGTGGTCGAGGTCCTGCGTGAGCGCGGCCAGCGCATCGATTTTTGCCTCGTCGGTGAACCGTCCAGCCAGCAGGACTTCGGCGACACGATACGTATCGGCCGGCGCGGCTCGCTGTCAGGAAAGCTGACGGTGCACGGCATCCAGGGTCATGTCGCCTATCCGGAACTCGCCGAAAATCCGATACACAGTCTCGCGCCGGCGCTCGCCGAATTGACGGCGCGGACCTGGGACCAGGGCAGCGAACACTTCCAGCCGACGACTTTCCAGGTCAGCAATCTCAACGCCGGCACGGGCGCGCCCAATGTGATCCCGGGCGAGCTGAAAGCGCGCTTCAACCTGCGCTGGTCGCCCGCGCAGACGCTGGATGGACTCAAGAATACTGTCACCGGCATTCTCGACCGCCACGGCCTGCGCTACACGCTGGAGTGGTTCGAGTCCGGCCTGCCCTTCTACACGCCACCGGGCGCCCTGTCCGGGATGGCGGCGATTGCGGTGCAGGAAATCACCGGCCGGCGCCCGGTGCTGTCGACCGGTGGCGGCACTTCCGACGGACGCTTCATAGCGCCGCTCGGCGCCCAGGTCGTCGAGCTCGGCGTCGTCAATCAGACGATTCACAAGGTGGACGAATGTTGCAGGGTCGAGGACATCGACCTCCTGCAGCGCGCTTACGTCGGCGTGCTCAGGCGTGTTTTCGCAGGTTGATCCAGACGCCGCCAGCCGTCACGACTAGCGCGAAGACGAATACCCAGGCAGGCATCGACAGCCCTAGCAGCGTGAAGTCCACCTTGGCGCATTCGCCACCGGCCTTGAATACCTTCAGGATCACTTCGGTCAGCGGAAAGAGCTCGAGCATGAAATCGAGATCCGCGCCGCAGGAGGGGATCGAGCCCGGCGGCTGCATCTGGATCCAGACATGACGTCCCGACGTCGCGAGTGTGGCAAGCCCGGTGATGCCGATCAGCCCTGCATAGATCGCGCCGCGCAGCCTGCCGCTGGAATGCACGGCTGCCAACAGGAACGCGACACCCATCGCCGCGACCGTCACGCGCTGGAAAACGCACAAATGGCAGGGCTGCAGTTCGAGTACGTACTGGGAGTAAAACGCGAGGCCGAGCGCCATCGCGCAAGCCAGGAACCCGAGCCAGTTGCCAGTGCGCCGGGACAGCATCCTCAGCCCTGGCGCTCCTGTGCGGACTCGCGGATCTGGCGTTCCGCATCGTCCAGTGACAGGTGCCGGATGTCCTTGCCGTGCACCATGTAGACCGTGTATTCGCAGATGTTCTTGGCATGGTCGCCGATGCGTTCCAGCGCGCGAACCACCCACATGACTTCCAGCGCGCGACGGATCGAGCGCGGGTCCTCCATCATGAAGGTGATGTTCTGGCGCTGGATGGCTTCGTACTCTTCGTCCACCTTGCGGTCGCGGCGCGCGACTTCGAACGCCTCGTCCGCATCCAGGCGCGCGAATGAGTGCAGGCAGTCGTGGACCATTTCGGTGACCAGCCGCCCCAGATGGCGGATCTCGCGATAGTGGTCCGCGGGTTTCTCCATCGAGGCGAGCTTGGCGGCGATGAATCCGACCTTCTCGACCTCGTCGCCGATGCGCTCGAGATCGGTGATCGTCTTGATGATCGCGACCATGACCCGGAGGTCGGACGCGGTCGGCTGCCGGGTCGCGATGATCCGGCCGCACTCCTCGTCGATCTCGACCTCCATCCGGTTGACTTTGTAGTCGTCGCGCGCGATCTGCTCGCCGAGCTCGCTGTCACCCTCGACCAGCGCGATGACGGCCTGCTGCAACTGCTGCTCGACAAAGCCGCCCATCTGCATGACGCGCGTGCGGACGCGCTCCATGTCCTCGTTGAAGCGCCGCGATATGTGCTGGCCCAGATCAGCCGGTTCCATGCCCCGCACTCCCGGTCGGCGATACTGATTCTGGTCCATCATATCGCAGCACCACCGTGATCAGAACTTGTAATTGAGGTCGAACTGCAGGCGCTTGTAGTCCACTTCGGTCGTCGTGTCGTAGTTACGGTCGTTGATGAAGTACGCGGCCTTGACCGTCATGTTCTTGACCGGCGCCCAGGCACCCTGCAACTGGTAGCCCCGGCCCTGCGTCAGTCCGTCGGCGAAATCGGAATCCAGGAACAGGGCGAACTGCGCATCGCGCTCGACGTCCTGATACAGGGCGCCAAACTCCCAGCTGCCCGGCTCCGATGCCTTGCCGAGCAGCAAGCCGACATCAAAGCCGGTATTGAGGCTGTCGGGGTCCATGTTCTCCAGGTAGCCACCGAACAGCATGAGCGGCATGGCGCCAACCTTGCCGGACCACTGCGCGTCGACCGCGACGATGTTGTAGTCATAGGTATAGCAGCGGGTCGCCGCGGTGGCGCCAGGCACGCAGCTGGAATTGGCCGCATAGCTGCTGTTGCCGGCCGGCGAGCCTATGAATGGCAGGACGGGCTGATCCTGGATCGCGCCGTAATCCCAGTACGCCGCCGCCAGCGTCAGGCCGCCTCCAAACGCGTAGCCCAATTGCCCGCCGAGGAGGTTCTGGTCGGCCCCCGTCGAGAACTCATCCAGCCAATAGCCCCAGGCCTTCGCAAAGGGCCCGGTCTTGCCGCCGTACTGGAAGGCGACGCCCTCGGGATTGACATCGCCGTCGATCAGCAGGCTGTTGCCGGCCTTGAACCACGGCTGTTTCTGCTTGCCCACCGTAAACAGCAAGCCGTCGCGCGGCTTCCAGTCGACGTAGGCCAGGTCCAGCCCGATTTCCTTGCGCCGGTTGCCGTCATCCAGCGTCGCATTGGTCGTGCGTGGATCCGCGATCTCGCCCGTGGCGATCTGGAATCCGGCTGCCAACGTGTTGCTGATCCGGGCATCCATGCCGAGCCGCGCCCGGATGCGGTGGCGGACGCGATCCGAGGAGACACCCTCGATGTCGAACTGCTCGTGCCGATAGCGAAGGTCGCCCTTCCACTTGATGTTGCGCGCCCAGTCCATCGCGCTCGATGACGCAAGGCCCTGCGCGAGCTGGTCGGTCTGCCGGTCATTCGATTCTTCGACCGCCGCAACCCGCGACTCGAGTGCCGCGACCGCGGGCGGCGCCTGTCCCTGCATCGCGGCGTTTGACTTCTCGAGCTGCTCGATTCGGGCCAGCAGCGTGGGCAGCATGGCGACCTGCCGCTTCAGCTCATCGATTTCGGCGCGATCCTGTTCCGGCGTGGCCGCATGTGCCGCACCCGGGGCGGCCAGGACCAGACCGAGGACACTCGCCGTCATGATGTTGCGCATAGATTGTTTTCCAGTGTTTCCTGTCTGTGGACCGTTGGTAGTCTCAAACACCCTTCAATGTTGCCAGCGCCGCGGCATCCTTCCGGATCCTATCGCGCTCCGCCTTTGGTGCCGGCACGAGGCCCTTGTCGGCCAGGTAGCCCTCGTCTCCAAATGCCTTTTCGCTGGTCAATTCGGTCAGGAATTCCTTCATGCCGGGAATCACGCCGACATGCGCCTTCTTGGCGTAGACGTACATCGCCCGCGAAATCGGATACTTGCCGGTGGAAATGGTCTCGAACTCGGGCGCGATGCCCTCGATGGTCGAGCCATGCAGTGAATTGAGGTTCTCCTCGAGGAAACTGTAGCCGAAAATGCCGATCGCTCTCGGATTCGCAACCAGTTTCTGGACGATCAGATTGTCGTTCTCGCCGGCCTCGATGAAGACGCCGTCCTCGCGGATGGTCGTGCACACCCGCTTGAAGCGCCCCTCATCCACGTCCTTCAGCGACTTGAGCCAGGCATACGTGCTGCAGCCCGGTTCCATGACCTGCTCCAGGAACGAGTCCCTGGTTCCGGAGGTCGGCGGCGGCCCGAGCACCTCGATGCGCACGGCGGGAAGCGCCGGATTGACCTCTTTCCAGGTCCTGTACGGATTCGCGATCAGCTGATTCGGCGCAGCCGGATCCGGAATCTGCTTGGCGAGCGCCAGGTAGATGTCCTTCCGGGTCAGCCGGTAGACTGGCGATACCTTCGCGTTCGCCAACACGATGCCGTCGAAACCGATCTTGATCTCGACGACGTCTTTGACGCCGTTCTTCTTGCAGTCGGCCAGCTCCGAAGCCTTGATGCGCCGCGACGCGTTTGTCGCATCCGGGTGCTGCACGCCGACGCCGGCGCAAAACAGTTTCATGCCGCCGCCGGTGCCCGTGCTTTCGACCTTCGGGGTCTTGAACTTGCTGGCGCGGCCGAATTGTTCGGCCACCGTCGAGGTGAACGGAAACACCGTCGAAGAACCGACGATGCTGATGTAGTCGCGCGCGGACTGCGCAACAGCCGCCGGGGCGACCAGAATCGCCGCAAGCGCCGCAATCAAAACTTTCCTGTACACGATGATTCCTCCAGTGCTGGCCATCAGGCAGTGCACGCCGGCTCGCGGCCGGGTACCTTCGCGTCGGCCGGTACTTTAGACGGCGTTTGTTACAGAAATGCGTCAGCCGCGGGCGCGGCCGGGAACGCTGGTGGCCGACGGAAGCCGCCGTGACGGAAAGTGCGCGGTGAAGGTCGAGCCGTGGCCTTCATAACTCGTGATCTCGAGTCGCCCGCCGTGCCGCTGCAGGCCGTGCTTGACGATCGAGAGCCCCAGCCCCGAGCCGCCGTTCGCGCGCGCACGCGCCCGATCGACCCGGTAAAAGCGCTCGGTCAGCCGGGGCAGGTGTTCGGCCGCGATGCCGATTCCGGTGTCCGCCACCGAAAGATGCGCACCTGCATCGTCGCAGGACCAGCGCACGGTGATCGTGCCATCCGCGGCTGTGTACTTGACTGCGTTCGATATGAGATTCGAGGCGATCGAGTGAAGTTCCCTCTCGCTGCCGAACAACCCTTTCCCGGACTCGATATCGAGCTCGAATCGGACTGGTGCCGCTGCCGTAGCGCGGGCTTCGCGCACGATGCGCTCGAGTAGCGCAGGGACATCAACCAGGAGCATCGGCGCCTCGTCGGCACTCGACTCCAGGCGCGAAAGCTCCAGCAAGTCGTCGACGATCTCGCGCATGCGGTCCGCCTGGCGGCGCATGTCCGCAATCGGCTCCCGCCATTCCTGACCGAGACCGGTCTCGTCACCAAGCTGGTCGAGATAGCCCGCGATAACCGTGAGCGGCGAACGCAACTCATGCGAGGCGTTGGCCACGAAATCCTTGCGCATCTGTTCGAGACGTGCTTCGCGCGTGACATCGCGCGCCAGCATCAGGAGTTGCCCGCCCGCCGCTATCACGACCAATGCCAGCGACCGCTCGCCACCCTGCATCCGGACCACCACGCCGGCGCCGCCGCTCGGGCCCTGGAGGTAGCTCGAAAATTCCGGCTGCCGGATGAGGTTTTCAATCGGCATGCCGCGATCGGCCTTGCGCCTGAGGCCGAGCATCAGCGCAGCCGTGCGATTGAACCAGAGGATCTCGCGGCCGGGCGAGAGCAGCACGACGCCATCGGGCAGTGCGGCGGTCAGGCGGCGGAACTCCCGGAACAGCTGGGTCACCCGACGCTTGTAGAACTGCTTGCGCCGGTAGATGCGCCCGATCAGCGCGACCACGTCACCCCAGACCCCGCCGAGATCGGGAGGTTCCTCCTGCGACCTGTAACGGAGCCAGCGCTGCAGCCGGAACAGATTGACGAGCTGCCAGGTCAGCATGCCGCCCAACACGATCGTGAGCCATAGCCCGATCTGCCCGAACACCAGGCCCAATCCAATCGCTGCTGCGATGGCACCGGCGAGCCTGGCGAGCGCAAAGGACCAGGCCTGAGACACGATTCAGCCTTCCTGCGCCGAGAAGCGATAGCCGGCGCCGCGCACCGTCTGCACGAATCGGTCATGGCCACTGGCCTCGAGTGCCTTGCGCAAGCGCCGGATGTGCACGTCCACCGTGCGTTCCTCGACGTAGACATTGCCGCCCCAGACCCGATCGAGCAGCTGGCTACGCGCGTACACGCGATCCGGATGGGTCATCAGGAATTTGAGCAGGCGGTACTCGGTAGGCCCGAGGCCGACGGCATGTCCATCGGCGAGAACCCGGTGACCGGCCTGATCGAGCGCGAGGCCCGCGAACTCGACCCGCCCGTCGTTTCCCGCTGGCGTCATGCGTCGCAACAGGGCCTGGATCCGGGCGACCAGCTCGCGCGCGGCGAACGGTTTCGTCATGTAGTCGTCGGCACCGCCCTCGAGGCCCGTCACCTTGTCCGACTCGTCAGCCCGCGCAGTCAGCATGATGATCGGGATATCGCGGGTATTCGGGTCCTTCCTGAGCTGGCGCGTCAACTCGAGGCCACTCGTGTCCGGCAGCATCCAGTCCACGAGCAGAAGATCGGGCCGGCGATCGACGATACTCGCGCGGGCGGCCCGACAATCCTCCGCAAGCGCGACCTGAAATCCGGCCCGACGCAAGCCGAAGGCGATCAGGTCGCGAATGGGCTGCTCGTCCTCGACGACCAGGATCAAGGTTTCCTCCTTGCGCAGCCGGGCAGCCTGCCGATTCATTGTTTAGGAATTATGACATCCGGCGATGAACGACTTCATTGCGCAGGTAGACAGGGAGCGCTTGCGCGGCAGGGAGGCCTCGGCCCGCTGCGAAGTCGACGGCTGCAAGGCGCGCGATATCGCTCGCACGCGGCAATAGTTCCGCCGCGGTCCCGGCAAGCTTCGCGCCCAGACTCGCGGCGAGCGCCGGATAGGCGGCGAATCCGTGGCCTGCGCCAAACCAGGCGCCTGCGTCCGGCGGCACGACCTCGGCCGGATTCGCCACGGTCTCCTCGGTCAACGCCTGTGGCGCGCCAGCGCGACAATCGAAGGCCGCCCAGTAAACTTGCCCCATGCGCGCATCCATGCAGACCAGGATCCGGTCCTTGCCCGACAAGCGCGCACCGGCCGACGCGACGGCAGCGAGATCGCTGACTGGAAGAACCGGGAGTCGCACGCCGGCGGCAAGCCCTTGCGTGATGCCTGCCGCGATGCGAAGCCCGGTGAAGCTCCCGGGACCACGCCCGAAGGCAATCGCATCGAGTGCTGCGAGTCCGATCCCCGCCTCCATCAGCAGTTCGTCCACCATGGGCAGCAAGCGCTCCGCATGGCCGCGGCCGAGAAGCTCATAGCGCTCGATCAACCCGCCCTCGTGCAGGAGCGCCGCCGAACAGGCTTCGGTCGCGGAATCGAGCGCCAGCAGTTTCATGCCTGGCGCGCCTCTGGAACCTGAAGCCCGGCCTCCGCGAGCCGGCGGCGGAGGAATGCCGCCGCTTCGGCGCCATCGGCCGCGATCCTTGCCGGCGGCAGGGAAGCGAGGAACTTCGGACCGTAGCCGCGGCTCCTGAGCCGCGGATCGCAGATCATGACGACACCGAAGTCCTCGCGGTCGCGGATCAGGCGTCCGAAGCCCTGCTTCAGCGCCAGCACCGCCTGCGGCAATTGGAACTCATGAAACGGATTGCCGCCGCGCCGCCGGATGCCCTCGAGGCGTGCCTTCAGCAGAGGATCCTCAGGCGCCGCGAATGGCAGCTTGTCGATGACCACGAGCGCAAGCGCATGCCCGCGCACGTCGACCCCTTCCCAGAAGCTCGCGGTGCCGAGCAGCACGGCATTTCCGAGTTCGCGAAATCGCGCAAGCAATGCCTCGCGCGGCGCCTCGCCCTGGATCAGCAGCGGATAGCCATTCCGGAACATCGGCAGGGCCTCGAGCCGGCGCGCGGCTTCACGCAGCGCCCGGTGACTCGTGAACAGCAGGAAACTGCGGCCGCCGGCCGCTTCGACCAGCGGCAGGGCTTCATCGAGCACCCGTCCCGTGTAACCGGGACTGGCCGGATCCGGCATGCCGGCCGGCAGATGCAGCAGGACCTGGCGCTCGAAATCGAATGGGCTGTCGATCCGCACGGATGCCGCACCCGGTGCGCCGATGCGCCCAAGGAAGTGCGAGAAGTCGTCGCCGACGGCCAGTGTTGCCGAGGTGAAGATCCAGGCGCCACCCTGCGCCCGCATCAACTCACCAAGCCGGGTCGCGACCTCGAATGGTGTGAAGGCCAATGTGAATCCGCGGTTTCCCGTCTCGAGCCAGCGCAGGCCGCTGTCCGGCCCGGCATCAAGCAATTTCCGAAGTGTTTCACCCAGCTTGACCGCGCGACGCCGGCACTGCCGCAGGCCCGGGTCTTCGGAGTCAATTTCAGCGAGATCTTCCGCGATGCGCGCCAGACACTCGCCTGCCGCTTCGAGGGTGGTGCAGAATTCTTCAGGCAAGGCATCCCATTCGATGCGTTCACCGCGGCCGCTGATCGCCGCCTGAGCGCGCCCGATCGCCTCCTCGAGGGCGGAAAGTCGCTCGCGCGCGGCGGACTGGGCTAGGCCGGCGCGGGTCAGCTCCGCCAGCGTGTCGCGCGCGAATGCCGTGCACTGCCGGCCCGCCAGCGACAGGCCGAAAAACTGCGCCGCGATTTCCGGCACCTGGTGGGCCTCGTCAAGCACGACGGCCTCGGTGCCCGGCAGCAATTCTCCGAATCCCTCGTCCTTCAGCGCGAGGTCCGCGAGCAGCAGGTGATGATTGACGACGACTATGTCGGCGGCCTGCGCCTCGCGCCGCGCGAGGACGACGTGGCAGCGGGAGTACTCCGGACACTCCGCGCCCAGGCAATTCTCGCGCGTCGATGTCACGGCGCTCCAGGCCGGATCCGAATCGCGCAGACTCTTGACCTCGGCCAGGTCGCCGCTCGTTGTGCTGCGGGACCACTTGCGGATGCGCGCAATCATCTTGCGTTCCGGCGGTTCCATGCCCGGCAGCGCCGGCATCGCGTCCGACAGGTTTAGCCGATGACGGCAAAGGTAATTCGCACGTCCCTTCAGCAGCGCGACCCGCACCGGCCGGCCCAATGCTTTCGACACCGTTGGCAGGTCGCGGTGAAACAGTTGATCCTGCAAGGTGCGCGTGCCCGTCGAGATGATCACCTGGCGCCCGGACAGCAGGGCCGGCACGAGATAAGCGTAGGTCTTGCCAGTACCGGTGCCGGCCTCGATCGCGAGCATGCCGCGACTCGCCAGCGTCTCGCCGACCCAGTCGGCCATCAACTGCTGTTCGTGGCGCGATTCGAAGCCCTCGATCACGCGCGCGAGCGGGCCGTCAGGCCCGAGTAACCTGGAATAGGATCCGGCAGCGGTCATCCGGGAAGTCTCAGGGCATTCCCGTTCGAGATCAACGCGTTTCGAGTGTGGCCTTGCATATAATCTTGGGTTCCGCGGGCGAGGCAGGCATGGCGACAGCACCCGATCGACTGGTCTCACCGGCACAAGCTCCGCCTGAGCTGCGGCGCTGGGTCGAACAGGTGGCCGCGCGCACGCGGCCCGACCGCGTGCATTGGTGCGACGGTACGGACGCCGAGTACCGCCTGTTGATCCGGCAGATGCTGGCATCGAAGGACCTGCTCGAATTGAATTCTGCGACCCACCCAGGCTGCTACCTGCATCGCTCCCACCCGTCGGACGTCGCACGCGTCGAACACCTGACCTTCGTCTGCAGCGAAGTGCAGGAAGACGCCGGCCCCAACAACCATTGGATGGCGCCCGCCGAAGCGCGCCGCAAGATGGAAGCGCTCTTTGACGGCTGCATGCGCGGCCGCACGATGTACGTGATCCCCTATTGCATGGGTCCCATCGATTCGCCCTTTGCGCGCTGCGGGGTCGAGATCACGGACAGCGCCTATGTCGCGGCCAACATGAAGCTGATGACGCGCATGGGCAGCGCAGCGCTTGCGCGCATCGCCGGCGACGGCGGCTTCGTCAAGGGCCTGCACTCGATCGGCGAGCTCGATCCCGAGCGCCGATTCATCATGCATTTCCCGGAATCTCTCGAGATCCAGAGTTACGGTTCCGGCTACGGTGGCAACGCGCTGCTCGGCAAGAAGTGCCATGCGCTGCGCATCGCGAGCTGGCAGGCGCGGCAGGAAGGCTGGCTCGCCGAGCACATGCTGATCGTCGGTGTCGAGAACCCAGCCGGCGAAATCCACTATCTCGCCTGTGCGTTCCCGTCGGCCTGCGGCAAGACCAATCTCGCGATGCTGATTCCGCCAGACAGCATGCCCGGATGGAAGATCTGGACCGTCGGCGACGACATCGCCTGGCTGCACCCAGGGCCGGACGGGAAGCTGTGGGCCATCAATCCGGAGGCGGGTTACTTCGGCGTCGTTCCGGGCACCAACGCAAAGACCAACCGGCACGCCTTCGAGATGATCCGTCGCGATGCGATCTTTACGAATGTCGGCGTGACCGCCGACAATCAGCCCTGGTGGGAAGGCCTCGACGAAGGCGTACCGGTGACCGACTGGCAGGGTCGGCCGTATGAACCGGCCAGGGGCCCCGCGGCGCATCCCAATTCCCGATTCACCGTTTCGGCGCGGCAGAATCCCTGCTACTCACCGATGGCGGATGCGCCTCAGGGCGTTCCCATTACGGCATTGGTGTTCGGCGGCCGCCGCCGCGCACTCGCTCCGCTCGTGTTTCAGGCACGCAGTTGGCAACACGGGGTGCTGATGGGTGCGGCCATGGCCTCCGAGACGACGGCGGCGGCGACCGGCGACGTCGGGGTGGTGCGCCGCGATCCGATGGCGATGAAGCCCTTCGCGGGCTACAACTTTGGCGATTACTGGCAGCATTGGCTGTCGATGGCAGATCGTGTGCCAGGTCTACCCGGCATCTTTCACGTCAACTGGTTCCGCCGCGACGCAGGCGGGCGCTTCCTGTGGCCCGGCTACGGCGAGAATCTTCGGGTGCTGGCCTGGATCATCGACCGGTGTCAGGGGCGCGCAGCGGCGGAGGATACGGCCATCGGCGCCGTCCCGCGCCGCGATGCGCTCAATCTCGGTGGTCTCGGCCTCTCCGACGCGACGGTCAGGGAGCTGTTGTCGGTGGATGCCACGCAATGGCGATCGGAAGCCGACGAGATCGGCCGCTACCTCGAGGGTTACGGTTCGCATCTGCCGAAAGGTTTGCACCGCGAACTCGATGGGCTGCGCGAGCGACTGGCGCGCGCCTGAATCCATAGCGTGTCAGGACGGGTCGGAAGAGCTCGGCATCGTATCGGTCCCCTCTTCGCAGCTGAACTCGACCGTGTGATAGGACTGCGGCTCCGGCACGCGCCCGAGCCCGATGACGCCCTTGCCCTTCAGTGGAATGGCGTCGCGACGCACGAAGGCATCGTCACCATTTTCTCCCTGGACGAAGGAACCATTCGTGCTCTCGTCGATCAGCATGAACCGGTTCTTGCCGGCCTCGATGCGCGCATGCAGCCTGGACACGAGGTTGCCCTTGATCACGAGGTCGTTCTCCTGGCCGCGGCCCAGGGTTGCCGATGAGCGCTCGCGGTCGTCGAGCAGCAGTTCCACGCCGAGATACGTCAGGCGGATCCGGAACGTCCGGTGTTGCTCGGTGATCGTCGCGATCGCCGGCAGCATGCTGGTCGTATCGCCGTGCTGCCACAGCACCTCGTAGATCGTGACCTCGCCCTGCTGGCCGCGGGGCACCGCCACGTCCACCTGGCGCGCGATCGCGCGCCATTCATCCGACAGGCGCGCGAAAATCGAATCCGTGATGATGATCTGGCCGGCCTTCGCCTGGCTGGTCATGCGATTGGCCGTGTGCACGGCCGCGCCGAAGACGTCGCGCGTTTCGAGTACGACGGGCCCGAAGTGACAGCCGATTCGTATCGCGATGTGCTGGCCGTCTACATCCAGTTCAGGATGCGCCTCAATCGCGACCTGCATCTGGACCGCGGCGTCCATGGCCTTGTCGCAGTCTTCGAATGTCGCGAGGATTTCGTCGCCCATGGTCTTGACGACCGAGCCGCCGCGCTGTTCGGTCGCGCCGCGCATGATGTCCACGCAGACCGCGACCTTGTCGCGCGCGGTCAGGTCGCCCAACACCTCGAAGAGCCGGGTGCTGCCGACGACGTCGGCAAAAAGTATGACGAGTTCCTGGTCTTTTCCCATGCTCGGTTCGAGGGTCACCTGAGGCTAGGGCATTGATTATAGGCGGTAAGCAATCGCGTGGCATCCCGGACCGTGGCGACCATTTTTTCGCGACCGCAGCAGATACTGGCGAGGCGGTCCATCCCGGGCGCTGACATGCTCCGAGCGTCACCGGCAGGGAGGCCAGGGCATGGCGCTCAGCGTCGAGACCGCGACCGCGACCGCGGAAACACTTCGGCACGTCGTCGCGCAAAGCCGTGGCCGCCGCCCGCTGTATGCCGACATCGCGCGCCGTAGCGCAGCCGCCAAGCAGCTTGCCGCGAGCTGCAACCGGCACCGCTTGAAGTGCCTGGTCTGGTGCATTACCGATCGGCGCCTGCATGTCGTGCTGCGTGGGGCACCGGCTTCGATTACGCTCGCGACCCACGAACTGATCGGCTCGCGCCTGCGCCACGGTCGCTGGCTGTCCACGATCGTCAATTGCGACGTCTACCTGCTCGAAGTCGTGCGGCACGTGCTGTTGGGCCCGGTGCGCGCGGGGTTGTGCCGCCAGGCGGCCGAATGGCCCTTTTCAAGTGCGCGCGAATCGCTGGAACTGCGGCCGGCACCGGCGTGGATGGACCTTGCCGCGCTTTACGACCTGCTGGGCCCGCGCGATGGCAATGGCGTCGCGCGCCTGCGCCGCTTCATGGAAACCGGATAGCAGCCGACAACGCCGCGTCAATGAGCGCCGGCCCCGCCCCCGGCCGGCTTGCGCCTTCGCTGAGCGCGCGGCGCCAGGCGCGCGCGCCGGCGCGGCCCGCAAAAAGACCCATCATGTGGCGCGTGATAGCGCGCAGCGGCGTACCTGCCGCCATCTCGTGCGCGGCGTAAGTCCGCATGCGTTGAGCGATCGATGCCGGCTCCGGTGTCACGAACTCATCCGTGTATATGGCGCGGTGCAAGGCCGGAAGGAGGTACGGATTGTGATAGGCCTCGCGCCCCAACATGACACCGTCCACGTGCTGCAGTTGCGCCGTCACCTGCGGTACCGTGCGCAGGCCCCCATTGACGATCACCGTCAACGACGGAAAATCGCGCTTGACCCGCCACGCGCGTTCGTAGATCAGCGGCGGCACCTCGCG
The DNA here is from genome assembly GCA_031415935.1 of Steroidobacteraceae bacterium. Taxonomy (GTDB): domain Bacteria; phylum Pseudomonadota; class Gammaproteobacteria; order Steroidobacterales; family Steroidobacteraceae; genus SCUD01. The sequence goes on along the minus strand of JANOSR010000011.1, from coordinate 3,510 downwards.
GTTTTCCTTCGGACTCAATCCCTTCAGCACCGCCTTGCGCGCATGGACGATTACCGTGGCGCAACCCGCGGCCACGATCTCGGCGACGAATCCATGCAGAAACTCGTAGTCGTCACGATCGTCGATGCCGATACGGCACTTGACCGTCACCGGCAAATCGACCACCGCGCGCATGGCCCGCACGCAGTCGCCAACCAGGCGTGGCTGCCTCATCAGGCAGGCGCCGAAGGTCGCGCTCTGCACGCGATCGCTGGGGCAGCCGACATTGAGGTTGATTTCGTCGTACCCGAACGACTCGCCGATCGCAGCCGCGCGAGCGAGTTCCGCCGGCTCGCAGCCGCCGAGTTGCAGGGCGACCGGATGCTCGGCGGGATCACAGGCCAGCAGCCGCGCGCGGTCGCCGCGCAGCACCGCGTTTGCCACGATCATCTCGGTGTACAGCAGCGCGCGCGGTGAGAACTGGCGCAGGAAATACCGGCAGTGCCGGTCGGTCCAGGCCATCATCGGAGCAACGCTAAGTTTACGTTCTAACACATTATTTTATAACACTATATTTTCATCGATGCACTGCTATGACGTCGGTGGCCGTGGAGGCCATTTATCGACGTTGGAGGCGCCATATAGGCGACAAGAATACCGTGTCCGCTCCGCGTCGAACGTATGAACGTAAGAGTTCGCGCATTCGTCGCGTCGGAGATTCGCTGCCGCGGACTCGCGGCGAAAAATCGCGGGCGTGCTCGACGGCGGATTGTGCGGCGGCTGCATCTGGAGCGTCTAGCGGTATTGTCTGCGCGAGCACTGCAGGATCCAATCCGGGCATTTTTGCCATCAGGAGAAAATACTCGCGAGTATTTTTGACCCTGGGCACAAATGCCCGTACTCTGCCCGGACTATGGCAAGACTCACCCGCTATCTGCTGCCGCAGGTGCGACGCGACCTGGCTCGGAAAATGGTGTTCGTTGCCGGGCCGCGCCAGGTCGGCAAGACGACCCTCGCTCGCAGTCTGCAGCGCGGCTCCGCCGGCTACCTTAATTGGGACATCGCCGAGCATCGCCAGAGAATACTCACTGGCGAGCTGCCGCCCGCGAAGCTCTGGGTGTTCGATGAGATCCACAAGTACCGCCGCTGGCGCAACTATCTGAAAGGCCTCTACGATGGCCGAGCGCGCGGACAGCGTATTCTCGTCACCGGCAGTGCGCGGCTCGATCTGTATCGGTTCGGCGGCGACTCCCTGCAGGGTCGCTACCACTTATTGCGCCTGCATCCGCTGTCGGTCGCGGAGCTCCGCGTCAATGAAATGAGCGGCTGGCGACAGCTGCTCACGCTCGGCGGCTTTCCCGAACCTTTTCTCTCGGGCAGTGAAACCGAAGCCCGTCGCTGGTCGCGCGAGTACCGAACCCGTCTCATTCGCGAAGATGTCGCATCACTGGAACGCATTCAGGACCTCGGCCACCTCGAGCTCATGATGTTGCGGCTGCCGGAGCTCATTGGATCGCCGTTGTCGATCAATGCGCTACGCGAGGACTTGCAGGTTAGCCACAAGAGCGTCAGCCGTTGGCTCGATGCACTGGAGCGCCTGTATGCGATCTTTCGTCTCTCACCGTTTGGCGCGCCGCGCATTCGCGCCGTCAAGAAGGAGCAGAAACTCTATCAACTCGACTGGTCGCTCGTGCCGGGCGACGCGGCTAGGTTCGAGAACCTGGTCGCTTGCCACTTGTTGAAGTGGGTGCACTACGAGCAGGACACGTCCGGCCGTGATGTCGAGCTGCGCTACTTTCGCGATATCGACCGGCGCGAGGTCGACTTCGTCGTCACCGAACGCGGCCGGCCCATCCGATTGGTTGAATGCAAATGGTCCGACGCAGAAGTCGATCGCGGCCTTCGGTATTTGCGCAACAAATTCCCCCGGGCGGAGGCTTGGCAGATCTCGGCCATCGGCCGCAAGAATTATCAGACCCCCGACGGCATCCGCGTGGCGCCAGCGCTCACGTTGCTCGCGACCTTGGTTTGAAGCACTGGGCGGTTCGAATCGATCGGGCGCGCTTGATCGGCGAATGAGCACTGTCCGCCCGAACCGCCGGCGGCCATGCTCATGCGCGTCACAGCCGGGAGGCGACACATAGGCGACGCGTTCTTTTCGGCGATGCCAAGTATTTGAGTTGCCAGCCCTATTCGACATCGTCGGTCCAGTCCATCATCGGCGCGACCGACAGTCGGCGATCGAGCGGCCGGGCGGAGGTCATGGGCCCGTATTCTAGCCAGACCTCACTCGACGCGAACGTTGGTTGGCGGCATCGGTGGCGCGACAATGCCGCTCGTGGTCTTGAATCCTGCAACGATGCGCCAGCCTGGATTGCCATTCGCATTGAAGCGGTAGGCGCCGGCGTCAGAGCTGCCCGCCCGGCTGGTCCCATTGAAGTCCGTTGCCGTGGCATGGGCGCCGGCAGCAGCGCCGATCAGCGCCGAGCCTGGCTTGGGAAAGAGGTCGATGGGTGGTGCGCCGTTGAAGTGACCGTTCACGAAATCGGCGGCGATTCCAGCGCCATCCACGTAACCGCTGCTCGCCCCCGACAGTCCGCCGCTGCCGACATTGCCTGCGACGGTCACCAGGCTCGTGTTGCCGCTGATCAGCCGGATCGCGGTGCCGCCCTGCGCATACACGGCATTGTTGGCAACGATCACACTGCCCACCACATTGCGAACGTTTATGCCGTCGCCATTGGCCACGACCGTGTTGTGCACCACCTGGATGTTCGACGGGCTGCCCGCCTGGTGAGACTGCAAGGAGATCGGCGAGCCCAATACGATGTTGTTGCGGATGATCGTATCAGCAGCGGACTGGATGGCATTGTCGTTGGTATTCCAGATGACATTGCCTTCGAGAACGTTGGCCGGACCGTTGCCCACCGTGCTGTAGGTGATGATGCCCGGGTAGTTCGTGTCGTGAATCACGTTGTCGCGAATAACGTTGCCGTAGCTGCCTTCCTTGAGCTCGATGCCGTCGCCCTGTTCCACACCGGGACGGTTGGTGTGATGGATGTAGTTGCCCTCGATCAGGCTGTTCGCAACACGGCAGGCATCGCTGTTGCACCCCAGGTACATGCCCTCGCCGGTGCCATTCGTGTGGTGGACATGATTGCGCAGCAGCCTGAGCCTTTCGTAGGTCCCGCCGGAATTGGCGGAGATCGCGACATCACCGGTTTCGTAAACCTCACAGTCCTCGATCGTGATGTCGTCGGAATCCATCAGGCGGATGCCATGCGAGCCACCCGTGAAGGCGACACCTCTAACCACGAGGTACCGCGAGCCGGAGACCTCGATGATGTTCTGGCCCGCATTGGTCTGCTGAATCAGCGGCCGCTCGCCGGATTTCGCCCGGATCACGGCCGGTTGCGCCTGCGTGCCGATGACCGTGATGCGGAATCCGGAGCTGACCGTGTAGGTTCCGCCCCGCAACACGAGCTCACCGCCGGGACCCAGGGCGGCAATGGCCGCGCGCAGGTCGTCGGC
>JANOSR010000010.1:0-8256 GCA_031415935.1 Steroidobacteraceae bacterium | reverse complement strand
AAAAGGCCCGCCATCTGGCGGGCCTTTTTTCGGCCGCGTCCTGCGGACTTCGTTCAGGGCTTGTATCTGTTCCAGATATTGCGCGAAATGATCGTGAGCGCCGCGCCGGCCGCAAATGTGCCCGCTGCGCCGAAGATCTTCGCGAGGTACTCGCCGACCTCCGGAATATTGCCCAGTACGTGAGAAAGCGTTCCGAGCACGAGTGCGGAAACCAGCACACGCACATGATCTTCACCGGCAACGGCGTAGCCTGCGACCAGGCCGAGTACGACCAGGAGAGCTCCCATGTACTCGAAAGTCATGAAAGCACTGGCCACGGAAAGGGCGATGGCCGCCCAACCTATGAGCTTGAATGGATTCACTTTTCATCCCCCTGAAGCTTGTTTATGACGCGGTCCGGCAGACCCGCACCGCTGTGCGATCCTACGCCCGACGGTTGGGTACGGCAAACCGGCCGGAAACCGCCGCACAGTTGGCTCCCTGACTGAACCCCGGCGGGGCCTCCCGGTCGGAATGGACTGGGTGGCCGGGTGGAGTCCTCGTGCGCTCGCCGCGATCGAAATCGCGCAGATCCCCTGGTACCCATCCCTGCAGCCGTTGCTCGAGAATGCGATCAAGCATGGACTCGAGCCGGAGCGGAGCAGCCGTATCGAAATCCGCGGCTGCCGCTGTCGATGGCGGCGTGGATAATATGCCTGCCGATGAAACCTCCATCCGTCAGCCGGCGCACCTTCCTGGTGGGTTCCGCGGGTATTGCCACGCTCACCATCGCAGCGGTGCTCGCTGCGCGGCGGTCGCGGCGCATGACGGTAAGCGCCGGTGGCTCCGCGAGCGTGCTCGGCCCCTACGGACCATTGCGGCCGGTCGCGGATCTCGAAACATCGCTGCCACTGCTGCAGTTACCCGAGGGTTTTGAGTACCGGTCCTGGTCATGGTCGGGCGACCCCATGACCAACGGCCAGCCGACGCCGGAGCGTCACGACGGCATGGGCGTGATCGCAGCAATGCGCCGCAATGCGGAAGACGAGCTGGTGCTGGTGCGCAATCACGAGCGCGAGTTCGCGAGTCCGATCACGGCGTCTGCGCGATACGATGCGGTCGTGCCCGATGGTCGCAGCGAACCGCCCGGCGGCGGCACGACAAGCCTGGTCTTTCGCGGCCGCCGCTGGATCAGTGTCGAACCGTCGTTGGGTGGCACGTTAGTCAATTGCGCGGGCGGCGTGACGCCCTGGGGCACCTGGCTGAGCTGCGAAGAGACGATGATCGATCTCACTGCAAAGGGCGGCCGCCGGCACGGTTATGTGTTCGAGGTGCGGCGGAATCCGGCGGAGACGACCGGCAAGGCGATCGTCGACATGGGCCGAATGAAGCACGAGGCCGTCGCTGTCGATCCGGCCACGAAGTATGCGTACCTGACCGAGGACAATCCCAACCGCTCCACTTTCTATCGCTTCATCCCGAATGATCTCAGCGGAACTCCCGGCAGCTACGAAGCGGGTGGCCGACTGCGGGCGGCGCGCGTCATCGGTCGTGACAACGCCGACCTGCGGGCACCCGCACTCGGCGACGAGCATCGCTTGGAATGGATCGATCTATCGGAGCCGGACGCGGATCCCGGCGAATTGCCAGCCGGCTTTCCCGGTGCCACCGGCGTGGCTAGCGGGCCTTTCCTGGAAGCCTGGTCCAGGGGCGCGCTCTGCATGAGCCGCGGCGAGGGCATTTGCTCCTACGCCGGAAAGATTTATGTCGTGGACACGAGCGCGGGCACCGGGCTCCTTGGGCGCCGCGGCTACGGCGAGGGCGCGGTCTGGGAGTACGATCCGCGCGGCGAAATGCTGCGCACAATTTTTGTGGCCGGTTCGCAGTTGGTGGCGGACAATCCGGACAACATCACGATCAGCCCGCGCGGCGGCATCCTGCTGTGCGAGAACGGCGAGCCGGTGACGGACAGCTATGGCCCAGGCACGCGCTTGCTCGGCCTGACTGCGCAAGGCGAGTCCTACACTTTTGCGAAGAACAATCTGGTGCTGCGTCCCGATCAGGTCTTTGCCGCCGGAAAGGCAGTCGCACCCGGCGACTATCGCGGGGCGGAATGGGCCGGGGCGTGTTTCGACCCCGCCGGCGAAGTGCTGTTTGTCAACATCCAGCGGCCCGGCATCACCTTTGCGATCTGGGGGCCGTGGGCGAAGGGCACTCTTTAGGTGGTGCCGTTGGTACCTGCCTTGCGGCCCTCGATGACGTAAAAGATCAGGTTGGCGAGACCGACCGCAGCCGGGATCAGGCCAAACAGCGCGATGTCATCGCCCGCCAGCCTGTCGAGTGCGAAGTAGAGGACGATGCCGACGCCCACGCCGATCAGGCCGCTGCGCAGCGAGCCCGAGCGCGAGCGCTTGCCGCCATTGTCCGGATCTTCGAGTTCGGGCGGCAGCTCGAGGCCCTTCTCCATGGCTGCGAGCCTTTCCTTGTGGCGCAATTCGACACGCAGCGTCTTCTCGCGGTGCGCGGTCATGATCGCGACGATCGCCACGCCGACTCCAAATACGATTCCGAATAGCGGAATAAACAGTGCCACCATTCCGTCTTCCATCGACATTCTCCCGGTTGATTCAGATACCCAGCAACAAGCCCAGCGTGCGCTGAACCAAGCCCCCGTCCATGCGCACTGCGCATCCGAGCAGGAAGCCTGCGATCGCCACGACCGTGTATTCGAGGGCGTATAACCTGTTCACGGTCCTTGATACGCACTGGCGCACGGCCGGGTTTCATGTTGGCCTGCGAAAAACCGCTGAAACCGGACCGGGCGCTGTTGCGTATCAACCGGGGAGAAGGTCCAATCCAAATGCCGGCCGACGACGCGATCATTGCACTGATCCAGAACGACCGGGCCGGGGAGGCGTTCGAACGGCTGGTGCCGGCCTATCGCCGGCGCGTGTTTGGGCTGGCTTACAGCCTGCTGCGCGACCGCGGTGCCGCGGAAGACGTGGCCCAGGAGGTTTTCGTGAAGCTGTGGCAGGCGCTACCCCGTTATGACGGCCGCGCGCAGCTCTCGACCTGGATCTACGCGATCACGCGCAATGCTTCGATCTCGGCCATGCGCAAGCGGTGCCGCACGCTCTCCATGTCGGACCCCGCGGTGCAGGACGAGGTCGAAAGCCGGGGCGCGTTACCCGCGGCCGAGCCCGAAGACGCCACGTTGTGGCGCCAGGTCGAGGCCCTGCCGGACAAGCAACGCCAGGCGGTTACTCTTTATTATCAGGAGCAGCGGTCGGTCGAGGAGGTCGCGGTGATGATGGGGCTGCCGGTCAACACCGTGAAGACGCATTTGCACCGCGCGCGGGCGAGTCTCGCCGCGGCACTTCGCATCGCCGGCATGGAGGTCGTATGAACATCGACGATCGCCTGCGCAGGCTGCTCGGCGGCCTGGATGCCGGACCCGGTTTCGAGGAACGAGTAATGCAGCGCGTCGCGAAACTCGCGGCCACCGCCGCCGCGCGGGGACCTGCGTGCGCAATTCGAACGCCGCCGCGAGCTGCTGCGCCGCCGGTTGCGGCGTGAGGCCTGGATGAACGGCATCACGATCCTTGGGCTTGGCGTCTGCGCAGGCGCCCTGTTGTGGCGTTACGCGTCCGAGATCCAGCAGTTTGCGAGGAATTCTGCGCAGCTGGTCCATCCGAATCTGCTGATCGGTGGCACAGTCGCTGTGGTCGGCGCCGCGCTCTGGTTCGTGATCAGGCGGGCGCAGTCCGGACGCTAGAGCCGCCTGGGCCTCGGCGGTTATCATTCGGGGATGAGCAGGTCGCCCGCTGTCGATTCCTATGTCGCCAAGTCCGCGGAGTTCGCGCGGCCGATCCTGACGCGCGTGCGCGCGGCCATGCACAAGGCCTGCCCGCAGATTGAAGAAACGATGAAGTGGAGTGCGCCGTTCTTCGAGTACAAGGGCGTCGTCGCCTATATGGCCGGGTTTAACATGCACGCCAGGTTCGGGTTCTGGAAACAGAGGCTGATGAACGATCCGGCCGGTCTCTTCAAGGCGCCGGGCAGCTCCGGCATGGGCGGCAGCAAAATCCGTTCGGCTGCCGACCTGCCCTCCGATGCGGTCCTGATCCGCTACATCAAGGCGGCGGTTGCATTGAACGAGCTGGGCGCGCAAGTGCCGCGGCCGGCGAGGAAGAAACGGCCGCCGCCAAAGCCACCGGCCGATCTCGTGGCCGCTTTCAAGATGAACCCGAAGGCGATCCAATGGATGGCGGAAGGCAAGACGCGTCACTGGAAGTATCAGAACTGCTGAGCTGATGAGTCACCACAAGCAGGAATCCGCGGACGCCGTCGTGCTGGCGCCCGCAACGCCGGCGACGGCGAGCGTCATCTGGCTGCATGGCCTGGGCGCCGACGGCAACGACTTCGTGCCGATCGTGCCGGAATTGCAGTTGCCGGCGGGCGCGGCCGTGCGCTTCGTGTTCCCGCATGCACCCGTTCGGCCTGTGACTGTCAACAACGGCATGCGCATGCGCGCCTGGTACGACATCAAGGAATTATCGGCGAGCGGCGCCACAGACGAAGCCGGCATCCGTGAGTCCGCGGCCATTCTCGCGAAGTACATCCAGCACGAACGCGATGAAGGTGTCGCCGCGAACCGAATCGTGGTTGCGGGCTTTTCCCAGGGCGGCGCCATTGCGCTGCACGCGGCACTGCGGCATCCGGAGCGGCTGGCAGGTGTCATGGCGCTCTCGACCTACCTGCCGTTGCGAAAGACTCTCGCGGCCGAAGCCACGGCGGTCAACCGCGACCTGCCGATCCTGATGTGTCACGGCAGTTTCGACCCGGTTCTGCCGCTGCGGCTCGGCACCTCGTCGCGCGATCGGCTGCGCGCAGAGGGCTACGCCGTCGACTGGAAGGAATACCCGATGCAGCACCAAGTCTGCCTGGACGAGATTCAGGACATCGCCGCCTGGCTCAAGCAGCGGTTGACCACGGAAAACCCGCGCTGATGCGGTATCATTGACGGATCAAACGGGGAGTGCCGCCATGATCTGGGTAATGCTTGCCGTCGTCGTCCTGCTGATCCTGTTCATCATCGGGATCTACAACCGGCTCGTCACATCGCGCAACGGCTACAAGAACGCCTTCGCGCAGATCGACGTGCAACTGACACGCCGGCATGACCTGATCCCGAACCTGATCGAAACCGTCAAGGGCTACCTGGCCCATGAACGCAACACGCTCGAGGCGGTGATCTCAGCTCGAAACGCGGCCGTCAGCGGCCTGAAAGCTGCCGCGGCCAACCCGGGCGATCCCGCTGCGGTGCAGGGGCTTGCCGCCGCCGAGAACCAGCTGACCGGTGCGCTCGGCCGCCTGTTTGCGCTCGCCGAGGCCTATCCGGACCTCAAGGCAAATCAGAACATGATGCAGCTCTCCGAGGAGCTGACCTCGACCGAGAACAAGGTCGCCTTCGCGCGCCAGGCATACAACGACAGTGTGCTGAGCTACAACAACACCCGCGAGGTGTTCCCGAACAGCATCGTCGCCGGTTCGTTCGGCTTCATGCTGGCGCAGATGCTCGAGATCGAATCGCCGCAGAAGCGCGAGGTCCCGAAGGTCAGTTTCACCTGAACCACGCGGCGGGCTGAACCGACATGGATTTCTTCAGGCGGCAGGCCGAGACCCGCCGGCTGTCGCGCTGGTTGGTGCTGCTGTTCATCCTCGCGATCGTCGCCTGCGTCATCGCAGTCGACTTCGTGGTCGTCACCGCCGCAACGATCCTCTCGCGCGACGCGCTCGCCGTCGCGCCGCCGACAGAGGGGATGTGGTTTCAGCAGTATCCGGGCCTCGTCGTGCTGAGTTCATTCGTCGTGCTCGGCGTCATCGGCAGCTCGAGCCTCATCAAGTCAAGCCAGCTCAGTGCGGGTGGCGGCGTCGTGGCGCAGTCGGTCGGCGGAACGCGCGTGACTGCCGACACCAACGATCCGCTTCGCCGCCGGCTGCTCAATGTGGTCGAGGAAATGGCCATCGCCTCGGGCGTACCGGTGCCGGCGGTCTACGTGCTCGAGCGCGAGGCCGGCATCAACGCTTTCGCCGCGGGCCACAACCCGTCCAATGCCGCGATTGCCGTGACCCGCGGCGCGCTGACTACTTTGAGCCGCGCAGAACTGCAGGGCGTGATCGCGCACGAATTCAGCCACGTGCTGAATGGCGACATGCGACTCAGCACGCGCCTCATCGGCTGGCTGTTCGGCCTGATGGTGATCTCGATCATCGGCCGCTTCGTGCTGCGCCACGCGCCGCGCGGCGGCGGCGGACGCAAGGGCGGTGGCGCGATAGCCATAATCCTCGCGGCGGCTTTCGCGGTCATGATCCTCGGCTACATCGGCCTGTTCTTCGGGCGCCTGATCCAGGCGGCGGTGTCGCGCAAGCGCGAGTCGCTCGCGGATGCATCGGCCGTGCAATTCACGCGCGACCCGACGGGGCTGCGCGGCGCACTGGTCAAGATCGGCGCGCTCGGGGTCGGGTCGAGACTCCAGGACACCGATGCCGAGGAAGTCGCGCATCTGCTATTCGCATCGGGCGTCGAACGGGCCTTCGCAACGCATCCGCCACTCGAGGAACGCATCCTCGAAATCGATCCGAGCTTCCGGCCCGGGGAATTCGAGGCGATGCGGATCCGGATAAACGAGGAGCGCGCGCTGACAACCGAAGAGGCGAGCCGGCCGCAGCCCGACGCGGCCAGGCGACTCGAGGGCCTATTGCAGGGCGCGATCGTGCTGGCGCCTGCAATGGTCGCGCAGCTGGTTGGGAATCCGGGCACGGCCCACGTGCTCCGCGCCCAGGAACTGCGCGTGTCGCTGCCGGCGGCGATCACCGCCGCCGCAGGCGATGCGGAGTGGGCGAGGGCGCTGTTCCTCGCGCTCGCGCTGGATGCGACGGATGATGCGCGCGGCCGGCAGCTCGCGTTCATCGAGCAGCAAATGAGCCGCGAGCAGCGGCTTGCGATCGAGGGGCTGTTACCCGCTGTCGATTCGCTGACAGCGGCGCAGCGAATGCCCGCGCTCCAGCAGGCCTTTCCGGCGCTGCATCAGCTCGGCCGCCAGGAACGGCAGGCCCTTCTCAGGTGCCTGAATGAACTCCTGATCCGCGAAGGCCGCGTGTCGATTCATGCCTATGCACTGCGAAAGCTCGCGCAGGTGCAGTTGCGCGATGAACTGCAGCCGGGCGCGCGCGCCTTCGACCTTTCAATTGCGGCTGTTGATGAAGACCTGCAGACGCTCTTCTCGGTATTGGCGCTGTCCGGAAGCGAGGATGAGGCAGAGGCGCGGCGCGCCTACGAGATCGGCATGGCCCAGCTTCTGCCGGTGCGGCGCCCGCCATTCCAGCGCCTGGCGAACTGGCCGCGCAGGCTCGATCTGGCGCTCAATCGAATCGACCGGCTGGTGCCGGCCGGCAAGGAGCTTCTCGTGCAGGCGCTGGTGCGGACTATCTCGCACGACCTGCGCATGACAGTCGCGGAGGCCGAACTGTTGCGCGCGGTCTGCGCTGCCGTGCACTGCCCGCTGCCGCCGCTTGATGCGACGGCGGGGAATGCGGTCGCATGATCACCGTCCATCATCTCAACAATTCCCGTTCCCAGCGGGTGCTGTGGCTGCTCGAGGAACTCGGGTTGCCCTACGAGATCAAGCGCTACGAGCGCGACGCAAAGACCATGCTGGCGCCGCCTTCCTTGCGCGAAGTACATCCACTCGGCAAGTCGCCGGTCATCAGCGATGGCGGGCTCACGCTCGCGGAATCGGGGGCCATCATCGAATACCTGGTCGAACGCCACGCGGGCGGCCAGCTCGCACCGGCGCCCGGAACGCCGGCACGCCTGCGTTACACCTATTGGCTGCACTACGCGGAAGGCTCGGCGATGCCGCCGCTGCTTCTGAAGCTCGTCTTTGATCGCATCGAATCGGGACCGATGCCATTTTTCGCCAAGCCCATGGCGCGCGCGATTGCGCAACGCGCGAAAAGCTCGTTCATCGAGCCGCAGATTGCGCGTCACCTGGACTACATGGAATCCGAGCTGGCGAAATTCCGCTGGTTCGCGGGCGATGAGTTCAGCGCGGCCGACATCCAGATGAGCTTTCCGCTGGAGGCCGCCGTGAAGCGCGCAGGCCTCGGTCCAGGCCGCCCTCTGCTGATGGATTTCCTCGGGCGCATTCATGCGCGGCCCGCCTACCAGCGCGCGCTGGAGCGCGGCGGCAAGTACGACCTGCTCGACTGAGC
>JANOSR010000009.1:0-2119 GCA_031415935.1 Steroidobacteraceae bacterium | reverse complement strand
CGCCGCGTGCGCCGCGCGGTTCGCCGCCAGTTCATTCGCCCGCACGATGCCGTGCACCGGAATGTCATTTCCGATCCGGACGAAATAGCGCCGGCCCTGGTCGACGACGCTGAAATTCATGTTGGTGATGCCGCCCGCAATCGGCTGCGGATCAACCGGTCCGCGCCAGCAGGACAGACCAGCAATAAACGGTGTCAGGTTTGGCTTATCTGGCTTATTGGCCACTTGCAGAGTTTCGCCGCAATCTGTGCGGAACGCTAGCAAGCTAAGCTGCTCATGGTTGCCCGCCAAGAGTGGCAAGGATGCCCAGACCTCCGCGACTCCACGTCCCCGGCGCTTGCTATCACGTCATTCTGCGCGGCAATCACCAGGAAGCGCTATTCGGCAGTGCGACTGATCGAGATGTACTCAATGATATCGTTGCTGATGTAATCGCGCGATTCGACTGTCGAATCCATGCCTTCTGCTGGATGACGAATCACCTGCACGCGCTGGTGCAGATCGCCGATCGTCCGCTGGGCAAAATCATGCAGCGCATCGCCGCGCGTTATTCTCGCTATCGCCACAAGGTGCTCAACACGAGTGGGCACCTGTTCGAGCAGCGCCATAAGGCAAAGCTGGTCGAGGTCGATGCGTACTTCCTGACGCTTCTTCGCTATATCCACCTGAACCCGGTGAAGGCGAAGATCGTCAATGATCCCTCTGACTACCCATGGTCCTCTCACCGGGCCTTCCTCGGTGTCGAGTCCATTTCCTGGTTGACGACCGATTTCGGCCTATCACTGTTCTGCGGCGATCTCGTGCAGGCGCGGATCGCCTACAAAAGGTTCATTGTCGAGCCGCGTGATGAGGATAGCGAAGGTCCTGATCAGGAGTCCAACGCGGGTGACTCCCGGATTCTGGGCACCGATCAGTTCATTGCGAGGATCCCGGGCGCGCCGTACCAACCGCGCAGCTCCTTGACGCTAGAACAATTCGCCGAAACGTTTTGCGCCCAGCATCAAATTAACGCTGCGCTGTTGCGCTCACCCTCACGCGCCAGGCAACTCGCCTCCATCCGGGCAGTGTTCAGTACCCAAGCCATCGAACGACGCATCGCGACACTCTGTCAGATCGCTCGCTTCCTGAATCGCGACCCCTCATCGCTCACCAAACTACTGGCGCGTCGTGAATCGCTTCTACGGCGCCCACAAGCCACATATGCCAATCCCGACACCTTAAGCAAGACCTAGTCTCCTCTTCATGCGCGTGGCCGAGGCGGTCATCAATCGGTCGGCGATCATGGCGATCATGGCAACGCCGATACCTGCCATCAGGCCGCGGCCGACGTCCGCTTTGACGAGCGCAATGTAGACTTCCTGCCCGAGATCGCGCGTGCCGACCAATGCCGTGATCACCAGCATCGATAACGCCAGCATGATCGTCTGGTTGATGCCGAGCAGGATCGACGGTAGCGCGAGCGGCAGGCGGATGCGGAACAGAACCTGGGTCCGCGTCGCACCCATGGCCGTTGCCGCTTCGACAACGCCGGGATCCACCTCGCGGATACCAAGCGCCGTGTATCGGATCGCCGGTGCCAGCGCATAGAGGATGATCGCGATCATTGCCGTGAAGTCCCCGACGCGGAACAGCATCACCACCGGTATCAGATACACGAAGCTCGGCAGCGTCTGCAGCGTGTCAATCACGACCTCCACGAATTTCCAGAGTCGCGGCCGCGTGCCGGAGGCGATCCCGATCGGCACGCCCATCGCGACCGCCAGCAACACCGAGACGCCCGTCAAATACACCGACACCATCGCCGGCTGCCACAGTCCGGTGAAGGCGATCGTCAGCACGAAGACGCCGGCGATGACTGCGCGCCGCGCCCCGGCGATGGACAGTGCGGCAGCCATCACGCAAAACACGACAAATGGCCAGGGCTGCGCAAGCAGGAAGCGCTTGACCGGAATCATGAACTTGAGAAGGATCGCCGTCTTGACCGCCTCGAACGTGTCGAAGTAATTGACGTTGAGCCACTCCACCAGGTTGTCCCAGAAAACGCCGGTCGACAGCGTCCAGGACTCGGGGTAGTGTCGCAGCGCGTCGATTTTCAGCGCCGCCAGCCAGAGTGCAACGA
>JANOSR010000008.1:0-1607 GCA_031415935.1 Steroidobacteraceae bacterium | reverse complement strand
TTTCGACAATCCGCCACGCGCCGCAATCGGCGAGAAATACGGCGTCACGCTCGACGCCGCCTGGCTCGACCGGGTCCGGCTGGCCACCGTGCGCCTCGAGGGCGGCTGCACCGGCTCCTTCATATCCGCCGACGGGCTGATCCTGACCAATCACCACTGCGGCGAAGAATGCGTTGCGCAGAATTCGACCCCTGACAGCGATCTGGTGAGCAATGGATACCTTGCGGGCACGCGTGAAAAAGAACTGCGCTGCCAGGAAGAAGCGATCTCCGTGCTGGTCGGCACGGAAGACGTCACGGCCGAGGTCGCCGCGGCGACAGCGGGACTCGCTGCGGACGCAGTCGTCGAGGCGCGGAGGCGGGAACTGACAAAACTCGAGCAGGCCTGCGAGGAAGCCTCGGCCAAATCCAGGGGCGGCGCACTCAAATGCGAGCGCGTGTCGCTCTATCAGGGCGGTCAGTACTGGCTCTACAAGTACAAGCGCTATGAAGACGTGCGCCTGGTATTCGCGCCGGAGCGCGGTATCGCGCAGTTCGGCGGCGATCCGGACAACTTCCAGTTCCCGCGCTGGTGCCTGGACATGTCGATCCTGCGCGCCTACGAGAACGGCAAGCCGGCCAAAACCCCGAATCGCCTGCGCTTCGACTGGGACGGCGCGGATCCCGGCGATCCGGTGTTCGTCTCCGGCCATCCCGGCAACACCGATCGGTTGCTGACGGTCTCGCAGCTCGAATTGCAGCGCGAGACCTTCATGTCGTTCTGGCTGATGCGCTTCTCGGAGTTGCGCGGGCGCATGCTGCAGTATTCGAAGACCGGAGAGGAACCGCGCCGCACGACTGAGGCGTACCTGAACCAGATCGAGAACGCGATCAAGGTGCGCCGCAAACAATTCGACGCGCTGCTGGACCCCGCGTTGCTCGACTCGGCCCGCAAGAACGAACGGGCATTGCGCGACGCGGTCGCCGCGAATCCCACGCTTGCATCCTCAGCCAGCGCCTGGCAGGACATCGAGGCCGCCCAGCGCACCTGGCGCGACATGCTGGTGCCCTACACCTTCATCGAGGGCGGCGCCGGCTTCAACAGCACGCTGTTTGGCTACGCGCGCGTCCTCGTGCGCGCGGCCGAGGAGCGCGCGAAAGGCAACGAATCGCGTCTCGCCGAGTACACCGAGGCGCGCCTGCCAGCGGTGCTGCAGAATCTGCAGGCCGCGGCGCCGATTTACCCGGATTTCGAGGTCCTGCGGCTCTCGTTCGGGCTCGAGCGCATGCGCGAATGGCTGGGCCCCGACGATCCGCTGGTGCGCAAAGTCTTCGGCAACGATTCCCCGGACGCGCTGGCATCGAAACTCATCCGCGACAGTTCGCTCGCGGACCCGGCCGCGCGCGTTGCTCTGTATGAGGGCGGGCAGGCCGCGATCGATGCGAGCCAGGATCCCATGATCCGCCTCGCCGCGATCGTGGATCCGGCTGCGCGCGCGCTGCGCAAGCGCTACGAGGAACAGGTCGAGGGACCGATTCAGCGCGGCCAGGAGGCGATCGCGAAGGCGCGTTTCGCCGCCTACGGCACCAGCATCTATCCGGATGCGACCTTCACGCTGCGCCTGTCCT
>JANOSR010000007.1:0-2342 GCA_031415935.1 Steroidobacteraceae bacterium | reverse complement strand
GTCATTGACGATCTTGAACTGGTCGATATCGACGTAGCACAGCGCGTACGAAGTTTCGCGCGCCTTGGCGCTTTTCAGCGCCCGTTCGAGCCGGGTCTCGAATTCGCGCCGGTTCACCAGCCCGGTCAGCACGTCGTGACTCGCGTGATACGACAGGCGCCGGTTCAGCTCTCGCGACTCCGACACGTCGTGGAACACGAGCACGCCGCCCGTGACCGTGCCACTGCCGTCGCGGATCGGCGAGGCTGTGCTCTCGATGTACAACTCGTTTCCGTCGCGGCGGATCAGCAGCATCGGCCGCACCGACTTGATCGAACGGATGCGCCGCACCGCGACCGCAAGCGGATTCTCCAGCGGCTCGCAGGTTTCCTCGTGGAAGGCCCTGAAGATCTCGTCGATCGTACGGCCCAGGCTGTCCTCGAGCCGCCAGCCCGTCAGCTCCTCCGCCACCGGATTCAGGTACTCGACACGACCGTGCGCATCGCAGGTGATGACGCCGTCACCGATCGACTGCAGTGTGATCTGGGCGCTTTCCTTCTCGCGGAACAGCGCTTCCTCGTAGAGCTTGCGCTCGGTGATGTCGAGCTCGACGCCGATCAGCCGGCGCAGCCGCCCCTGATCGTCGACGCGCGCGCGGGCGCGCCCGACGACCCAGCGCCACTCGCCGTCGGTGTGCTTCAGCCGGTGCACGCTCTCGAACATCGGCGTCTTGCCGGCGATGTGATCGCGCATCAACGCGGAAACGCGCGCGAGATCCTCCGGATGCACCATGCGGTGCCAGTCCGGTGAGGTGATGACATCGTCTTCGGCGAAGCCGAGCATGGCTTTCCAGCGCGGCGAAAACCAGGTGCGGTTGCCCTGGGCGTCGTAATCCCACAGCCCGTCATTCGCGCAGGGCAGCGCCATCTCCTGGCGTTCCTGCATGTCGGCCATGCGGTCGGCCAGCGAGACCTTTTCGAGACCGGTCGCGAGACTGGTGCCGACCAGCTTCAGCAGCAGGTGCAGATTGACGTCCCAGCCGTCACGCGGCGTCGACGAGGCGAAGGCGAGGAATCCACGCACCGTGCCCTGGACCGCGAATGCGATCAGCAGCAGCGAGCGGATGTCGAGTCCTGCAAGCCGGGCGGCGTCGCTCGCCTGCTCGGGCCGCACTCCGACAGTGTCGCGGATCTCGAGAATGCGGACATGCTCCAGTCTGGAGCGGATCCAGGGCAGCGCGGCCAGCTGCTCGCCCTTCAACACTTCCGGCCGGCACTGCGCGAATGGCCCCTTGGAGGTTGCGAGCGAATCGATGCGTTCGCCATGGCCGTCGAGCAGCGCAAGAAAGACGGCGTCGGTATTGGTCGCTTCGCGCAGGACCTCGAGGTTCTGGCGGATCACCGCATCGGCATTGCCGGCGCTGATGTTCTGGAAGTCGACCGCGACTTTCGTGCAGGTGATGTCAATACCGAGCGGCGGGCGTTCCGCCCGCTGCTGCCACAGCTTCGGCGACAGGATGTCCGAAGCGGTGAACTCGGGAAACGACTCGCCTTGCACCGTAGGCACCCGGATTGGATCCCCCTGAATTCCCGGCAGTCTGTCAGTTCGGGATTTGCCCACCGTAGGAACCAGTTAACGGTTCGGTACTTCCCGTCCCACCGGTAGTTGCGCCGCATTCTGTCAGAAACCCTTAAGAAAGCAAGCTAAGCGACTGTATTTACTATGAACCGTCGCTAATACACGGTCGCTGACCGTTTGGTGGCAGGTAGGCCACCGGGTCCCGCTCAGCGCTTGCGGAGCGCCTCGCCTGCCGCGACGTGGAGGGCTTCCAGCTCGGTCCTCATCCGTTTCTGCCACTCCTCGAGTCCACACGCATCCAGTCGCTTCGGCACGACGCAGGGCTCGCCGACCGCGAGCACGGTTCCCGTGAATGGCAGCGGAAGGATGAACTTGTCCCAGGTCGGGAATAGGAATGCGCGACGCGCGGCAAAGGCCATCGGCAGTATCGGCTTGCCGGACAGTTGTGACAGCAGGATCGCGCCGGGCTTGAATTCGTGTGCCGGTCCCTTCGGCCCGTCCGGCGTGATGGCAGGAGAAATGCCATCGCGGGTGATCGCCAGATAGTAATCGCGCAACGCACGTGCGCCAGTCGCGCTCGAAGAACCGCGGATCGCGTAGGCACCGGTTCGCTGCACGATCATCGCCGGCATCTCGCCGTCCACCGACGGGCTCACCAGGAAGCCCAGCTTCAGCCCGGCCGCGTGATGCCCGAGCAGGTACTTCGTGGGCAGCAGTTGTTGCTGGTGCCAGTAGACCGGAATGACGGCTCCGTGCTCGGCGATCGCCTGCTGAAGCCTGCCTTC
>JANOSR010000006.1:0-9206 GCA_031415935.1 Steroidobacteraceae bacterium | reverse complement strand
AGATCTGCGAGTCTGGATCGCTGCGTCATGACGCGGATCATGCCGCATTGGCGCGGGTGGTTGTGACGACCGCAGTTGTCTATAGTCCCGCGATGCCCGAATCCGGCGCCTCGCAGGTCTTTCGCATCGAACAGGGCCCTGTCACGGGCCTGCTGCGGTTTCGGAATGATGCCGGCGACC
The DNA here is from genome assembly GCA_031415935.1 of Steroidobacteraceae bacterium. GTDB lineage: Bacteria > Pseudomonadota > Gammaproteobacteria > Steroidobacterales > Steroidobacteraceae > SCUD01. The sequence goes on along the minus strand of JANOSR010000006.1, from coordinate 9,026 downwards.
GCAGGCGATTCCTCGACATCGCCCAGTATCAGGGGCCGGAGTTGCCTGCGGTTTTAACTAACCCGGTCATTGAAGCCCTCGGCGATCCTGGTCGCGCAGCGCGAAGCTGGCGCATCCGCTGCGTCGAAGGACGGTTCGAGTTCCAGGCGCTGGCCGTTGAGCAGATTGAGGAATGCCAGGACCTTTACGAGGCGCTGCACCGATCCTTCAGGCTGAGTACCTCGGATCGTCTGGCGGTCAGGGTGCTGCTCCGGCTCCTGCGGCTCCCGGGTGGCGCCGGGCTCTTGCGGCGCTGGCACGCGCACCGTCATTGAACTGACGCAAACCGCCGGATTGCTTGCCTTTCCCGGATGCGCACGGGAAGATTGCCAATGCAATCCGCAACCGCCTTCGCGCCCGCCACGGTCGGCAATGTCGGCATCGGATTCGACATCCTGGGCCACACGTTTCCGGCCATCGGCGACCGCGTGCGCGCGACTCGCACCGCCGAGCCTGGTGTGCGCATCGCGGCCGTCACCGGAATCGCAGGTGAACTGCCACTTGAAGCCGTGCACAACACCGCGGGCAAGGCCGTCATGTCGCTCGCGGAGTCGCTGGCACTGCCATTCGGCATTGAACTGGCGATCGACAAGGGCATCCCACTCGGTTCCGGTCTCGGCGGTTCGGCCGCTTCTGCCGTGGCCGCGGTGGTGGCGGCCAATGAGCTGCTGGATCAGCGCCTTTCGCGGCTCGAGCTCCTGAAGCACGCGATCGAGGGCGAAGCCGTCGCAAGCGGTTCACGCCATGCCGACAACATCGCCCCATCGCTCTTCGGTGGACTGGTGCTCACGGTCGGCATCGACAACCCGAGGATCAAGCAGATCCCGGTGCCACCGGAAATCCGCTGCGTCCTCGTGCACCCGCAATTATTTCTGTCCACGCGCGAGGCACGCGCAATCCTCAATCGCACCGTGATCCTGTCCGACGTCGTCTGGCAGACCGCCAATCTGGCCGGCTTCCTGGCCGGCTGCTACACCAATGACCTGGCGCTGATCCGCGACTCCTTCGAGGACGTTCTGATCGAACCGCAGCGGGCCGTGCTCATTCCCGGTTTCGCAGAGGTCAAGCGCTCCGCAATCGGGGAGGGCGCGCTCGGCTGCTCAATTTCCGGCGCCGGCCCCAGTATCTTCGCCTGGTGCGAGCAATCGCAATCGCAGGCGATCTGCTCGGCCATGGTGCGGGCTTTTGCGCGGCACGATCTTGACTGCGACCAGTGGATCGCGGAGATCGGGGACGTTGGGGCGCGCGTGGTGGAGCGGCAATGAATGTTTGCAGCACCCGCGACGAGCGGCTGCAGGTGCCGCTGTCACGCGCACTGGAAGAAGGCATCGCGCCGGACGGCGGGCTCTATGTGCCGGCCAGATTGCCGGCACAGGCAGCGCGGGCGATGACAAGCCCCGGAGCTCTAGACCTGCTTGCACCGCGCCTTCTAGCACCATTTTTCGATGGGGATGCGCTCGCCGCTCAGCTTCCAGCCATCGCCACCGAGGCCTTCGACTTTCCGGCCCCGCTCAGGCCGGTCGGCGGCGGAGCGGAGCGGCTCTCGGTGCTCGAGCTGTATCACGGGCCGACCGCGGCATTCAAGGATTTCGGCGCCCGATTCCTTGCCGCCTGCTTGTCGCGCCTGGCGCGACCGGATCCGCGGGCATTGACCATCCTCGTGGCGACCTCCGGTGACACCGGCGGCGCGGTCGCCGCGGCATTTCATCAAAGGCCTGGCTTCCGTGTCGTGCTGCTATATCCGGCCGGCAAGGTTTCGCCCCTGCAGGAACGGCAGTTGACCTGTTGGGACGGGAATGTCCGAAGCTATGCCGTGCGCGGAAGTTTCGATGATTGCCAGCGGCTCGCGAAGGAGGCTTTCCGGGATGGGCGGCTGCGGGAAGCGCTGCCACTGTCCTCCGCCAACAGCATCAACATCGGACGCCTGCTGGCGCAGATCACCTACTTCGCGGCGGCGAGTCTCAGGATCCGCGAGGCCGAGGGCAACACTGCCAGCTTTGTGGTTCCGTCCGGCAATCTGGGGCAGGCTGTCGCCTGTGTCTGGGCGCGCGAACTCGGCCTACCGATCGGCGAAATCGTGCTCGCACACAATGCCAATCGCACAGTCCCGGATTTCCTGGCCGACGGCCGGTGGCGACCGCGCCCGAGCATCGCTACCATTGCCAATGCCATGGACGTCGGCGATCCCAGCAACATTGAACGGCTCCGGTTTATGTACCGCGACCACGCGACCATGAGGGCGCGAATCCGCGCGGTGTCGATCGGCGACGAGGCGATCCGCCAGAGCATCCAGTTCGAATACCGTCAGTCGGGCCTGACGCTCTGCCCGCACAGCGCGGCCGCAGCACAGGCCTATCGCATGCTTTCGGACGAGGAACGACGCGCCTCGCATTGGGTGCTGGTCGCCACGGCCCACCCCGCGAAGTTTCAGGAAATCGTCGAACCGCTCGTCGGCCGGGCGATCGCGCCGCCACCCGCGCTTGCCCGCCTGCTCGAGCGGCCGACTGCACACGAAGAAATCAACGCGAACCTGGACGAGCTGCGTGCGCGCTTGTTGGCCGCATGACCACGGACAGCCTCATCGTGCGGGTGGTGATTGCGGTGACGCTGCTGGCGCTCATCGCGCTGGGCGTCGCCGCCGGATTCCGTCGCTGGCGCCACAGCCGCGCGCGGCGCCGGGTCGTCAAGACCGTCGAGTCCATTTCGCTGGCTGCGCTCCGCGACATCGTCCTGCCCGACGGCAGCGGTGGCCACCTGCACATGGACTTCCTGCTGATGACAGGACGCGGGTTGCTGGTCATCGACCTGCGCGACGTGGCGGGTGTCGTTTTCGGCGGCGAACATATGCACGAATGGACCGTCATGAATGGCATTGCGCGCTCGACCTTCATGAACCCGCTCGAGGCGCTCTACGATCGCGTCGCTGCCGTGCGAACGCTGGCGGGCGACGTGCCGGTCGAGGGTCGCATCGTGTTCACCGAGCGAGGCCGGTTTCCCAAGGGACGACCACCCAAGGTCACTCAGCTCAGCGCGCTGGCGGCGGAGTACCCTGCGCTCGGGCCGGATGCCGCGAGTGCAGCGCAGGAGCGCTGCCGCCAGGCCTGGGATGAGATCTCGAAGCTGTCCGAGCCGAGTCCCCTGGCGCGTCGCTGAATTCGCCGTCCGCCTCAGCCAGTTGCCTGCCTCAGCCCACAGCCTGAAGGCTATGGTCCCCAAGCACCTTGGCGACGCAGACGGTGAGATTCTGTGCGTAGGCCAGGTGCAGGAATTCATTCGGCCCATGGGCATTCGCGTGCGGCCCCAGCACGCCGGTCACGAGGAATTGTGTCTTGGGGAAGCGCTCACCCAGCATGCCGATGAACGGGATGCTGCCGCCCGTACCCAGATACATGGTGTCGCGCCCGAAGGTCGCAGTGGAGGCTTCGCTCATGGATCTTTCGAGCCACGGCGCAAGTGCCGGTGCATTCCAGCCCGCGAGCGATGATCCGACGTCAAAACTGACGCGCGCCCCATAAGGAGGGTCGGATTCCAGCCGCTTTTTCATGGCCGCTGCGGCGATGGCGGCATCATTCGTGGGTGGCAGGCGAAATGACAATTTGAGGTCCAGGCGTGGCAACAGCACGTTGCCGGCGTTCTGTAGCGCCGGCAGGCCACCCGCCCCGGTAATCGCAAGAGTCGGCCGCCAGGTGTTGTTCAATATCAGTTCGTACGGTGCATCGGTGAGCGGACGCGCGCCTGGAACAAATGGAATCTTGCCAGCCACCTGATCACCCAGCACGGCCGCGGCAGCCCTGGCCTGGGAAAGGCGCGCCGACGGAATGTCCACGTAAAACTCGTCCAGCAGCAGGTCGCCGGTGACGTCATTCTCGACACGGGCCAGCAGCGTCCTCGCGATGCGGAATACCGAGGGCGCCACGCCCGTGCCGGCGCCTGAATGCACGCCCTCCGTCAATACCTCGATCGACAGCGTGCCGACGAGATTGCCGCGCAGGGAAGTCGTGCACCAAAGCTGGTCGTAATTGCCGCACTCGGCATCGAGGCAAACCACGAGACTCGGTGTGCCGATACGATCCGCGAGGGACTCGACGTAATGCGGCAAGTCGTAGCTTCCGCTTTCCTCGCAGGCCTCGATCAGCACCACGCAGCGTGCGTGGGGGATGCCCTGTTGTTGCAGAAGCCGGATCGCGGTCAACGACGAGAACACGGCGTAGCCGTCATCGGCACCACCGCGGCCGTAAAGCCGCCCGTCACGCAGGACCGGTTCCCAGGGAGACAGGCCTTCCGCCCAGCCCGTGAACTCCGGCTGCTTGTCCATGTGGCCGTACAGAAGCGCCGTGCCAGACCCAGTGCCGGGAATCTCGCAGAGCAGCAACGGCGTACGATCGCCTGCGCGCACGATCTCGACCTTCAGTCCCTTGATCTTCTGTTCGCGGCACCAGGCGGCCATCAGTTCCGCTGCGCGGTCCATGTGGCCGTGCGCCTTCCAGTCAGGATCGAAATCCGGCGATTTGTTCGGGATCCGGATGTAGTCGCAGAGACGCGGGACGATTGAACTGCTGAATGTTTCGGCAGTCTGCCGGAGGGCTAAGGGAAAATCCATTAAATCACCGTATTATCAATTCAGTACAAACTCTACTTAATCTTGATTAGAGATGCCACGGAGCGCGGCCCGCGGCGGCAGCTACAGCTTAAGGCCAAAGAAGCGCCGCGCGTTCGCCGTCGTCATCGCTGCAATCTGGTCAGCCGGTTGGCCCCGATATCTCGCAACCGCATCCAGGATTACCGGCAAATACATGGGCTCATTGCGCCGATGGGCCGGCTTTGGCTGCAGTGTGCGCGGCAGCAGGTAGGGTCCGTCCGTTTCCAGCATCAGGCGATCATCCGGAATCCGGCCGACTGCCTCACGCAGAGCCTGCCCGCGCCTCTCATCGCAGATCCAGCCGGTGACACCGATGGCAAGACCCGCGACCAGGCAATCATCGAGCTCCTTCGCATCGCCGGTAAAGCAATGCAGTACCGCGCGCGTCAGCAATTGCGGATGTTCGCGCAGCATGGCCATGAAATCCGCGTGAGCCTCACGCTGGTGCAGGAATACCGGGAGCTCGTGCCTGGCGGCGAGTTGAAGCTGCAGCCCGAAGGCGCGTCGCTGCTCGGCGGGTGGTGAGTAGTTCCGATAGTAGTCCAAACCGCATTCGCCGGCCGCGACCGTCATGGGATCGGCATACAGATCGGTCAGCTCTGCGCAATCCGAATCCTGAAACCCCGCGGCATGGTGCGGATGCACTCCCGCCGTCGCGCGCAATAGCCCAGGCCATCGACGGCACAGTTCAAGAGCGCGCGCGCTGTCCGCGAGCGTGCTGCCAGTGACGATCATCGCGACAACACCTGCGTGCTGCGCCCGCGCGATCACTTCGGCACGATCCTGATCGTAGCTGTCGTGGGAAAGATTGACGCCAATGTCGATCAAAGCCGGAAGCCGCATCGAGTCCTGGCGCTTGGCTCAGGCCGCGCGCAGCGCGGTCGTCACCGGCAGGCGCGCCGCGCGTAGCGCGGGCAGCAGGCCGCCGAACATGCCGATCGCAATCGCGATGAGCAGACCGCGCTGCACCAGCACCGGAGTGACCTTGAACTGGAATACAACCTGCGAGAAATTCGCACCGAGGGTCGACACCGCCATGTTGTTGAATAGCAGGTAGGCGAGCAGGGCGCCAATCACGCCGCCGGCCAGTGCCAGCAGGAGTGACTCGATCATCACCGATACCACAACCGGTGCGCCGCTGAAGCCGATTGCACGCAATGTCGCGATCTCGCGTGCGCGCGTGCCCACTGCCGCATACATCGTGTTGAGAGCAGCAAAAGTCGCTCCCAGCGCCATGATGAGGGTGACCACACCGGCCAGCATGCCAATGGTCTGGCGAAACTGCCGGGTCTGGCCGCTGTAGTACTGCTGCTCGGACTCGACGTCGACATTCAGGCGGGGATCGGCGGTCAGCGCATCTTTGACCGACTTGAGGCCGGCCGGATTCGGGAGCTGCAGGCGCACCGAACTGAAGCCCCGCCGGTTGAACGTGGTCTGCGCGACCTCAACATCCGCCCACAGTTCGCTTTCGTTGGCATCGCCGGATTCGAATACGCCGACCACGGTCCAGTCGGAGCCGCGCATGCGCAGCGTTTCGCCCAGCCTGACGCCTTCGAACTGCTGAGCGACGCCGCGGCCCACGATCAGCTCGCGCAGCCCCGGCTGAAATCTGCGGCCATCCACGATCTTCAGTTGCGGTCGCAGCGCAAATGCCGCGGGCTCGACGCCACGCACGGTGATGTTGGAACCGGTTTTCTCACCGGTCTTCAGAAGTTCCGCGATCACGATCATCTCGGCAGAGGCGAGCGGCTGATCATCGCCGCCCTGACGCACGCCCGGCGCCTGCTTGATCAGCGTCGCCTGGTCGCGCGGCAGGACGGAATTCAGCTCGGCGCTGGAGCCGCCGCGCAGCACCAGGGCGACGTCTTCGCGCCCGGTCGATTTGAGCGTGGACTGGAAACCCTCGGCCATCGCCAGGAGCGCGGTGAACACCGCGACCACGCCGGCGAGCCCGACGATGATCACGAGTGACGGACCGAGGCGCTGCGGGATGCTCCGGAGGCTCAACAAAGTGATCGCGATGGTCTGCCGCAGCATCGTTGAGATCTCCCTTCAGCGCCCGGCCAGTGCGTCAACGATCGACAGTCGACCGGCCCGCAGCGCCGGCAGCAGGCCCACCGCCAGGCTCAGGCCGACAATTGCGAGCACACCCGTGATCCACACGCGGTCGTCGACCGCGATCGGAAAGTTTCCGCCACTGCCGATCGCGATGCCTATCATTGTCGCGAGGCCGAGACCGAGCAACCCGCCAATCACGCATATTGCTGCCGCTTCGGCCAGCACGAAGCCGAGAACAGCGCCGTCAGTGAATCCCAGTGTCTTCAGGATCGCCAGTTCCGGGATCCGCTCGCGCACGCTCTGCGCGATGGTGTTGCCGACCACCAGCAGCAGCGTGAAGAACACGGCGAACAGGATCCAGCGCACGATCAGGCCGATGTCACCGATCTGCTTGAAAAAGCCGAGGTTGAAGTCCTTTTCGGTCTGCGTCTTGGTCTCGTCCGGCGAGTTCTCGAACCGCGCGTCGATGGCCTGGGCGATCTGCTGGGCCCGGTCCGGATTCGAGATCATGAGCGTAAAGGTTCCAGCGAAGCCGGTACCGAATTGGTTCGCCTCCTCGAAATAGGCGAAATTGATCCAGCCGACATTGGTGTTGCGCTGCCATTCGGCGTCCTTGCCGTCATAGATGCCGACCAGGTCAAAGATCCAGGCCTTGCTGCCGTCTTTCTGAGGAAAGATGTTCGAGGAGATCGGCACTTTTTCGCCAATGCGCCAGCCATACTGGTTGGCGAGATTGCGGCCGACGATCATGCCGGTGCGGGTCTCCGCGAATGCCGTCCATTGCTGATCGGGCATCACGTATTCCGGATAGACGCCATGCAGACGCCCGGGGTCGGCGGCGAAGAAAATCAGCTGAGTATTCTCCTGCCAAACCGCGCCGAACCACTGCTGCCACATGACCTTGTCCACGCCGGGAACGGCCTCGATCTCCGGCAACAGACGCATCGGCAGCGACTGGGTGAATGACACCCGCGCCTGAGTCACCAGTCGCGTCGCGCCGACGAAATCGGCGCCCGCCGAGAACATCACGTTGACGGCCTGCAGCAGGCCGAACAGCAGAAACGCCGTCACCACCGACAGCAGCGTCAGCACGGCGCGCGTCTTCTTGCGCAACAGATTAGCGAAAATGAATCCGGTGCGGGTCATGCCGCGGCCTGCTCCAGCAACTGGCCCTTCTCCAGGTGCAGCGTGCGTCGCGCGAATCCGGCGGCCTTTGGATCGTGGGTCACCAGCACGATGGTCTTGCCGTGTTCGCGGTTCAGCACCTGCAGCAGGCCCAGGATCTCATCCGCTGTCTTGCGGTCGAGATCGCCGGTGGGTTCGTCGCAGATCAATATCGTCGGATCTGAAACCAGCGCCCGGGCGATCGCCACGCGCTGTTCCTGGCCACCGGACAGTTCCTTTGGCTTGTGCCGGGCACGGTCCGTGAGGCCGACCACCTCCAATGCCACGGCGACGGATCTCCTGCGCTGCGCAGCCGAAAGACCGGTCAGCAGCAACGGCAGTTCGATGTTGCGCTCGGCGGTGAGCACCGGCATCAGGTTGTAGAACTGAAACACGAATCCGACATTGCGCGCGCGCCACTTCGCCAGCTGCCCGCCGGAAAGCTGGTCGATGCGCTGGCCGCCCACATGGATTTGTCCCGATGTAGGCAGGTCCAGACCGCCGATCAGGTTCAGGAGCGTGGTCTTTCCTGAACCGGAGGGTCCCATCAGCGCGACGAAATCGCCCCTGGGAATCTCCAGCGTGAGGCCGTGCAGCACTTCGACCGTTTGCTTGCCGCGCACGTATGACTTGTGCACGTTGCTGACCCGCACCATCGTTTCGCTCATTGGTTCGCCTCGTCCTTGCTCTCTACCGCGTCGCCGTCCTTCAGGGTGGCCGGTGCCTCGACGATGACCGATTCGCCCGCGGATACGCCTGCCTGCACCTGCCGCGCGTCCCCCTGCACGCCGCCGAGTGTCACCGCGCGCCGTCGTGCCCGGCCCTCGAGCATCACGTAAATGACGTCTTCGCCCGCGTCCTGACGGATGGCCGCCAGTGGCACCAGCACTCCACGAACGGGTGACGCCGCGGGAATCCCGGTCGCCCCGGGTTGTTCCTCGAGGAAGGCGACGCGCACGCCCATCTCCGGCACGATCCGTGAATCTTTTGCCCGCAGTGCAATGCGCACTTTCACGGTCGCCTTGGAGCGGTCGGCCGTGGGAACGATCGCGATGACCTCGGCCGGGATCCGCCAATCCGGATAGGCATTCAGCACTGCTTCAACCGGCTGGCCGGCCTGCACGCG
>JANOSR010000005.1:0-14032 GCA_031415935.1 Steroidobacteraceae bacterium | reverse complement strand
TTTAGTATCGCCAGCTCGTGACGTCGGCGCCCGCCGGCGCCGTCTTCAGCATCCGTTCCACCGTCCATGGCAGCACCATCTGCGGATAGCGCAGCCGTGAATAGGCGTTCGCGCGCGTGTGATCGCCATTCCAGCAGTGTTCGTCGCGATCGCCGTACTCGACCACCGCGTCGGCGGGCGGGTTCGCGCTCTTCAGGAACGTCTCGACGCCGTAGACGGCGTTGTTGAGGTAGTAGTTGTCCATGTCGCCCACGTAGATGCGCAGCTTTCCGCGCAGTTTCGGGCCGAGCGTCGCCCAATCGCGCTCGAGGATATTCAACAGATCGTAGTTCTCGCGCCAGTAGGCGGCGGTCACCGGATCGATCTCGCCGGTCACGCGATCCCAGATGCGCCGTGGATAGCCATCCGGGCCCACGGGCGAGTAAACGGACTCCCAGGCATCCCACTGGTCGCCCGAGCGGCCGTGCGTGCCCAGCGCGTATTCCCACTGATTGTTTTCCTCAACCGTCGCGTACACATGGCCGAGCCAGTTGCGGTACGCCGGTCGCGGCGTGCGCTTGTACTCGTTCATGTAGTACGCGTTCTTGTCCTTATAGATATCGACCGTCTCGTAGTGGTGGAAATCAATCGGGTCCGGGCAGGCGATCCAGGCGCCGTTGTAGTGATCGGGGTAGAACATCTGAACGGCCATGGCTTCCCAGCCGCCGGTGGAGCCGCCGAATACGAAGCGCGCCCAGCCCTGGCCGATGGCGCGGTAGCGCTTTTCGATCTCCGGGATCAGTTCGTATTCGATCGCATCGCCATAGGGCCCATTGTTCGCGGAGTTCACGGCATAGGAGTCGTCGTAAAACGGCGTCGGGTGCTGGATTTCGATCATCAGCACCCGCGGGAATCCCGGCGCATTCCAGTTATTGAAGGCCAGCCAGCCGTATTCCTGCTCCGTGCGGTTGTAGCCCTCGAGATTGAAACGCTTGCTGTACTCCGGCTTGAGATCCGGGTCGGGCGGCGTCTCGCGCAACAGGCCGGGCTCGCCGGGAAAATGGCCGTGCGCGATCACAAGCGGATAGCGCGCATCGGGGTGCTCGGCATAGCCCCAGGGCAGATGCACCCAGGCGCCGAGGAACATGTCGCGGCCCCAGAATTTCGACAGCCGCTCGCTCTTGATGCGCAGGTATTTCACATGCGCGGTCTCGAGCTTCTCGAATGGTTCGATGGCCTGGATCTCTTGATCGAGCAGGAGCGCAATGTTTGCGCCCTGCGCGCCGCCGATCTCGATTTCCTGCGGTTTGGAGTAGAGATTGCCGGGTTTCTTGTGCCAGACCTGCCCTTCGCCGCGATCCGGCGCGAGATTGAGGCGCCTTCCGTCGGCGAGCGTGAAGGTCTCGTAGCGATTCAGCACCGCCTGCACGAAATACTTTCCGGCCGGCAGCTCGTCGAATGACTTCAGCGGAAATCCGTAGGCGCTCCCGTCGAATGCGCGGGACTCGCCCGGTCTCCAGCTTTCGACATCCATGCCGAAGATCGGTATCGCGTCCTGATCCCAGTTGACCTGGGAGCGCGGCTCTTTGTTTCCGTCTGACGCAAAGACCAGGATCAGCCGGCCCTGCAAGGGGCCCTGGCTCCGCTCCGCCGGATAGCTCACGACGAAAGCGGGGCTCGCGGCAGTCGCGGCCGTGGCGACGTTGAGCGCGCAAACCATCAGAACGAGTCGAAGAACTCGCAGCATGCAGACACTCCTTATGAACGACGCAGTTTGACCTGAAGCTCGCGCCGGCGGTAGTCGATGATCAGCGTGTCGAGCAGGCCCAGCACGTCCATGCCGATCAGCATCACTGGCTCCTGCGTGAGTTTCCAGTACTGGAAGATCGCGAAGTCCGCGAAAGTCATGGCGGCATTCCTGACCAGCACGTCGCCCATCACCATACCCGGCGTCGCCATGCGTTCCCCGGTCTGGACGTCGAGCGTCGCGCCGGTCACCTGGTCGGGTACCGTGACGCGCGAGCGGTGCCGGGTCAATGCTACTTGCAGCGCCACGTTGCCGAGCGTCGCCTGGCCGCCTGTGTCGATGATGGCCATGGTGCGCACGCCGCCGAGGTAGGCATCGACGACCAGGAGCCGCCCGCGCATGAATTTCACGGGAATCGTGACGAAGCCGTTCGGCGCCTTTTCATTCCGCGAACGCATGATCGTGATGCGGTCGCCGCGGAAATCGATGTGTATGCGCTTGCCCGCAAGGGCCTCAAAGCCCAGGACGCCTTCGGCACCGCCCAGCGCGTCCGGGACGATTGGCAGCCGTCCCGGCTCCATCAGCAGTTCGCCGACTTCCAGGCTCTCGATCGGGATCAATGGCACGGTGGTCGTGCCCGTCGCGCCGCGCAGGATGGTCTTGCCAGGGTAGGGCACCGGAATGCCGAGTTTCTCCGCGACCTTGGCCGTCACGGCCGAGTGACTCGAGCCCGTGTCGAGCACCAGGCGGAATGGCCCCTGGCCGTTGATCAGGACCGGCGCCCAGATGCGCCCGATGCGATCGCGCCTGGTCGGCGCCACGAAGCGCGGCTCGGGTGCCAGGACTGCCACCTCGGCCAATTCCTGTGGGGCCGACGTCTCGGTCACTTCCTGCGGGTCCGGCTTCTCGGGCGCCCCGCTCAGGGCGAGCAGCAACGCGGCTGACAGCGCGAATGTTTGCACAGGGAATCCGACTGCCGGAGGGGACTCAGGTTCCGCCGGCTTTACGGCAAGGAACCGCGGTCAGACGAGCCGCGCGCGGACCATGTCCGGCACTGCAGCGAGCGTGGCCTCGAGCTTTGACGGATCGTTGCCGCCGGCCTGCGCGAAATCGGCCCGGCCACCGCCGCGCCCGCCAAGCTGGCCCGCGACCTGGCCTGCGAGCTCGCCGGCCTTGACCTTCCCGACCACGTCGGGCGTCACACCGACGACCAACGAGACTTTGCCGTCCCCAGTCACGGTTGCGAGCACGATCACCGCCGATCCGAGTCTGCCCTTCAGCGAGTCCACTGCCTCGCGCAGCGACTGCGCGTCCGCGCCATCGATCGCCGTTGCCAGCACGTTGATGCCGTGGACCTGGACCGCGCCCGCGGCCAGGTCGCCGTGGCCACCAGCGACCAGTTTCGATTTCAGTCCCGCGAGTTCGCGTTCGAGCTTCTTCTGGCGCTCGAGGAGTTGATTGACCTTGTCCTCGATCTCGGCCGGCGTGCCGCGCACCAGCGCCGCAACACGCCTTAACACGCCATCGCTTGCTTTCACCGCCTCGAGAGCGCCCTCACCCGTCACGGCCTCGATGCGCCGGATACCGGCCGCGACCCCGCCTTCGGAAGTGATGCGAAACAGGCCGATATCGCCGGTGCGATGCACGTGCGTGCCGCCGCAAAGTTCGGTCGAGAAATCGCCGAATGACAGCACGCGCACGACGTCGTCGTATTTCTCGCCGAAGAGCGCCATGGCGCCGGATTTCACCGCCTCGTCGAAGGGCAGCTGCCGGATCACGGCCGGCGCATTGCGCCGGATCTCGGTATTGACCAGGCGCTCGACGGTCTCGAGCTCCTCGGCTGTCACGGCCTGGGTATGCGAGAAATCGAAACGCAGGCGGCCGGGTGCGACCAGTGAACCCCGTTGCACGACATGCCTGCCGAGCGCCTGGCGGAGCGCCGCGTGCAGCAAATGCGTTGCGGAATGGTTCAGCACCGTCGCCTGGCGGGTCTTTTCGTCCACCCTGGCCGTGAGCTTGTCGCCGATATTGAGCGAGCCCGATTCGAGGCGGCCGATGTGCAGGTGGGCATCGCCCAGTTTCTTCGTATCGGTGACGGTGAAGCGCGCTATTTTGTTATCAAATACACCGACGTCGCCCACCTGCCCGCCCGCCTCGGCATAGAAAGGTGTCTTGTCGAGCACGACCTGGACTTCATCGCCCGCATTGGCCGATTCGACCTCGGCGCCGCCTTTCAGGATCGCCTGGATCGTGCCGATTCCCTCGAGTGAGTCGTAGCCGCAGAATTCGCTCTCGGCATTCAACTCGGCCTGGCCGCGCAGGTCGACGCCAAAGCGGCTCGCCGCGCGGCCGCGCTCGCGCTGACCCTCCATGGCCTTCTCGAATCCGGCGGTATCGATCGCAAGACCGCGCTCGCGCGCGATGTCGGCGGTGAGATCCACCGGGAATCCGAAGGTATCGTAGAGCTTGAAAACCGTTTCGCCGGGAATCGTCTTGCTCTTCAGGCGTTTGATCGCGTCGTCGAGGAGCGCCATGCCATTGGCAAGCGTCTCGGCGAAGCGTTCTTCCTCCTGGCGCAGCACGCGACCCGCGTTGTCGGCGCCATTGGCGAGTTCCGGAAAGGCCTCGCCCATCTGTTCGACCAGCGCGGGCACCAGCGTGTGGAAGAAGGGTTTTTCCTGGCCTAGCTGGTAGCCGTGACGGATCGCGCGGCGAATGATGCGCCGCAGCACATAACCCCGGCCTTCATTGCCGGGGACGACGCCGTCCACGATCAGGAACGAGCAGGCGCGAATGTGATCCGCGATCACGCGCAGGGACGGGCTCTTGCGATCCTTTTGCTTGGTCGCCTTTGCGGCTGCGGCGACGAGTCCCCGGAACAGGTCGATCTCGTAATTCGAGTGCACGCCCTGCATCACGGCAGCGGTTCGCTCGAGACCCATGCCCGTATCCACCGAGGGCTTGGGCAATGGCGTCATGGTTCCGTCTGAAGAACGTTCGTATTGCATGAAAACGAGATTCCAGATCTCGACGAAGCGATCGCCGTCTTCGCCCTTCGAGCCCGGCGGGCCGCCCGCGATGTCGGGGCCGTGGTCGTAGAAGATCTCGCTGCAGGGACCGCAGGGACCGGTATCGCCCATGGCCCAGAAGTTCGAGTTCTCGTCCAGACGCGAGAAGCGTTTCGGATCCATGCTCTTTTTCTTGAGCCAGAGATCCGCCGCCTCGTCGTCGTTCTTGTAGACCGTGACCCAGAGTTTTTCCGGCGGGATTTTCAGCGTGCCGGTGACGAAATCCCAGGCGTAGTCGATCGCCTCGCGCTTGAAGTAGTCGCCGAAGCTGAAATTGCCCAGCATCTCGAAGAAGGTGTGGTGACGCGCGGTGTAGCCGACATTCTCGAGATCGTTGTGCTTGCCGCCGGCGCGCACGCAGCGCTGCGAGCTCGCGGCGCGCTGGTAGTTGCGCTGGTCCTTGCCAAGGAACACATCCTTGAACTGCACCATGCCGGCGTTGGTGAACAGAAGCGTCGGGTCGTTGCCGGGCACGAGCGAACTGCTGGCCACGACCGCGTGGCCGCGCTCCCGGAAGAATTCCAGGAAAGCGCTGCGCAATTCCGCGCTGGTCATGACTTGTTTCCGTCTCAACCCATCATTCCCCGTCCAGATCCCTGCCGATCGCCGCGCGCACCTGGTCCGAGTTGAAGCCGCGCTGTGTCAGGAAACGCGCCTGCTTTCCGCGTTCGGCCCAACTTCCGGGTTCGCGCGCGCCAAAGCGCTTGCGCCGGAGCGTGGCGCAGCGCCGCCGCCATTCGGCCGAGCCCGCGTCAACCGTAGCCGTTATCAGCTCCGCCGCCACGCCCGCCTCGCGCAATCGATGCGCGATGCGCACGGGCCCCTGGCCGCGATTGGCATGATACGCGACGAAATGCTCGGCAAAACGGGAGTCGTCCAGGAGCTTTTCCTGGACCAGGCGATCGACGACGGCCTGTGCGGTCGCAGCCGCAAAGCCTCGTTCCGCGAGGCGCTCGCTAAGTTCGCGGGCGCCGTAGTCACGCCGGTTCAGCAGCTTGAGTGCCGCGAGCCGGGCAGCCTGCTGATCGTCCGAAGCCGCCGCGGCGGCGGGATCAGGCTTCCGCCGCCTCACTCGCAACCGCTACCGGGCGGCGTACCGGCAGGAGCCGGGTGCGAAGCGCCGTTTCGATCTTCGCGGCGATCTCCGGATGCTGCTGCAGGTAAGCGCGGGCATTGTCCTTGCCCTGGCCGATGCGCTCGCCGTTGTAGGCGTACCAGGAGCCGGACTTCTCGATCAGGCCGTGCAGCGCGCCCATGTCGATCAGTTCGCCTTCGCGCGAGATGCCGTGGCCGTAGAGGATCTCGAACTCCGCCTCGCGGAATGGCGGCGAGACCTTGTTCTTGACGACCTTGACGCGGGTCAGGTTGCCGATGACTTCCTCGCCATTCTTGAGCGCCCCGATGCGGCGGATGTCGAGCCTGAGCGATGCGTAGAACTTGAGCGCATTGCCACCGGTCGTGGTCTCGGGGTTGCCGAACATCACGCCGATCTTCATGCGGATCTGGTTGATGAAGAGCACGATCGTATTGGAGCGCTTGATGTTGCCGGTGAGCTTTCTGAGCGCCTGCGACATCAGCCGGGCCTGCAGGCCGATCTGCATCTCGCCCATCTCGCCCTCGATTTCGGCCTTTGGCGTCAGCGCCGCGACCGAGTCGATCACGACGATGTCCACGGCCCCGGAACGCACCAGCATGTCGGTGATCTCGAGCGCCTGCTCGCCGGTATCCGGCTGCGAAATCAGCAATTCCTTGACGTAGACACCGAGCTTTTCAGCGTAGACGGGGTCGAGCGCGTGCTCGGCGTCCACGAAGGCGGCGACGCCGCCCAGCTTCTGCGTCTGGGAAATGATGGAAAGCGCGAGGGTCGTCTTGCCGGAAGCCTCCGGCCCGTAAATCTCGGTCACGCGGCCGCGCGGCACGCCGCCGACGCCGAGCGCGACGTCGAGGCCCAGCGATCCGGTCGAAACGACCTCGATGTCGTTGTTGGCCGGGTGCTCGCCCAAGAGCATCACCGAGCCCTTGCCGAACTGCTTTTCGATCTGGCTCAGCGCCGCGGCGAGAGCTTTTTTGCGGTTGTCTTCCATCGGGATTCTTCCCCTTTGAGGTGGACGATTATTTCACAAAGAACCGGCCTCGGCGTACGCGCATTAAGCCGCGCGATTGCCTCAATTGCCGTTTCGGGGAGAGATTACGGGACCGGGTGGCTCAGGCCGCGACCCCGGCCTCAGTCCTGGCTCTCAGTCCTGGCTCTCAGGACTTGCCCAGCGGCCATTCGGCGAGCGGCGTGTAGTGCAGGCCGTCCGGGCCGGACACCGATTCGACGAGCGCCAGGCGATCGCAGGACCAGCGGACGGCCGGAATAGTGAGCTTTGGCGGCGGCCGGCGCACGCGGCGCACCAGCGTGAAATGCGGCCGCCAGGGCCGTTCCTCGCGCTCGATGCCGAGCGGCAGCAGGCGCTCCCACAGGGTGTCGACCAGCGTCTGGCCCGCTTCCGGGATCGCATCCGCCAGGGCCGCGACGACCTTTGGCCTTGGCCAGTATTCCAGACGGTCGAAATTGAGCTTCGCTGGTTTGTAATCGCCCCGCGCGCCGACCCGGACGATTTCCGGTATCCGTGAGCCATGGACCCGGCCGAGGAAGGCCAGCGTCACATGGAGTTTGGAAGCGGCAACCGGCTGGCCGTCGATGGAGGCGACGGCGGCGGCGGTCGCCTCGATCAACGCCTGGCGCGTCCTGGCGTCGGGCCAGTATGCGAAGAACAGGCGCCGTGAATGTTCGCGAAGATCCAGTGGCGTGCTCATCGCTGCAGCAGCCCCGAAAGCGCCGCGGCGACCGTGCGGCGACGGACCGCGTCGCGGTCGCCTGCGAAACGGTGATGCTCGGCCGTTGCACGCACGCGGCCGCGGTGGCGCCTGGCCCAGGCGATCCAGACCGTGCCGACCGGCTTGCCGGGTGTCGCGCCGGTCGGGCCTGCGATGCCGGTGACCGCGACCGCGACGGTCGCGCCCGCGGCCTTCAACGCGCCGCGGGCCATCGCGAGCGCTGCCGGTTCGCTGACGGCGCCATGCCGTTCGAGCAGGCGCGGGCTCACGCCCAGGAGTTTCGCTTTCGCGGCATTGGAATAGGTCACCCAGCCACGGTCGAAGTAATCGGAACTCCCGGACAGATCGGTCAGGCATTTGGCGAGAAAGCCGCCGGTGCAGGATTCGGCCGTGACGACCAGCGCGCCAGCCTCGCGCAGGCGGTGGCCCACACGTGTAGCGAGCCGGTAGAGCGCGATATCG
Source organism: Steroidobacteraceae bacterium (assembly GCA_031415935.1). Taxonomy (GTDB): domain Bacteria; phylum Pseudomonadota; class Gammaproteobacteria; order Steroidobacterales; family Steroidobacteraceae; genus SCUD01. The sequence goes on along the minus strand of JANOSR010000005.1, from coordinate 5,953 downwards.
CCGGGCGCGGACATCGTCAGCCGGTCCTGGAGAAATCGGGTGGGCGTTTCTCGCGGATGGCGGCGATGGCCTCGCGCGCCTCCGGGCCCGCGAGACGCGACCCGAAGACGCCCGCCTCGCGCAGGATGGCTTCCTGCACCAGGGTTGCCTGCGCCTGACGCAGCAGCTTTTTGGTGTCTCGCACCGCGCCCGGCGGCAGGGCATTGAAGGACCGCGCGGCAGCCTGCGCGTGAGCCATCAGCTGCGCCGGCGGCAGCACGGCGTTCGCGATGCCCATGGCGAGCGCTTCCGCGGCATTGAATGGCCTGCCCAGCAGCAGCTTTTCGGCCGCTCGGACCCGGCCAGCCGCCATCGGCAGCAACAAGGTCGAGCCGAACTCGGGCACCAGGCCCAGGTTCACGAAGGGCATCGAAAACGTCGCGCCTTCCGCGACAAAGACCAGGTCGCAATGCAGCAGCATCGTGACGCCGATGCCGACCGCCATGCCATTGACGGCCGCGACGACCGGTTTGTCGAAGGTCGCAAGCTCCTGCATGAAGGAAAGGACCGGTGAGTCCGGCCGCGCGAATTTCGGGTCGGCGAAGTCCTTGAGGTCATTGCCGGCCGTGAAGGCCGAACCCGCGCCCATGAACAGCACGGCGCGCACTGCCTTGTCCGCGGAGGCCTCCCGGAGACGCCTGACGATAGCCTCGTACATCTCGCCGGTGATCGCGTTTTTCTTGTCTGGACGGTCGAATGTCAGGGTCACCACACCCTGGTCGAACTGATAACCGATGCTCATGAACGATCCTACCTCAGCCACTACGCTAGCAGCTTCACCTGCAACCCGTAGCGTTCATAGACGGGCACGGCCCGCCTGTCACAGGTCAGCAATTCAGCGCCGCTGGCCGCCGCCGTTGCGGCCACCAGTGCATCATAGGCAGCGCCGCCGCTGATTCCATGATCCGCCAAACCCAGTATGAAATCTCGATAGGCCTGTTCGCCGAGTCGCAGGTATGGCAGGGCAAACCGTGCCGCCAGGAAGTCTCGCGCCAGGTCACCGGATACCCGATGGGGCGGCGGCAGGCGCGTCAATACGGAATAGGTCTCGAGTGCACAATGTTCGACCAGCCGCAGACCGCCATCGAGCGCGCGACGCGCGGCTTCGTGGCTTTCGTGCCAGGACGCGAAGGCCGCGACCACCAGACTCGTGTCGGCAGCCTTCAACGCCGCACGCGCTCCAGGGTATCGCGGACCTGTTCGGCAGTCAGCTCTGGAAGACGGGTGTTTGGAATAGCCACCAGACCCTTGCCGCGTTTTTTCAGGCGCATCGGGGTGGGCGCGATTTCGATCTCGAGGCGACCGTCTGCGGCGCGGATTTCAAGCGGCTGCCCGGCCCTCAGACCCAGCGCCTGTCGCAGCGGCTTCGGCACGACGATGCGGCCGGTAGCGTCGATGGTGGATTTCATGGCATTTAGGATGGCATTGAAATGCCATTTCCGCAACCATATTGCACCATCGGCCATGACTGCGATTATCCTGCAGGGCAGCTGATGTGGCCCGGCACCAAAGGTTGTCAATTCGCTTGAAAGAGCAGGACTCCGGATCGCCGCAGGGCAGCTTCGACTCGGAACTCAGTCCCGGCGGGCTGTCGTCGCATACGCCGATAATGCAGCAATACCTGCGCATCAAGGCAGCGCATCCGGATGTGTTGCTGCTGTACCGGATGGGCGATTTCTACGAGCTTTTCTACGAGGATGCGCGTCGCGCCTCGAAGCTCCTCGACATCGTGCTGACCCAGCGCGGCGAATCGGCAGGCAGAGCGATTCCGATGGCGGGCGTCCCGGTGGACAAGCTCGACACCTATCTCGCGCGGCTCCTGAGACAGGGCGAGCCGGTCGCGATCTGCGAGCAGGTCGGTGAGGTCGGGAAGACCAAGGGACCGGTCGAGCGCGAGGTCGTTCGCATCGTGACGCCGGGCACGGTGACCGACGATGCGCTGCTGGATGCGAATCGCGAAACGCTCCTCGCGGCCATCGCGGTGGACGGCGAGGCCTTCGGCATCTCCTGGCTCGATCTCAGCGCGGGCCGTTACAGCGTGCTCGAAGGCGAGGGCTACGAATCCCTGCTGTCGGAACTGGAGCGGCTGCGACCGGCTGAGCTGCTGCTGGCCGAGGGAACGGCCGGCCATCTGGCGGCGGCGCTGCGTGCGCGCATCGTCGAGCGGCCACCCTGGCATTTCGAGCGCGAATCCGCGCGGCGCGCGCTACATCTGCAATTCGGCACGCAGGATCTCGCGGGTTTCGGCGCCGAGGACTTGACGCTCGCGATCGGGGCTGCCGGCGCGCTCCTTCAATACGTACGCGATACACAGCGCGGTGCGCTCCCGCATTTGACCGGGCTCCTGCGCGAATCGCGCGACGACGCGCTCGCGATGGACCCGGCCACGCGACGCAATCTCGAGCTCGATCGCAGCCTCGCCGGCCGCGATGAACACACGCTCGCGGGCGTCATCGACCGCACGGCAACCGCCATGGGCGCGCGCCAGTTGCGCCGCTGGATCCAGCGGCCGCTGCGCGATCACGCGGAGCTGCGCCGCCGTTACCAGGCCATCGGTACGCTGATCGAATCCGGCCGCACGGCGACACTGCACGAGAGCTTGCGCGGGATCGGCGATGTCGAGCGGGTGCTCGCTAGGATCGCGCTGCGTTCGGCCCGGCCGCGCGATCTGGCGATGCTGCGAGCGGCACTCGCTTTGCTGCCAGCCATTCACGAGACGCTCGCCGGGCTCGCCTCCCCGCTGCTCGCAGAGATCGGCACGGATCTGGCTGCGCAGCCGGAGCTGCATGCGCTCCTCGCCCGCGCGATTGTCGAATCGCCGCCGCCGCTGCTGCGCGACGGCGGTGTCTTCGCGGCGGATTACGACAACGAACTCGACGATGAGCGGTCCATCGCGACGGGCACGGACCGGCACCTGTTCGAACTCGAGGAGCACGAGCGCCGCCGCACGGGAATTTCGCAGTTGCGGCTCGGCTATAACCGCGTGCACGGCTATTACATCGAGCTGCCGCGCAGCCAGGCGGGGCGCGCGCCCCCCGACTACCATCGTCGCCAGACCATCAAGAACGCCGAGCGCTACACCACGCCGGAGCTCAAGCAGTTCGAGGACCGGATGCTGGGCGCCCGCGACCGCGCGCTCGCGCGCGAGCGCGAGCTCTATGAAGCTCTGCTCGACACGCTCGCGGTGGAGCTCGCGAGTCTCAAGCGCCTGGCCGCGGCGCTCGCGCTCGTGGATGTGATCGCGAATCTCGCCGAGCGTGCGGTGACCTTGTCCTATGTGCGACCGGAACTGGCGGACGAGCCGGGGCTTCGCATCGAGGGCGGCCGCCATCCGGTCGTCGAGCGCGTGCTCGAGGAACCCTTCGTGCCCAATGACCTCGAGTTGCGCGATGGCCGGCGCATGCTTGTGATCACGGGCCCGAATATGGGTGGCAAGTCCACTTACATGCGACAGGCAGCGCTGATCCTGGTGCTCGCCTCGATCGGAAGCTTCGTGCCGGCGGACCGGGCCGTGATCGGGCCATTCGACCGGATCTTCACGCGCATCGGCGCCTCGGACGATCTGGCGGGCGGGCGCTCGACCTTCATGGTCGAGATGACCGAGGCCGCAGTGATCCTGAACGCGGCCACCGAGCAGAGTCTCGTGTTGATGGACGAGATCGGCCGCGGCACCAGTACCTATGACGGCCTGTCGCTCGCATTCGCCTGCGCGAGCCACATCGCCCGGCGGCTGCGCGCCTTCACGCTGTTCGCGACGCATTACTTCGAGCTGACCGAGATCGCCGCGGAATTGCCCGAGGTGGACAACGTGCACCTGGATGCGACCGAGCACCAGGAGGGCATCGTGTTCCTGCACGCCGTCCGGCCCGGGCCAGCGAGCCGAAGTTACGGGCTGCAGGTGGCGCAGAAGGCGGGCGTTCCGCGCGAAGTCATCGCGAGCGCCAAGGCTTATCTAGACAAGATCGAGCGCCAGCATCGGCGCGATGCGCCGCCGGCCGCGCAGGCGACGCTGCCGCTTGCCGCACCGGATCAGAGCGCCGAAGTCATCAATAAATTGAAGGCCATCGATCCCGACCGGCTGACGCCGAGGGAAGCCTTGCAGGCACTCTATGAACTGCGATCCGGCCTGCCGCCGGATGATTGAGGCGTTTCAGTCCGCGCGGCCGCGCGTTCTGCATCTCAACGCCTTCCGAACGAACCCGAGGTCAGGAACTTTACCAATGAATCGGCGACGACAGCGGACATCAGCATGCCCGTGTGACTGACATCATGAACGATGTGTTCCTTCGCGCCGGTGAGTCGCGTCTCGTCCACGCTGACCGTTCCGTCATTCGGCGCCGGCAACTCGGCGAACAATCGCCCCATGCCGACGGATCGCGACCCGGCGATGATGCCGAGTTCACGCGGGGAGCGCCAGGCACGCGGTGTGCGGCGCGTGAGTTCCGCGGCGGCGAGCCGCCCCAGCAGATGCGGTCCCAGCGACCAGGCAGCGACCGCGCGCGCGGCGCGCGAGCCCTGCACCGGCGAACCCAGCAAGACGACGCGACCCTGTGGCAACTCGCCCTGTGTCTCGAAGGTCTCGTGGATCACGAGGCCGCCGAGACTGTGGCCCACGAGATGCACGGGTCCGTCGCCGAACTCGCGCAAGTGAACGGATAGCGCCGCGGCAGCGCCGCCGATATCCGCCTGCGTGGACGGGTAACGAAATACGGAAGGCTCGAATCCAGCCTCCGCCAGGCGATTGCGCAATAGAAAGGTCTCCAGCCCGTTCATCCACAGGCCGTGCACGACGACGACAGGCGTGGCGCGCGTGGTCAGGGCTCAGCCAGTCGGCTGCACCGGCAGCTTGATACGGATGTGCAGCTCGGCGAGTTGCGAGTCATCGACCTCGGTTGGCGCATCGGTCAGGGGGCACCAGGCCGACTGCGTCTTCGGGAAGGCGATGACGTCGCGGATGCTCTCGGCGCCCGACATCAGCATCGCCAGCCGGTCGAGGCCGAAGGCGATGCCGCCGTGCGGCGGCGCGCCTAGCTTAAGCGCCTCGAGCAGGAAACCGAATTTCTGCTGCGCCTTTTCCGTGGATATACCCAGCAGGCCGAACACCGCGCTCTGCAGGTCCTGGCGGTGGATGCGGATCGAACCGCCGCCGATCTCCGAGCCGTTCAGCACCATGTCGTAGGCACGGGCCACCGCGTTGCCCGGGTCGGCCGCGAGCACCGCCGGGTCGGGATCGACCGGGGCGGTGAATGGATGATGCACGGCCATCCAGCGATTCGCCTCGGCATCCCATTCGAACATCGGGAAATCCACGACCCACAGCGGACGCCAGTCGGTCTCGACCAGGCCCAGGTCGCGGCCGAGTTGCAGCCGCAGCGCGCCCATCGCGTCGTCGACGACCTTGGCCTTGTCGGCGCCGAAGAACACAAGATCACCGGTCGCTGCCTTCGTGCGCTCGAGAATTCCGGCGAGCGCCGCGTCCGACAGGAATTTCAGGATCGGCGACTGCAGGCCCTCGCGGCCGCGCGCCGCGTCATTGACCTTGATGTAGGCCAGGCCGCGCGCCCCGTGGCGGGCGACATAGGCCGTGTATTCGTCGATCTGCTTGCGCGACAACTCGCCGCCCTGCGGCACTCGGAGCGCAGCGACGCGACTCTTTGGGTCCGCGGCGGGCCCCGCAAACACCTTGAACTCGCAGTCAGCGACCAGATCCGCAATGTCCACGAGTTCGAGCGGCACGCGCAGATCGGGCTTGTCCGAGCCAAAGCGACGCATCGCATCCCTGAAGCCGATGCGCGGGAAGGGATCGGGCAGCTGCACTTTCAGCACGCGCGAGAAGACGTGGCGGATCAGGCCCTCCATCAGCGCCATGATCTGGTCCTGCGTCATGAACGAGGTCTCGACGTCGAGCTGCGTA
>JANOSR010000004.1:0-15568 GCA_031415935.1 Steroidobacteraceae bacterium | reverse complement strand
AATGTTGCGTGGGTGGTCGCGCAGCCGGCGCGGATTGGAGTGCGAGAAGATCACGGGCCTGTCGGAGAGGTCCAGGATCTCGCGCGCCGTGCGATAGCCGGTATGCGAACAGCACTTGATCATGCCGACGCGATCCATCTCTCGCAGGATGCCGCGCCCGAGCTCCGTGAGACCATCGTCATCCGCATCATGACAGCCGCTGCCGGCGAGATTCCGGCGGTTGTAGACCATCAGCATCCAGCGCACGCCGATCTGGTACAGGAATTCGACGAGACTCAGCTGCTCGCCCAATGCGAAGACGCCTTCGACGTCGAGGCACACGGCGAGCCGTCCCGTGGCCTTCGCTGAACGGATGGCGCCCGTCGTCAGGCCCAGGACATATTGGTCGGCGTGACCCTGGACGTAATGCCGGATGCTGGCGGCCGTGCGGATCAGGACCTCGAGGGGCACATGGCTGTCGCCGATGTTGATCGTGACGGCATCGACGCCTGCTTTCCGGTAGCGTTCGATGCCCGGCAGCCACCGCTCCGTATCATTGAAAGGCAGGCAGGCGTGGTTGTCCCAGACGATTCCGGACGCACTCATTGTGCTAGCATTCTAGCGATGAAAATCTCCATGTACGACGCCTGCGTGCCGCCCGGTATCCGCATGATGAATAGCCTCGCGGCTATCCTCGAGAAAGCCGCCGCGCATGCCGAGGCGAAGAAGATCGATCCCGCGGTGCTGGTCAATGCGCGCCTGTACCCGGACATGTTCCCTCTGGTGCGACAGGTGCAGATCGCCTCGGATTCCGCCAAGGGTGGCGCCGCAAGGCTCGTCGGGCTCGAGCCGCCATCCTGGGAGGACAACGAAAAGTCGCTACCCGAGCTGATTGCGCGCGCGAAGAAGACGGTTGCCTTCCTCGAGTCGTTGAAGCCTGCGCAATTCGAAGGCTCGGAAGACCGGACGATCAACTGGAAGACCCGCACGACCGAGCGGTCCATGCTGGGCGAGCCTTATCTGGTGCATCACGTGCTGCCGAATCTCTATTTTCACGTGACAACGGGCTACAACATTCTCCGCCACAACGGCATCGAACTCGGCAAGATGGATTTTCTCGGCCGCGCCTAGCGGCGGGCCAGCAGTCGCCTGGCGCCGTCATCCGGAAGCCGGCAGGCTTCCAAACCGCCCGCTCTGGTAGTCGCGTATCGCCTGTGCGATCTCACGATCGCTCGTCATGACAAAAGGTCCATAGCCGACCACGGGCTCGTTGAGCGGCTCGCCACTCAGCACCAGGAGCGTCGCATCGGTATCCACGCCGATCGTGAACTCGCCGCCACTGCGGTCGAGAATGGCAAGTTGAGCTTCGCCGGCGGCCTGCGCGCCATTGATCAAGGCTTGCCCATGCATCGGGATGATCGCAGTCGTATGGCCCTCGGGCGTCGCAAGTGTGGCCGTCTTTCCCGCATTCAGTCGCAGGTCCCAGACATTGATCGGCGTGAATGTCGTTGCAGGACCCTTTTGCCCGCCGAACTCCCCGGCGATTACGCGCAGGCGTCCTGCGCCGTCAGGTAACGGGATCGATGGTATGTCGCGATCGAGCAGCGTCTGGTAGCGCGGCGGAGACATCTTGTCCTTCGCCGGCAGGTTGACCCAGAGTTGCATCATCTCCATCGTGCCGCCCGCGCGCGTGAACTTTTCCGAATGAAACTCCTCATGGATGATCCCGGACGCGGCCGTCATCCATTGCACATCGCCCGGACCGATGCGACCGCCATTGCCGGCCGAATCGCGGTGCTCCAGCTCGCCCTGGTAGACGATCGTGACAGTCTCGAATCCGCGATGCGGATGCTCGCCGACGCCGCGGCGCTGAGTCGCGGGCTCGAAATTTCGCGGTGCGGCGTAGTCGAGCAACAGGAACGGGCTCAGCTGGTCGCGTCCGAGGCCGTCGTAGCTGAAAATCGACCGCACGGAAAATCCGTCACCGACCCAGTGCGGCGGGCGGGGATCGTGAACAGACAGTGTCTTGCGCATGGTTCAGGCCACCTCGGCTCGCCTGGTCGTGATGCTGGCGCCGGCCAGCAGGGTTTTCGTTACGGGTGTCTTGGAGGCGATCTCGAGCAATTTCAACCATTGCTCGCCATCGAGCCTGGCGTCCGAATCGAGCGTCCGGTCGATGAAGGTGTTGCCATCGGTGTCCTTGGAAAGTGTCAACGAGACCTTCAGCGCGCCGATGCTCCAGCCTTTGCGGTCGGCATACATCTTGAGCGTGATGGATGTGCAGGCGCCGAGACTTGCGAGCAGCAGGTTGTAAGGACCCGGGCCCAGGTTTCTTCCGCCGGCGGATACGGGTTCATCGGCGGACACCGCAAAGCCGCCGGTCGCGATCCGCTGCGTGTAATTCGGGCCCGCCGGCATGACGACCGCCGATGCGATGCGATTCATTTGCGTGCTCCCCTGAGATTCAGGCCCTTCAGATCCGGCGCAACAAGCGGCTTGCCCTTGGCGCCACGGACCTTGCCGAAACGCTGGCCTTCGATCCAATCGCGCGTCGCGGCCTCCATCTCGGCAGGCGTGCGCGCGACGAAATTCCACCACAGCAGAATTTCCTCGCCGAAGGGTGCGCCTCCGATCAGAAGCATCCGTGACGCAGCGGACGAGCTGAGCTCGAGCGATGTGCGTCCCGTGCCCAGGTAGAGGAGGGTTCCCGGTTCGAGCACTTCGACATTCAGGCTCGGAGCACCCTCAAGCGTCAGTGCCGCATGCTCGAAGTCAGGATCGAGTGGCAATGTCATTTGCGCGCGTCCGCGCGTCGAGAGATCGAGACCAACGATGGGCGTGTAGACCTTCGCGGGCGATCGTTCGCCGTCGCATGCGCCTGCGAGCACGGTGATCCGGAATCCGCCACGGTCGATGACCGGCAATTCCGGGTAGTGGTGGAAGTCAGGCTCGCGATGACGCTCGGCATCCGGAAGCGCGATCCAGAGCTGCGTGGAATGAAAACGCCCTGCACGGCCCATCGGCGATTCCTCGGAATGCGAGATGCCGCGGCCGGCGGTCATCAGGTTGACCTGCCCGGGATGAATCAGCTGTTCGCAACCCAGGCTGTCGCGGTGCAGCACCTCGCCCTCGATCATCCAGGTGAATGTCTGGAGGCCAATGTGCGGGTGCGGGCCGATGTTGAGGCCCTGGCCCGGCCCGTAGTCCACGGGGCCTGCGTGATCGAGGAAGCACCAGGCGCCCACCATGCGGCGATGGCGGTTTGGAACCGCGCGGCGAATCTCGAAACCATCGCCGATCACGGCGCGGTGGGCCTCGAGGCGCTCGTACTGCTCTCCAACATTGTTCATCCGGCACGTCCCTGTTGTCGTTGGCCGCAGGCCGCCATCATGCGGCGAGTTGGCAGCAGCTGACAATCGGGAGTAGTCTCGCGCCACCCCAATTGGGCCAAAGAGATACCGAAATGTTGCAGACGCGCTCTGTGATCCTGGCCGCCCTGCTAATCTTGCCCGCCGTGACATTCGCAAATAGTGATTCGGAAAATCCCGAGGCGCGGCTCGCGGCGGCGGGTTACACGCTTCCCGACCCGGCCCGGCCTGTCGCGACTTATGTGACCTGGGTGCGCACGGGCAATCTGCTGTTCCTTTCGGGTCACGGCGAATGCGGCGAGACCCTGAAGACAGGCAAGGTCGGCCGCGATCTCACACTCGAAGAGGGTGTGCGCTCCGCCGAGCGCGTGGGCCTTTGCATGCTCGCGACCATCAAGGCGGCTGTGGGCGACCTGTCGAAGGTCAAGCGCTTCGTGCGCATCCTCGGCATGGTCCAGACGACCGAGGACTTCAAGGATCATCCGAAGGTCATGAACGGATTCTCGGACCTCATGGTCATTGCATTCGGCGACAACGGGCGCGGCGCAAGGTCCGCCGTCGGCATGCAGTCACTGCCTTCCAACATACCGGTCGAGATCGAAGCAACCGTCGAGCTCTACGACGGGCCCTAACGGATTTCGTCGATGCGCTCCCTGCTGATCCTCGCGTTGCTGGTCGCGACCGCTTACCTCGCCCTCTGCGCCTGGCTCTTCCTCTCGCAGCGTTCGCAGATCTACTTTCCCGTGCGGGAGTCGAATCCGCCAGGCGCCCAGGCGATCAGGCTGCCGAGCGGCGATGCGCTGCTCAAGATCTGGGTCGTCGAGCGGCCGGGCCCGCGCGCGCTGATCTATTTCGGTGGCAATGCCGAGGACGTGTCCGCAAATCTTCCGACATTCGCTTCGGCATTCCCCGACCATTCCTTGTATCTGGTCAATTACCGGGGCTATGGCGGCAGCACGGGCAGCCCCTCGGAATCCGCGCTGGTCACCGACGCGAATCTGATCTACGACCACCTGCACGTGCGGTATCCGGAAATTTCGGTCATGGGCCGCAGTCTCGGCACGGGTGTCGCCGTGCAGCTCGTGGCGGCCCGGGAAGTGCGTCGCCTCGTGCTGGTGACTCCCTACGACAGCCTCGCCAATGTGGCAGCCGGACACTTCCCGATGTTTCCGGTCGCATTCCTGATGCGCGACCGCTACGACTCCGCCAGCCGCGTGCGCGGAATCCGCGCGCCGGTGCTGGCTGTCATCGCTGGCGACGACGAAATCATCCCGCGCGCGAGATCAGAGGCGCTGGTGAATTCGTTTCCGCAATCGCAAATCCGCGTGACACTGCTCGATGGCGCAACGCACAATTCCATCGACCTGTTCCCAGGCTATCTGCGCGCCGTGGGGGATTTTCTGGCCGCGGATTGAGTCCAAGATGTGCGCTGGAGCCCGCCGTGCGATCATACCCGGAGAGGCGATGAACATGCATTTGCAGTCCAGGAACTGGGCCGGCCTCGCGATGCTGATAGTCGCCGTTCTGGCATCGGGCTGTTCGGTGCAGCGCTTCGCTGCCAACAAGATCGGCGACACGCTCGCCGCGGCCGGCACGACGTATTCCGCCGACGATGATCCGGAGCTGATCGGTGCAGCGCTGCCATTCAGCCTGAAACTGATGGAAAGCGTATTGGCGTCCACCCCCGGGCACCGCGCGCTGCTTGCGGCGACCTCCGCCGGTTTCACGCAATACGCCTACGCCTTCGTGCAGCAGGAAGCCGACGTCTTGGCGCTCGATGACACCGAACGCGCCTGGCTTGCGTGGAATCGGGCGCGGCGGATGTACTTGCGCGCGCGCGACTACGGACTGCGCGGTCTCGACGTGGCAGTGCCTGGTTTCAGCGCGACGCTTCGAACGACTGCGGCTACCACGGTTGCGCAGGCCGGTGCCACCGAGGTTGACCTGCTCTACTGGACCGCCGCCTCCTGGGCCGCGGCAATCGCGCTCGGCAAGGACGATCCGTCACTGGTCGCCGATCTGCCATTGGTATCCGCCATGATCGACCGCGCGCTCGCCGTGGACGCGGACTGGGACCGGGGCGCCATTCATTCTTTCCTGGTGACCTACGAAATGGCGCGGCCTGACGCCATGGGCAGCTTCGATGACCGGGTCACCAATGCGCGGTCGCATTTCGATCGCGCCGTCAGCTTGTCGCAGGGCAAGGCCGCGGGACCCTATGTCTCCTGGGCCGAATCCGTCTGCCTGCCGCGTGAGGATCGTGCCTGCTTCGAGGAGATGTTGCAGGCGGCGCTTAAGATCAATCCCGACGATCATCCGGCCACGCGACTGGCCAACACCATATTCCGGCGCAGGGCCGCCTGGCTTCTGGCCAATGTGGATCGCTGGATCCTGCCCCCGCTGGACGAGACCGAAGCCCTGGAGGGACAGCCATGATCGATAGCTTGCGTTTTTCCTTGCGCCTTGCAGCGCTGACGCTGGCAGCATTGGCCTGTGGCATCGGATCCGTCGCTGCTGCGGCCGGAGGCACGGAACTTCGCATCGCGACCGTGGCGCCGGCTGGTTCTTCCTTCCACAAACGCCTGCAGACGCTTGGCGCCGAATGGTCGCGTGGCGCAGGCGGTGTCTCGATGAACATCTACGCAGGCACGCAGGGCGGTGAGCTGCAGATCGTCCGGCGCATGCGGATCGGGCAGATCCAGGGTGCGATGCTGACTTCGGTCGGCCTCGCCCAGATCGAGCGCTCGGTGACCGCACTGCAGTACATGCCGCTGATGTTTCACGACTGGGACGACGTCGATCGCGTGCGCGAGCGGCTACGCCCCGAGCTCGAGCGGCGATTGCGTGAAGCGGGCTATGTCGTGATGTTCTGGGCCGACGCCGGCTGGGTGCGGTATTTTTCGAGCAAGCCTATCCATCGCTTTCAGGACCTGAAGTCGCTCCGCGTGTACGCGAGTTCCGGTGACCCGGAGAGCGTTGAGCTGATGAAGGCCTACTACACGCCTGTCGTGCTCGAGCCGGACCAGATCCTGCTCGGGTTGCGCAATGGCATGATCGACGCGCTACCGGTGCCGGCTTTCCTGGCCAACTCCAGTCAGGTGCCGACCTATGCGCCGTACATGCTGGACCTGCGCTGGGCACCGATCACCGGCGCGCTGGTCGTCACGGAACGCGCCTGGAACAAGCTCGACCCGGCTTCACAGGCTTGGTTGCGCGAGACTTCCGAACGCGCCGGCCACGAGATGCGCCGCGCCAGCCGCGTCGAGGACGAACAGGCCGTGCAGGCCATGAAAGACAAGCTGGGTCTCAAGATCGTGCCATTGACGGCGGAGGCCGAACGTGAGTGGCGCGCCGAGGTCGCGCGCATCTATCCACGCATCCGCGGCACGCTGGTCCCTGCGCCCATGTTCGACGCGACGGTCGAGGCACTCAAGGCCAAGCGCGCAGCCGGCTCGTGATGTCGTTCATCCATCGGGCCGAGAACCTGCTGCTCGCAGCGGTGCTCGCCTTGCTGGTGCTGCTGGGAGTGGCGGGCGCCAGCACGGCGTTCGCCAACACCGATGAGCTGATCCGCCACCTGACGCTGCTGGTCGGCATGCTGGGCGGCATGGCGGCCGCACGCGAGGGCAGGCTGCTGTCGATGGGAACCATCGCGCAGGCGTTGCCCGTGGGATGGAAGCCAGCGATCGAAGCCTACACCGGCCTGGTCGGCACCACGGTGTCCGCACTCCTGACGCTTGGAGCCTGGCAATTCGTCACGCAGGAGGCCGGGTCGTCGAGTTCACTCGCATTCGGCGTGCCGCGCATCGTCCTGCAGGCGGCGATGCCACTGGGATTCGCCGTCATCACGCTGCGTCTGGCCCGTCACGCGGCAAGCAAGAACGCCGTGCGCGTGGCGGTACTCGCCGTGGCCGTGGCCCTGACGGTTGCGGTGGCGCAGTTTGAGGGCGGGCTCGCGGCACTGCGCACGCCGCTGTTGGTGGCGCTCGCCGCCGCCTTCGTGCTCGGCGCTCCGATTTTCGTCGGCATTGCCGGCGTCGCGCTGGTCTTCTTCATCAGCGCGGGGGATCCGATCGCGTCGGTGCCGCTCGACCACTACAACCAGGTCACTAATCCGCTGCTCGCGACGCTGCCGTTGTTCACGCTGGCCGGCTACATCGTGGCGGCGAGCGGCGCGGCGCGGCGGCTGGTACGCCTGTTGCGGGCCTGGTCCGGGCACCTGCGCGGCGGCCCGGCCGTGATCACAGTGGTCGCCTGCACATTCTTCACGGCTTTCACTGGCGGCTCCGGCGTCACGATCCTGGCGCTCGGAGGACTGTTGATGCAGATGCTGCTGTCGTCGCGCTATGACGGCCGTACGGCGCTCGGGCTTGTAACGGGTGCCGGGTCGCTGGGCGTGCTGTTCGCGCCCTGTCTGCCGCTGATCCTCTACTCGATCGTCGCCCAGGTTTCGATCGAGCAGATGTTTCTGGGCGCCGCTGTGCCGGGGCTGCTGATGGTCGCACTGGCCTGCGCCTGGGGCGTCGCGGCGTCGCCTCGGACGAGGGCCCGTCCACGCTTCAGCTGGCGGCGCGCCGTCGTCACGACCTGGCGCGCGAAATGGGAGTTGTTGCTGCCGGTCGTGCCGCTGGTCCTGATCTTCGGCGGCTTCGCGCTGCCGGTGCCGGCCGCCGCGATGACGGCCGCCTACGCACTCCTGATCGCCGCCTTCGTGAATCGCGACCTGCCTCGTGGCGCAAAGCTCGTGGAGGTCATGTGTGAATGCGGATTGCTGATAGGCGGCTTGCTTCTGGTCCTCGGCGCGGCGATGGGCCTTACAAACCTGCTGATCACCGAGCACGTCCCGGACCGGCTCACGGTCTGGATCGACGCCGCCATCGATTCGCGCTGGGTGTTCCTGCTGACGCTGAATCTGGTCCTGCTCGCCGTGGGCTGCATGATGGACATTTTCTCGGCCATCATCGTGGTCGCGCCGCTCGTCGTGCCAGTCGCTCTCGCATTTGGCGTCGACCCGGTGCATCTCGGCGTGATCCTGCTGGCCAATCTCGAGCTGGGTTACCTGATGCCTCCCGTGGGACTCAACCTGTACATGTCGGCGTCGCGCTTCGGGCGCCCGATGCTCGAGGTCGCGCGCGCGAGCCTGCCGATGCTCCTCGTGCTTGCGATCGGCGTCGCCTTGATCACGGCCTTCCCGCAATTGACACTGGCGCTGCCGAGATGGATTCTGTGAGTGGAGGCGCGGAGCAGGGGAGCCTATGCGCCGACGCCGCATAACATTTGCCGCCATCGCCGCCGGTCTGTTGCTCGGGCTCTACGCGCTCGCCGGGTTCCTGTGGGTGCCGCGACTGGTCGAATCCGCGGTGCTGGTCACATTTGAACGCGACTACGGCCGTTCCGCCGAGCTGGCAAGACCGAGCTTCAATCCATTCACATTCGAGTTTGAAGCACGCTCGTTTTCGGTGCCTGATACCGATGGCGCGCGCCTGCTGGGCTTCGAACGCTTGTACCTGAATTTCGAGCTGTCGTCGCTCTTGAGGCGCGCCTGGACCTTCAGCGAGATTGCCATCGAGCAGCCATACCTGCGCCTCGTGCAACGAACCGACGGCAGCATCAATCTCGCCGAACTGCGGCGGGCGCAAGCGCCGGGCGCAGGGGAGCCCGCGGCGACACGGATTCCTTCCTTGCGTATCGGGACACTGGCCGTCTCCGAGGGCCGGATCGACGTCGAAGACCGGGCGCGCGTGCAACGCTTCGCGACCTCGCTGCGGCCGGTGACATTCGGTCTCAGTGATTTCGAGACCGCGGGCGCAGGCAATGCCTTTTCATTCACGGCCGGCTCCGATCGCGCTGGACGCCTGTCGGTCGAAGGCACGCTGGGTGTCGCGCCGCTGTCATCGAAGGGCAAGCTGGCGCTCGCAGGCCTACCCGCGACGACGATCTCCGAATATCTCGGCGATGCATTGCCGCTTTTCCTGAACGCAGGCCGCATCGACCTGAATCTCGGTTACGACTTCAGCCTGGCCGGCGATCCGTTCACGCTCGTGATTGATCTGCCCACGGTGAGCGCACGCGATCTGGAGACCATCGCGCGCGGTCACGAGGTCGCGTGGCAGATCCCTGTGCTGGACCTGCGCAATGCGCATGTGGATGTTGCGGCGCGTAAGGTCAGCGTCGAATCCGTGGAGTTTCGCGATCTCGTTGCGCCAGTATGGATGGACGAGACCGGGTTCAATGCGCCGGGAGTCCAGCCGCACAAGGAGCAGCAAGTCGGGGCTATGGCGCCCGCCCAGACCGTGGCGCCTGCCGCGACGAAAGAAGCGGCTTCCCGCCCTGACTGGCAGGTCGAGCTGCCGGACATCGTGGTTCGCAACGCGGCAATGGCGTTTGAAGATCGCAGGGTCGAGCCTGCGGCGGCACTTCAGGTGATCGCGCGCGAGTTGCGATTGACCGGATTTTCGCGGCCGCAGCAGCGGCCGCTCATGATCGCCGCCGAGCTGGCATCGGACGCAGGCGGCGAGTTCAGCATCAATGGCAGCCTCACGCTTGAGCCATTCACGATGGCGGTCGACGTGGCAACCATTGCACTCGATCTGCGCCCGGCGCAAGCCTGGCTGGAGGAGAGCACCGATCTGCTATTGAAGAACGGCACGCTGACCAGCCAGGGCCGACTGGAATACGCGTCGGGCGAAAGGGCGACGGTGAACTACACAGGCGATCTCGTCGTCGCTGGTCTGCATACGCAGGACAGTGGATCCGATCGTGACTTCATCAACTGGACGGCGCTCGATGTCCGGAGACTCGTGTATTCCAGCAACCCGGCGCGGCTCTCGATCCGTGAGATTGTCGCAAAGGATCCCTATCTGCGTCTGATCCTGGCCGAGAACGGCGTTTCCAACATCCAGTCGGTGCTCGATCCGGCGGGTGCGGCACGCAAGGCCCTGGAAATCGCGGCCGAGCGCGCAGGGCAGGGGGCCGCCAAGGCCAAGCGGCCCAATCGCACGAAGCGCCAGAATGAATCCCCGGAAGACGCCGCCGCCCCGCCCCTGAAGCCGCGAAATCCTGCGCGCATCGACACCGTCAGGATCCTGAATGGCAATGTCAATTTCGCGGATTTCACGCTGCAGCCGAATTTCCAGATCGCGGTCGAGCGACTTGTCGGCACGGTGAAAGGACTGAGCTCAGACTCGTGGCGGCGTGCGCGTCTCGAACTCGACGGCGAAGTGGATCGTTACGCCCCCGCTCGCATCGAGGGCGAATTGAACATTCTTGCTGCCCAGTCCTACATGGACATCCGGGCGAGTTTCAAGAACATCGAGCTGACAAGTTTCACGCCGTATTCCGGCAAGTTCGCGGGTTACCGGATCGACAATGGCAAGCTGTCGATCGAGACGAAATACCACGTCGAGAAACGGCGGCTCACCGCCGATCATCAGTTCACCATCAATCAGCTCCAGCTCGGCGAACGCGTCGAGTCGGCGGATGCCGTGTCGCTGCCATTGAAGCTCGCGGTAGCGCTGCTGAAGGATCGCAATGGTGTCATTGACATCGACCTGCCGGTCCAGGGTTCGCTGGATGACCCGGAATTCCGCCTCGGGCCGATCATCTGGAAGGCGGTGCTGAGTCTGCTGGGAAAGGTCGTCACCTCCCCATTCGCGCTGCTCGGCAAGCTGTTTGGCGGCGGCGCTGACCTGTCCAGCGTGGAATTTGCCCCGGGTTCGGCGACGCTCGACGGAACGGCGCAGGAAAAAGTGGCCGCACTCAGGAAAGCACTGGTCGAACGGCCCAACCTCAATCTCGACATTCCTTCGACAACCGACCCGGCGGCTGATCGCGCAGCAACTGCGGAACAGCGCTGGACTCAGGCGATTTCGGCTGCGGGTGCCGCGCCCGGCCCATCAGGCGACCGGACGGTTTACCTGGATCGCCTGAAGCAGCTTCACCTGGAGCGGCAGGGGAGCAAGCCGGAGATCCCGAAGCCGCCGAAACCTGCAAACGGCGAAGCAACGACCGACCCGGTCGAGTATTCAATCTCCGTATTGGAACCGCTATTGCGGGCGACGATCGTCATTGATGACGCCGATCTCGCCGCGCTTGGTCAGTCACGGGCGGAAGCCGTGCGCGAATTGCTGCTTTCCGAAGGGGCCGTAGATCCGTCGCGCATCTTCCTGATCCGCGGTGAGCCGGTCACCGCAGCCGACGGCAGGGTGCGCTTGGTTCTTTCGTTGAAATAAGACTCATTCTTCTATCGCTGGTCCTGCCCTGTGTCCCGGTGTAGCGCAGTTTTCAGCACTGCGAAAGTTTCCTCTACGATGGCGTCCTGGCCTTCGTTGGTCAGAATCGTGAACATGACGGTCAGGTCGCCGACCTGCAATGCGCCCTGGTTCATGTACCTGAACTCCTCCGCTTGCGGCGCGCGGTCCGTCGCGACGAAGTAGAAGCCGACGCCGCTGGCACCCTGCAAGCGGCGGATCTCGAGGGTTTCCTCGACGACCTGGTCGCGAATTCGATCTGCCGCACCGCGCACCGTCTCACGCAGCGTTTCCGCGTCGGGGACGGCTTCATCCGGCGCGTCCGGCCAATCCGGGGTGATGTAGATCTCGAAGGCTGCGCCCTCCCGCGGCCGAAACTGGATGGTCGGGGGCCCGCCATCGATTGGCTGGTCGACGGTCTCATCCCAGGCCGGCGGCACGACGAGCTCGAGGGTGTCCAGGTTCGGCAGTTCGTAGCGGCGTGCCCCGGTGTCCTGCGCCCAGCCGGGCGATTGCACGGCCAGCAGAGCCACGAGCGGCACGATGGCAGTCACCAGGCGGTTCATGGACAGGACCTCCGAGAGCAAAAAGGGCCGGCAATACCGGCCCCTTGTGCGGTATCACTCAGCCAGCCCGCGGCTGGATCTGCGCTCTGCGCTATGCAGGGGGTCCGCCCGATACGAAGCCGACCTTCTGCAGACCGCCGCGCTGCAACACGAACAGCACATTGGCGACGTAGACGTAGGGCGTGCGCCGGTCCGCATCCACGTGGATCTCCGGCTGCGGATCCTTGACGTTTTCGATCGCGACGTAGTCCCGGAAAGTGGTGTGGTCGACGGGTGTCCCATTCCAGAGAATGGTGCCGTCGAATTCGACGTAGATCTTCATGACCACGGGTTCTTCGGTCGGCTGGTTCGGGTTGTCGCGCGGCAGGTCGATCTTGACCGCGTGCGTCATCACCGGGATCGTGATGATGAAGATGATCAGCAGCACCAGCATGATGTCCACGAGCGGAATGACATTCGGCTCGACCATCGGATCCGCGCTGTCGCCCTTGACCGAAACCGCCATGAATTTCCCCCGCCGGGCCTTTACCGTTGTCTAATGCCCTGTTGAGCCCGAGTTTGCCCTTCATCCCGGCAGGGCGCAAGTCGCCGGTATCGGTGCTATCCTTTTCAAAAAACGCGCCCGGAGCGCGGATATGCGGGGGAATCGATGACCAGAGCGACCGGCGACATTCGTAACATTGCCCTGGTAGGTCACGCCGGGGCGGGCAAGACCCTGCTGGCGGAGGCGCTGTTGTTCGGCGCGGGCAGCATCCGCGCCAAGGGCAATTTGGTCCGCGGAACAACGATCTGCGACCATGACCCGCAGGCCCGCCGGCTGCAGCATTCCGTCGATGCCACGATCTGCTGGCTGGAAACCGGCGGGGCGCACGTCAACCTGATCGACACCCCCGGCTACCCGGATTTCATCGGCCGCACCTTGCCGGTACTGGAGGCGGTCGAGACCGCGGCGGTCATCGTCAGCGCCGTCAACGGCGTCGAGGCAATGACCCAGCGGATGATGGATGTCGCGCGCGAGCGCGGTCTTTGCCGGATCGTTGTCGTCAACAAGATCGACGCTCGTGAGGCGAATACCGAGGCCACGCTCGAAGAGATCCGTGACCAGTTCGGCAGGGAATGCCTGCCGGTCAACCTGCCTGCAGGCAAGGGCAGCAAGGTCATCGACTGCTTTTTCCATAATGACGGCGAGGCCACCGATTTTTCATCGGCGCGCGCCGCTCACACCGAAATCATCGACCAGGTCGTCGAGGTGGACGACGAGCTGATGGCCCTGTACCTCGAACAGGGCGAGGAACTGCGCCCGGAGCAGCTCCACGACCCCTTCGAAAAGGCGTTGCGCGAGGGCCATCTGATCCCGGTGTGCTTCGTATCGGCGGAGACCGGCGCCGGCATCCCGGAACTGCTCGAGATCCTCGCGCGCCTGATGCCAAATCCGGCGGAAGGGAATCCGCCGCCGTTCATGAAGGGCAAGGGCGACAGCGCTGAACGCGTCCAGGTCATGCCCGATCCGGCGCGCCATGCGATCGCACATGTCTTCAAGATCATCATGGATCCCTTCATCGGCAAGCTGGGCCTGTTCCGGGTCCACCAGGGAACCATCAAGAGCGGCGCGCAGCTCTTTGTCGGTGACGCGAGAAAGCCGGTCAAGATCGCGCACCTGTTCCGGATGCAGGGCAAGGAGCACGGCGACATGCCGCTGGCGGTGCCGGGCGACATCTGCGCCGTGGCCAAGCTCGATGAACTGCATTTCGACGCCGTGCTGCACGACTCCCACGATGAGGACAACTTCCACCTGAAATCGATCGCCTACCCGCCGGCGATGCTGGGACTCGCGATCGAGCCGGAACGGCGCGGCGACGAGCACAAGCTGGCCGAAGCGCTGCACAAACTGGCGATCGAGGATCCCTGTGTGCGCGTCGAGCACGCGAGCGGGCTGAATGAAACCGTACTGTTCGGCATGGGCGATCTGCACCTGCGCGTCATGATCGAGCGCATGACCGAGCGCTATGGCGTCGCGGTCAGGACCCGCCCGCCCCGCATTCCCTATCGCGAGACGATCACGCGGCCGGCCGAAGGTCATCATCGCCACAAGAAGCAGACCGGCGGCGCCGGGCAATTCGGCGAGGTATACCTGCGGATCGAGCCGCTGGCACGCGGCACGGGATTCGAGTTCGTCGATGACGTGGTCGGCGGCACTATCCCGAACCAGTTCATACCGGCCGTCGAAAAAGGCATCCGCCATGCGCTGATCGAAGGCGCGGTCGCGGGCTTCCCGATGCATGACATCCGCGTGTCGGTCTACGACGGGAAGTATCACTCGGTGGACTCAAAGGAAGTCGCCTTCGTTTCCGCGGGCCGCAAGGCCTTCCTGGACGCCGTGAGCAGGGCCGGACCGACGGTGCTGGAACCCATCGTGCACGTGGAAATCACCGCGCCGGGCACCGTGATGGGCGATATCACGGCCGATCTTGCGACACGGCGCGCGCGCATCGACGGCAATGAGGCGCGCGCGCGCGGGCGCATCGTGGTATCTGCATACGTGCCGCTGGCGGAAGTCACCGATTACCAGACCCGGCTCAAGGCGCTGACCGGCGGCGAGGGCAGTTTCACGCTGGCACTCAGCCACTACGACCCGGTGCCGCCGCGCAAGCAGCAGGAACTGGCCTCAGCCTGGAAACCCGCTGCCGGAGAGGAATAAGCGACAAATGGATACCCGATCGGATACCCGGATCATGGCCGTTTTCTGCGACTTCGAGAATGTCGCACTCGGCGTGCGCGACGCGAAAATCCCGTCCTTCGACATCCGCAAGGTGCTCGAGCGCCTGCTGCTGAAGGGCAACATCGTCGTCAAGAAAGCTTACTGCAACTGGGAGCGCTACAAGGACTTCAAGGGCGAGATGCACGAAGCCGCCTTCGAGCTGATAGAAATTCCGCATGTGCGGATGTCCGGCAAGAACTCCGCCGACATCCGGATGGTCGTCGACGCGCTCGATCTCTGCTACACGAAATCGCACGTCGATACCTTCGTGGTCATCAGCGGCGACTCGGATTTCTCGCCGCTGGTGAGCAAACTGCGCGAGAACAACAAGATCGTCGTCGGTGTCGGCGTCAAGAATTCGACCTCCGATCTCCTGATCAGCGTTTGCGACGAGTTCATCTATTACGATGACCTGGTGCGCGGCGAGAATCGCGGGCGCAGCGCGCGGCGCGAAAAGACGGCGAAAGCTGCGGCCAAGGCGCCGAGCACCCCGGACGACCGTCGCCAGGAGGGCATCGATCTCGCCGTCGAGACGGCCGAGGACCTGTTCGCGGAGCGCGATGCTGAGGAGAAGGTCTGGGGCTCGATGGTCAAGCAGGCCATCAAGCGGCGCAAGCCCGGATTCAACGAGAGCTACTTCGGCTTCAA
>JANOSR010000003.1:0-5759 GCA_031415935.1 Steroidobacteraceae bacterium | reverse complement strand
GCTGAACACATAGAGCATCAGCGGTACGCCGCGCCGCGCCGCGTATTCGAGGCAGGCGCCCATGCAGCGGCCAGCCCGCAGATCGCGAAGCTCGCCCGTTGCGCGGCCCTGGCCATGGTAATCGTAGCCACCCATCGTGATGGTGCCCGCCCCAGCGTAACCATTGATGACGAGCTTCATGACTGCGGCGGTCTTGCGGAACTCCGAGTCATTGTCGAACTCGGCGCGCGTGAAAATGCCCGCCGGGCCGACGATGTCCGGATCGAGCTCGGGATTGAGCGCCGACGGGTCGCCATAGCGATCGGTCAGGTCGGCGGCCTTGACGTAGTTGCAACGCACCAGGTCCTTGATCACCGCATCGCGGGTGATCTCGGTGTCCACGCGCGCGAGCTTGCGATCCGACAGGCGCTGGATCGATTCCATGACGCGCACCGCGTCGTCCTGGTCGAGAAGCCCCACGAGCTTGCCCGTGTCCACGAGGCCGGTGACATCGCTGGTGCGGTCTACCTTGGTCGGCCGAACCGAGACATTGACCATGGCGGCGGGTGACATCGAGTTGCCGCCCGATTCGGAGCTTTGCGATCCGATCAGTGTCAGCAGCTCGCCGTCCGCGCCGGCACGAAAAATGCCGTACATCGGATTGTGCGGGTTATTGCCGGTGTCGTTCTCTGAACGCGCCGGGATCACGGCGCCGTTCATTGCGGCGGCGGTCGTCGCGCTGACGCGCTCGACGATACCGCGCTTGAAGGCGCTGTCCAGGTGGAATGAGAGCCCCAGGCTGCGGTCCACGAAATCGTTGGTCGCGCTGGCAGGATTCGGCGCATTCGGCACCATGTCGCCAGGCAGGCCGAGACGCCCATAACCGGCCACCGACAGGAAGTCGAGCTGGCCGCCCGTGCCGCCGACCAGCACGTTGGAGCCGACCATGTTCGCACCGCCCGCGAGGTCGATGCAGATGAACGGGATCTTGCCTGCGCCTTGCACGGCGATGCCGCAGCTCTGCTTGAGCGCCTCGAGATCCGGCGACAGTGCCGCCTGCGCCGCGCGCGGATTCGCAAACAGCCCGAAGACGGTCGGCGCGATGACGGTCGCCGCGCCGCTGATGAAACCCTGCGAGATGAACTGGCGGCGCGTGACGGGCCGGGGATGATCCGGCTGGCAGAGCGGCGCATCCGGATGGAGCGCCCCGCGACTGGATTTTCTCCTCATCGGTGCAAGTACCTCATTGCAGCAGCGTGCTGGCGCTGCCGACTACTGCCGAGCAGGCCGACTTGACGATGACCAGCGTGCGATCCGCGGCGCAACCGGCGCCGCAAGCGGTTAGCCTTCCGATCAGCGCGTCGACCTCGGCCGTGATCTCGGCCGCCGACGGCTGTGTCGTCATTCCCGTGCCTACCGCGCGGGCCACCAGCGGACCCGAGATCAGCGCGCGCTCGGCCGGCGTGTCGAAAGCCGAGGCCGCCGGTGCGTTGAAATTGAATCCCGGGAAGTACGCCGCGCGCTGCACCGGGTCGTCCACGAGTTCGTTGCAGTACTCGATGGCGAGCTGGGCCGTGCCGACCTGGTGCGACGACAGGAAGCCCTCGATATTCTCCACCGTAGGCAACTGCTCGCGCACCCGGTTGTAGGTGTCCATGACCGCGGTGTTGGTCACCGGAACGCCGGTCATGACCGACATCGACGCGGAAATCTCCTGGAATGTGCGCAGGCCGATTTCGGGCGCCGGGGCGCCGTCAGGCGGCGGCGGCAGCGGGGTCGGAGCGGGCTCGGTGCGCACCTGCGTGTTCGAACCGATCCGTTCGAAGCTCAGGAAGAACTGGTCCGCGGCCGGGCCCTTGTCGAGCGCGACGACGGTACCGATGTCGGACAGCGGGTACCCAAGCACTGCGCCGATGTTGTATCCCGCGGCCATGACCGTCTGATCGAGCGGGATGTAGGCCTGGCCGACGCGCGCCTCGGCGCCGTTGAGGCCGATGCGAACGCCGCGGATCGGCAGCTGGTCCGGCGTCACGGTCGTATCCAGGCTGATGAATGCTGGCTTGTTGAACAGATAGGAATAACTGTCGAACTGGCTGCCTTCGAACAGCAGGTAGCTTTGCGGCACATTGACGAGATGCGCAACCGAGAACAGCAGGTAGAAGCGCTCGCCGACACCGGCATCGAAATTCTGCCGGATCTGGGCCTGGGTGAGCGCGCGGTTGTGGATCGCGACCATGCGCACCACGCCCTGCCACGGCCGGTCGCTCGACACTTCATTGCCGAGCACCAGCGCGAAGGTATCGTTCCAGTCGGTCAGCAGGCCCGGGGCGACCGGATCCGGCTGAGTGGCCAGAGCGCCATTGACGTAGATGCGGCGACCATTGACCGGGTCATAGGTCGCGACCACGTGCTGCAGCGTGGCCTGCAGGACTTCGTTCGCGGCCGGCGTGGAATGCGCCGGCGCGCCATTGCCGCCCGTCGTCGTGGCGCGGTTGAGGAAATCGTAGTTGTACATCGTCTGACCGAGCGTGAAGTTACGCACTGTCGTGCCGCCCGAGTAGCCGACGATGAAGGCGTCTTCCTGCACGACATTGGCCGGCGCGACCCAGCCCTCAACGGTGTATTCGCCGGTTGCCCTGATCAGGTCATGCAGCTTGCGGCTGGCCGCGGTCGTGCCCTGGGCCTTGCCGCCACGGATGTCGATACCCCAGCCGCCGACCCAGGTCACGCTGCCCGACATCGTCAGATTCAGCGCCGGTTCGACGCCGCTGGTGTCGTACGCGACCGTGCCGGTGCCGGTCTTGAATTCGTAGATTGCGATGGCCGCGTTGTCGTAGCGGTTGCCGCCGCTTGCGACCGTGCCTTCGTACAGCGTCAATGCCTTGGACAGCACAAGCTGCGGGTCGACCTGCGTGACCGGCACGCGGCCGGCAAAGTCCTGGACCGCGGCCAGCATGATCGCGGCGCTCTGGCCGCAATCGGTCCAGCAGTTGTGGAATTCGTCGCGCAGGCGCACGACCAGGCGCGAATCGGCCGGCGTGTCGAGATTGATCTTGGCGCGCACCGCCGCGTAAGCGACGTCGACGTCGGACTCCGCGAAGAACGGCGACTGCGGGGTCGTCGCACCCGACGAGTGACAGCGTGAGCAGTACTGCGTCAGCAGCGGGTAGACCGTCGCGGCAAATGCGTTGGAACTCGCAGGGAATGACTTGCTCGCGCCGACATCGCGGAGCGGCGGCGGCTGCAGGTTCACGCCGCGCGTGCCGCCGAGCGTCTGGCCGGCCCAGTTACGGATCCAGACCGTCAGCTGGTCGGCGCAGGCCGAGTCGGCCGCGAGCCAGCAGTTGTGGCCACCACCAACCTTGGTGACCATCATCGAGGCGCCAGGATTGCCAAGATCGACGACGCCTTTGGCGGCTTCATAGGCCAGGTTGATGTCGTCATTGCGCACGAAGCGCGGCACCTGCGCGCCTGCGCCGTGGCAGGTGCCGCAGCGGTTGCTGGCCTGCAGGTTGTCCCAGACATTGAGTTTGAAAGCCTGCACGTCCTGGCTCGCCGGCGGCGGACCCGTGTAGCCGGCCGGGGGCGGCGGGGTCACGACGGGATTCTGCTCGGTCGACGCGCCGCCGCCACAGGCGGCAACGAGCAACGCGAGGAACGCGAGCGGAATCGCACGCGACAGGCGGATCAGCGGGTTGTTGAATCCGTTGCTCACCTTGTCCTCACTGGCCCATGCAATAAGTGGCGGCGTCGGCGAACGCCTGCTTCAGGCGGTAGCCGCTCGAACGGAATGAACCGACCATCGAGGTGATCTGGCTGCGATCGGCGGTATCGGTCGGCGAGCGCAGGCAAACGGTCCGGAAAACCTTTTCGACCTGGCAGGAGGCGAAGGCGTCGCTGTTGCCGAGTTCCTGGCCCAGCGATTTCGCCCCATTGCCCGAGCCCGGCAGTGCCTGGTCCCATCCCAGCAGCGCGTTCTGACCGCGGCGCCAGCGGTTTTCCCAGCTGTCATCGGGCGTCACGAAGCCGTACTTGAATGTGTCCGCATTGATCGAGTACTTCGGTTGCACCGAGCCCGCGGTGTAGAGCAGCCGGCCCTGCGTGTCGTCATACGTGTAGAAGGCAAAGGCCTGGGTCATCGGATCCATGCCCGAGTGGCAACCGACGCAGTTGTTCAGGAACAGCCGCGCGTCGCCGCCCGGGCTGCGGCTGACATCCTGCCGGATGCGGTCCGGCGGTCGCGAGGTGTCCTGGGTCTCGTCGAGCTCCCTGCACATCTGGTTGAGCAACGTGAAGCGGAACATCGCGCGGTTGGTGCCGGCGATGAAGAACGCCTGGGCCGCGGCCCGGCTCGTCATCACGCCCGCAGTCGCCGCGGCGGGAATGCCATACACGGCCGACTGCGTCGTGCGCTGCAGTCCGGTGCGCAGATCGATGCCGCGCGTCTCGAGCTGCTCGAAATGCGTGTTGCTGCTCGCCGAGGCCGCCGGCAGGCCGAGACCGGCGTTGCCGACATAGAGGATGTCGCCAGAGAGGAGCTCATTGAACGGCACGTCGTCGCGCACCATGCCGATCACAGTGGCCGTGTAGTCATTGAGCGGCGCAAACACGGTCTGGTCGCGGTTGGTCCAGGGTGTCGCGAGGTTCTTCAGCGTGACGGCATAGAACGCCGGGTCGTCCATCGCGCGCAAAGCAGCCTGTTGCGTCTGCCCCGCAGCGATGTCGGCTTCCATTGCGGCGAGTACGGCATCCGACGGCGGCACACCCGCGATACGGTCGTGCATCCGCTTCGCCTGTTCGCGCGGGCCGGCTTCAGCTGCGACGGCCAATGCCAGCGCCGCCACCGCAGCGGTGACGCGCATCACGATCATTCCGGTGTGGCGTGGCCACAAATGCATTTCCGTGCTCCACTCGCTCGCAGCTAGCGAGGCTGCGGTCGAATATATCTGCGGGATCCGGGGCGCATAATGTCTCTGAACGGCGACATTCACCCGTGACGCGTGTCGAGTTACTCTGCACCCATGATTAGGCCTCTAATGCGCAAATGCCTTGTTCCAAAGGGAAGTCAGACGGCACTGCAAAGCAGCGATGCAGTGATGCGCCCGCATTCTGTTATATGAATTGCCATGAATCGCTGTGCACACGACGAGGAAGTTGAGATGCACGTCACGTTAATGCAATCGCGA
The DNA here is from genome assembly GCA_031415935.1 of Steroidobacteraceae bacterium. Lineage (GTDB taxonomy): Bacteria > Pseudomonadota > Gammaproteobacteria > Steroidobacterales > Steroidobacteraceae > SCUD01. The sequence goes on along the minus strand of JANOSR010000003.1, from coordinate 594 downwards.
ATCTTGCTGTTGGCAGCCATTGCCCTGGCCGTTGGCGGCTGCGCCACGGGTCATGATGGCGACATCAACATCGGCAGCGGCCAGGAACCCGATCCGGTTGTACTCGATTTCCCGATTGCCTATGTCAAAGGCCCGCTGCCGGATGGAACCGAGGACGTGCGCGAGCTGGAAACCTTCGTAGCGGGTTCCGACCTCTGGCTGCGTGACCGCGCGGCGCCCGATTCGCCTGAACGCAATCTGACCTTCGGCGTCACTGGCGGTCTGTGGAATGTCCGCGACGTCGATGTCTCATTCGACGGCAACAAGCTCGTCTTCGCGATGCGCATGCCACTGATCCCCGGCGCAATGGACAGCGAGCAGCCCACCTGGAACATTTATGAGTACGATCGCACGACTGTCACTCTGCGCCGCGTGATCGCATCGAACCTCATCGCCGAGGAAGGCCACGACGTTGCGCCGCACTACCTGCCGGACGGCCGCATCGTGTTCTCGTCCACGCGCCAGCGCCAGTCAAAGGCCGTGCTGATCGACGAAGGCAAGCCGCAGTTCGCGGCCCAGGATGAAGACCGCAACGAGCACGCCTTCGTGCTGCAC
>JANOSR010000002.1:0-2028 GCA_031415935.1 Steroidobacteraceae bacterium | reverse complement strand
ACGACGATGAAGCAGTTCGACTGCTGGATCATCATCCGGATCAGGCTGACCGGCGATTGCAGGTTGTAGCGCGAGAGCGCTGCCATCACATAGTCCTGCGGCTCGACGACGGCGACGGCTCCCATCGGCTTGTCGCAGCGTTCGAGATCCGATGCCGCGCCCTGCGCGCCTTGCGTGCCCGCGGCGCCCTGCACCTCCGAGCCACCCTTGCCTTTCTTCGTGCCCAGCAACTGCGCCTGGGCGCTCGCAACGACGAACAGGCCGCACAGCATTGCGGCAACAGAACGCACCACGACTGAATACGTCTTCATATCCCCTCCGTTGGACCGACCACGGTACAGCTCCGCTCGATGCGGCGCTCTCTTGCGGAGCCTGGGGGGGCCGGCCGCGCCCAGCAATATACTCTGGCACTCGCGCGCGTGTACATTCACGGGCATGCCGCCCGCCCGCCATGCCACCGACGTTGCGATCGCCGGCGCCGGCATCGCGGGCATCACCGCCGCGCTCGAAGCCCTCGACCGCGGCCGGCGCGTACTGCTGGTTGACCGCGACACCGAAGAGAATCTGGGCGGCCTCGCCCGGGAGTCATTCGGCGGGCTGTGGTTCGCCGGCACGCCGTTGCAGAAGCGCTACCGGATCCGCGACAGCGTTGCCCTGGGTCTGCAGGACTGGCTGGCCTGGGGCGAACTGGGGCCTGAGCACCACTGGCCGCGCGCCTGGGCCAGGGCCTATGTCGAACGCTGCGTTCCGGACATCTATGTCTGGCTTACGGGAATAGGTGTCGAGTTCATGCCCATGCCGATGTGGGTCGAAAGAGGCCTGTATCAGCCGGGAAACTCCGTTCCGCGCTTCCACTTTGTCTGGGGAACCGGCAAAGCTCTGGTCGAGACGCTGACAAGCCGCCTGCTGAATCACCCGCGGCGCGAGCTGCTCGAATTCCGCTTTGGCCATCGCGTCGATTCACTCGTGACTGGTGGCGGCCGCGTCACCGGCCTGAACGGGGTAATCGAGCCGGATGGAAGGCCCTTCGAGGTCGCGGCTGAATCGGTCGTCATCGCCGCCGGCGGAATCAACGGCGATCTGGAGCGCGTGCGGCAGAACTGGCATGCCGACTGGGGCGATCCGCCGGCTGTCATCCTGAATGGATCGCACCGATTTGCCGACGGAACGCTGCACGTTGCCGCCGCCGCCGTGGGGGCAAGGGTCACGCACCTGGACTGGCAATGGAACTACGCCGCCGGCATCCGGCATTGGCGGCCGCGCAAGCCTGGCCACGGGCTTTCGCTGGTGCCGCCGAAATCCGCGCTTTGGCTCAATGCGCGCGGCGAACGCATCGGCCCGATGCCGCTCGTGGCTGGCTACGACACGCACGACCTGGTGGCGCAGATCTGCAGGCAACCCGGCGGTTACAGCTGGCAGCTGCTGAATCGGAAGATCGCCCTGAAGGAACTCGCGGTGTCGGGTGCGGAATTCAATCCCGCGTTCAGGGACCGGCGGCGGCTCTCGGTTGCGCGCGACCTGCTGTTCGGAAACCGCTGGCTCTACGACGAGTTGACGCGTAACAGCGAAGACATCGTGCTCGCCGACACACTGCCCGAGCTGGTCGAGCGCATGAATGCGCTCAATGGCGAATACGTCGTCGACCTCGCAACGGTCGATGCGGCCGCCACGGGCTACGATGCCGCAATCGAGCGCGGGCCGCGCTTCCACAATGACGAGCAACTGCGGCGCATCGCCTTCGCGCGACGCTGGCCGGGCGACCGGTTGCGGACCTGCAAGTTCCAGAAGATCCTGGATCCAGGCGCGCGACCGTTGATGGCTATTCGCGAGTACGTGATCAGCCGCAAGAGCATGGGCGGCATCCAGACCGACCTCGAGTGCCGGGTACTCGATCGCAGTGGCCAGCCGATCGATGGACTGTTCGCGATCGGCGAGGCAGCCGGATTCGGTGGCGGAGGAATGAATGGCAAGCGCAGTCTCGAGGGAACCTTCCTCGGTGGTTGTATGCTCACGGGCCGGATCGCCGGC
>JANOSR010000001.1:0-6484 GCA_031415935.1 Steroidobacteraceae bacterium | reverse complement strand
AAGTAGTAACAGTGATACCCGTCCGGCCGGAAGTCGTCGTCCTTGAGTTGGTGCACCTGCGCCTTGGTCTCCTGCAGGCAGACGACATCCGGCGACTGGGATGGAAGCCAGTCGAACAGCCCCTTGCGGGCCGCGGACCGGATGCCGTTGCAGTTGAGCGTGAGGATGCGCATGCTGGCTCCGCGGCCGATGCGCCATGATACGCACCCACCAGAAAGAGTTCATCGACCTGATCCTCACGCAACAGGTGTTGCGCTTCGGGCAGTTCACACTCAAGTCGGGCCGCGTGAGCCCGTACTTCTTCAATGCCGGGTTCATTAACGATGGCCTCGCCCTCGGCACACTCGGTGCCTGTTATGCGCAGGCGATCGTCGACTCGGGTACGGGCTTTGACATGCTGTTCGGGCCCGCGTACAAGGGCATCCCGCTCGCGACTGCGACTGCAATCGGCCTCGCCGAGCGGCATGGCCGCAATGTGCCCGTCGCCTTCAACCGCAAGGAGGCCAAGTTGCACGGCGAAGGCGGCAGCCTGATCGGGGCGCCGCTGACCGGGCGTGTGCTGATCGTCGACGATGTCATCACGGCCGGCACCGCCATACGCGAGTCCATTGATTTCATTCGCGCGGCCGGCGCGATTCCGGCGGGTGTCGTAGTGGCGCTGGATCGGCAGGAGCGTGGCCAGGGGGCCATTTCGGCGGTCCAGGAAGTTCAGACGGCATTCAGCATCCCCGTCATTAGAATCATCACACTCGGTGACATCATCGAGCACCTGGAGACGGCCGGACGCCCCGATGACCTCGCCGGTCTCAGGAACTACCGGTCGCGCTATGGTGTCGACGGCGAAGCGTGATGTATTTACGGTCGCCCCCTCCGTAAGGGGCAGAATATGTCGTCAGAGGTCCCCCGGATGAATGCCTGGTCGACGAGAGCACTGTTGCCTGCGCTGATGCTCGCCTTGCTGGCGGGCGTCGCCGATGCGGCATCCGACACCAAGCAAAAGCTCTACCGCTGGGTCGACAAGAACGGCCAGGTCCACTACGGCGACAGCATTCCACCGGAATACGCCGAACAGGATCGTGACATTTTGAACCGCCATGGCGTGGCCGTGGGCCACGAAGAAGGCATCGTGACTCCAGAGGAGGCGCGCGCCAAGGCCGCGGCGGACAAGGCAGCCAAGGACATCCAGAATCAGAAGCAACGCGATCGGACCCTGCTTCAGGTCTACCAGTCGGTGGAAGAAATCGAGGTATTGCGTGATCGGCGCCTCGAGCTCATCGAAGCGCAGTTGACCATCCAGGAACAATCGCTCGCGAATCTGCGGGCAAAGCTTGCACAATTCGACAAGCAGGCTTCGCGTTTCCTGCCGCGCAGCAAGGAGCCGGACGCGCAGTCGCTGCCCGAGGAGCTTGCGCTCGACCTGCAGCGCTCGACGTCCGACATCGGGACGCAGCAGCAGAACTTCGAGAAGAAGCGCCTCGAACGCGAAACCATCCGCGCGACATTCGGAGCGGACATCAAGCGCTTCAAGGAACTGAAGGCGATCGCGCCGCGCTGAGATTCCTCAATGGCCCGAGCTTCCGAATCCGCCCGCGCCGCGCGCGGATTCGTCGAACTCCGAAACGACCTCGAGTTCGACCTGAACCACCGGAACGATGATCATCTGGGCGATTCGCTCACCGGGTGCAATCGTGAAGGGATGGTTGCCGCGGTTCCAGACCGAAACCATCACCTGACCCTGGTAGTCGGAGTCGATCAGCCCGACCAGATTGCCGAGCACGATGCCGTGCCTGTGACCCAGGCCGGAGCGCGGCAGCAAAACCGCGGCAAGTCCGGGATCCTCCAGGTGGATTGCGAATCCGGTCGGCACCAGATGGGTCTGGCCCGGTTCCAATGTGATCGGCGCGTCCAGGCAGGCACGCAGGTCGAGACCCGCCGATCCGTCCGTCGCATAGCTGGGTAGCGGGATCTCGCCCCCGACGCGCGGATCGAGGACGCGGATCATGAGCCGCCGGGCAGCTGTCATGCGCCCGTTCAGCCGTGGGCCGCTGCGACGGCGCCTGCACGCCTTCGCGAGCCGCGGACCTGCGCAATTAGCGCCACCAGCCGGCGAGCAAGCTCGGACTTCCCGCAACTGGCGATCTCCTCACGGCCGCCGGCCCAAAGGACCAGCAGCGAGTTGTCGTCGCAATCGAATGCGAGTCCGTCGCCGACCCGGTTTGCCGCGATCATGTCCGCCCGCTTGCGCACGAGCTTCGCGCGTGCGTTCTCCTCGACATTCTCGGTCTCGGCCGCGAAACCGACGACAAATGGCCGGCCGCACGTGAGTGCCGCGACGGATGCAAGGATGTCCGGCGCCCTGACGAGCTCGAGCTGCATCCTGTCCGACGATTTCTTGATCTTCTGCGCCGCGACCGCCGGCGCCTGGTAGTCGGCGACCGCAGCGGCGCCAATGTAGATGTCGGCGGCGGCAAGGGCACCGTGCACCGCGTCGTACATCTGCTGGGCGCTCTCGACGGCCACGAATTCGACGCCTGGCGGCGGGTCGATGCCCACCGGGCCGCTGACCAGGACGACGGTTGCCCCGGGGTCCCGGGCCGCCTGGGCTACGGCGTAGCCCATTTTCCCGGAGCTGCGGTTGCTGATGAATCGCACCGGATCCAGGCGCTCGCGGGTCGGGCCCGCGCTGACGACGACCCTCTGTCCCGCGAGCACGCGGTTCGTGGAAAGTCGCGACAGTGTGAGCTCGGCGAGCTGTTCCGGCTCGAGCATGCGCCCGGGGCCTGTTTCGCCACAGGCCTGATCGCCCTCGCCGGGCCCGAGGATCGTGACGCCACGATCCTTCAACAGCGCCACATTGGCGGCGGTCGCGGGATTCGCCCACATCTGCTGATTCATCGCCGGCGCAAGATACAGGGGCGCCGACGTCGCCAGGCAAAGCGTCGAGAGCAGGTCGTCCGCGTGTCCGTGAGCGAGCCTCGCCAGGAAATCAGCGGTCGCCGGTGCGACCAGCACCGCGTCCGCCCAGCGCGCAAGTTCGATGTGGCCCATCGCCGCTTCGGCAGCTTCGTCCCATAGCGCATCCCGCACCGGCCGTCCGGACACAGCCTGCAGGGTCAGGGCCGTGATGAATCGCCCGGCGCCCCCGGTCAAGACAACCTGGACCTCGGCCCCACGCTCGCGCAGGCGCCGGACCAGGTCCGGACTCTTGTAGGCGGCGATCCCCCCGGTTACGCCGAGCAGGATCCGCACCGGGCGTGGCGTTGGCTTGTCCATGGTCCGATTATCCCCGCGGGCCGGTATCCATGCCAACGACGGATAACCGCCGGTTCTGGAGTCATGTCCCGGATCGCCCGGCCGCGCCCCTTACTCCCGCAACCGGCGCCATTTGCGACCCGCGGCACGGCGGGCCTGACCGCAGACTGCCTCCGGGAGGTTCGAATGCAGATCAGGGACTGGCCGCTTGCCGAAAGGCCGCGCGAAAAGCTGTTGCAGATGGGATCCGGAGCGCTGACCGAGGCAGAACTGCTCGCGATCTGGCTGCGTCACGGCACGCGCGGAATGACGGCGCTCGATGTCGCGCGCTCCCTGCTCGTCCGCTTCGGCTCGCTGCGGAGTGTCCTGTCGGCGGAGCGAAATGCGCTCTGCAAACAGCGCGGCGTCGGCCCGATGCGCTGGGCCGAATTGCAGGCCGCGCTCGAAATCGTGCGCCGTCACCACCTGGAGCGCTTGCAGGCCGGACCCGTGCTGCAGAGCCCGCGTGCCGTCCGCGAATACCTGATTGCGCGGCTGCGCGACCGGGAACACGAGGTTTTCTGCTGCCTTTTCCTGGACAGCCGGCACCGGCTGATCATCTGCGAGGAGTTGTTTCGCGGCACGGTGGACGGCGCAAGCGTGCACCCGCGCGAAGTCGTCAAGCAGGCACTCTCCCGCAATGCCACTGCGGTGATCCTGGCCCACAATCACCCTTCCGGCGTGGCGGAGCCCAGTCAGGCCGACGAAATCATCACGACGCGCCTGCGCGACGCCCTGGCGCTGGTCGAGATCCGGCTGCTGGATCACCTGATCATCGGCGACGGAAACTGCACTTCCCTCGCGGAAAAAGGCCTGATTTGACCGCCAAAGACTGATTTGACTGCTGCAGCCCCCGGCTGGTCTAATACGCGGCTGTTTTACGGGTAGCTTAGCCAGCGGAGTCCAGGTCATGTCCCGAGTCTGTCAGGTCACCGGCAAGCGGCCCAGGAGCGGCAATAAAGTGTCGCACTCGAATATCAAGAAGCGCCGACGTTTCCTGCCGAATCTGCGTGCCCAGCGATTGTGGGTCGAGAGCGAGGGTCGCTGGGTCACGCTGCGGCTGTCGACCCGCGGCCTGCGCACGATCGAGAAGCGGGGCATCGATGTCGTGCTGGCGGAATTGCGGGCCGCCGGCACCCACGTCTGAGGAACCGACATGCGCGACAAGATCAAACTCGTCTCCTCGGCCGGAACCGGCCACTTCTATACGACCACCAAGAACAAGCGCCTGCATCCCGAGAAGATGGAGCTCAGCAAGTTCGATCCGGTCGTCCGCAAGCACGTGCCGTACAAGGAATCCAAGATCAAGTAAGGACGGGTCCTCCGTCCCTTGACTCGCGTGGCCATTGCACGGCCACGCGACTCCGCTACACTCCACCGAAAACTCCGCGCCCGGATATCCCGGTCCGCGCCAGTTCCAAGGGGAGTCAGAAAATGGGTAACGCAGAGAATGGTGGGCGGCTCGCGCGTCGCAGCCTCGCCGCCGCGATCGCCATGGCATTGCCACTGCCCGCCGCCTGGGCACAGACACCGCCAACGACACTCGATGACGTCATGGTCACGGCCCAGCGCCGCAGCGAGAACGTCCAGGACGTGCCTGTTTCGGTCACCGCAGTCGGCGGCGAGAAGCTGGACATCCTGGGATCCGGCGGCGACGACATCCGTTTCCTGTCGGGGCGGCTGCCGAGCCTGTTGATCGAATCGTCATTCGGCCGCGCGTTCCCCCGCTTCTATATCCGCGGACTCGGCAATACGGATTTCGACCTGAATGCATCGCAGCCGGTGTCCCTGGTTTACGACGATGTCGTCCAGGAAAACCCGATCCTGAAGGGCTTCCCGGTCTTCGATCTGGAGATGGTCGAGATGTTCCGCGGCCCGCAGGGCACGCTATTTGGCCGCAATACACCGGCCGGCGTCGTCAAGTTCAACTCGGTTCGCCCCTCGCGGGATGCGGGCGGCTATGTGCAGGCGAGCTACGGTGACGATGGCTCGGCGAATGTCGAGGGCGCGGTCGGCGGCGCGCTGGGCGAACACTGGTCGGCCAGGTTCTCCGGCATGTACCAGCACCGTGACAACTGGGTCGACAATGTCCGGCCTGCCCCGGTCGGTGTCATCGACAAGGATGCATTCGAAGGCTTCGACGAATTCGCCGGACGGCTTCAGTTCCTCTACGAGCCGAATGACACGTTCAGCGCTCTCTTCAACGTGCACGCACGCAGTCTCGATGGCTCGGCGCGCATGTTCCGCGCCAATATCATCGAATCGGGCACGAATAACCTGGTCAGCGGCTTCCAGCCCGAGTCGGTGTCCACGGACGGGCGCAACGACCAGACCCTCGACTCATCCGGCGGCAGCGTCCGCCTGCGCTGGGATTTCGACCGCGTCACCCTGCACTCGGTGACGGGCTACGAGACGGTCGACGTCTTCAGTCGTGGCGACATAGACGGCGGCTACGGCGCGGCGTTCATCGGCCCGCCACCCGTTTCCGGCCCGGGCTTCATCCCGTTCCCGGCCGAATCGGCCGACGGCTTGCCGAAGCACGAACAATTCACGCAGGAGTTCCGCTGGGAGTCGCGCGAATGGGGCGCATTCGATTGGCAGGCTGGCGTCTACTACTTCGATGAAGACATCACGATCGACAGTTTCAGCTACAACACGTTCGCGAATGGAGTCCAGAACGGCTCCGCGCGGCAGCGCCAGGAGAACCAGGCCTGGGCCGTATTCGGCTCGGTCGACTACGACATATCCGACTCGTTCACGCTGCGCGGCGGACTGCGCTATACGGATGATGAGAAGGATTTCACCGCCCAGCGCTTCGTATCACCGTTCGGCCCCTTCCCGCTCGGCCCGATCAGCGTTTCACCGTCCGACGAGGACCTGAGCTGGGACATCAGCGGCACCTGGTCGCTCAGCGACGACACCAACGTGTTTGCGCGCGTCGCGAAGGGTTACCGGGCTCCGAGCATTCAGGGGCGGATCCTTTTCGGCAATACCGTGTCGGTCGCGAGTCCTGAAACCATCATCTCTTACGAGGCCGGCGTCAAGACCAGCCTGTTCGACGACCGCGGGCGGCTGAGCTTCACGGTCTACAAGTACACGATGGACGACCAGCAGCTGACGGCGGTCGGCGGCGGGACGAACTTTAATACGCTGATCAACGCGAACCAGGTCGATGGTCAGGGATTCGAGCTGG